>NZ_JBIRBB010000018.1:0-190930 GCF_044326295.1 Spongiactinospora sp. 9N601
TGCCGCGCCCTCTGGGCCGCCGGAGCCCTCCGTATTCTCCGCGTCGCCCGGGTCTTCCGCGTCGTCGGCGTCCCCTGAGCACACCGCAGCGTCCACCCCGCCCGGGCCATCTGCGTTGCCAGCGCCCTTCGCGTCCTCTGCGTCGCCCACATGGTCCCGGCCGTCCACCCTGTCGGCGCCTTCCGTACCTGCCGCGCCCTCTGGGCCGCCGGAGCCCTCCGTATTCTCCGCGTCGCCCGGGTCTTCCGCGTCGTCGGCGTCCCTTGAGCACTCCGCGTCATCCGCGCCGTTCGGGCCGCCGCCCGCCCTGCCGTCGCCCTCCGCATCTGCCGTGCTCTCTGGGTCGCGGGAGCCCTCTGTACTCTCCGCGTCGCCCGGGTCTTCCGCGTCGTCGGCGTCCCCTGAGCACACCGCAGCATCCACCCCGCCCGGGCCACCTGCGTTGCCAGCGCCTTTCGCGCCCTCTGCGCCGTCCACGTGGTCCCGGCCGCCCACCCTGTCGGCACCTTCCGTACCTGCCGCGCCCTCTGGGCCGCCGGAGTCATCCGCGTACTTCGGGCCGCCCGGGCCGTCGGTGTCGTCCACATTGCCTGGGGCGATCACCGGGTATGTGCACCTGCGCGAGGTGATGGCCCGGGTGGGCTGGGGGCGGGTGTTCGTCAAGCCGGCGCATGGTTCGTCCGCCGCCGGGATCGTGGCGCTCCAGGTCCGGGGCACCCAAGTCCATGCGGTCACCTCTGTCGAGCTTGTCCGCTCCGGCTCGGGCCCGACCGCGCCTGAGATGCACAATTCATTGCGCGTGCGTACTTATACCGACGAAGCCGACGTGGCCGCCATCATCGACGCGCTCGCCCCCGACGGGCTGCATGTGGAGCGGTGGTTCCCCAAGGCGTCCATCGGCGGGCGCGTGTTCGACCTACGCGTCGTCGTGATCGGCGGGCGGCCGACGCACGCCGTCGTACGCGCCAGCCGTACCCCCATGACCAACCTGCACCTGGGCGGCACCCGCGGTGACCTCGAACAGGTCAGGGCCCGGCTCGGCCCCGCCGGATGGGAGCGGGCCATGCGGACATGCGCGAGCGCCGCGGCCTGCTTCCCCCACTCCGTCATGGTCGGCGTCGATCTCATGGTCGGCATCGACTGGCGTCGGTTCGCGGTGGCCGAGGTCAACGCGTTCGGCGACCTGCTGCCCCGGCTCACCGGCCTGCCCGACGGCGGCGCCCCCGGCCTGGACTGCTACGCCGCCCAGGTGGCCCACCTCCTCGCGGCCCGGGACGCGGCGTGAGGGACATGCGCGCGATCGTCGGCACGCACGACGTACTCCTGGTGACCCTCGACACCCTGCGCTACGACGTCGCCGCCGAGCTGCTGGCCGCAGGCAGGCTGCCCACGCTCGCGCGCGCCCTGCCGGGCCGCGCGTGGGAGCGCCGGCACGCGCCGGGCAGCTTCACCTATGCCGCGCACGCCGCGATCCTGGCCGGTTTCCTGCCCACCCCCGCCGCGCCCGGCCCGCACCCCCGGCTGTTCGCCGCCGCCTTCCCCGGCAGCGAGACCACCGCTCCCGGCACCTACGTCTTCGACGCCGCCGACCTCCCGAACGGGCTGGCCAAGGCGGGCTATCACACGGTGTGCGTCGGCGGTGTCGGGTTCTTCAACAAGCTGACACCGCTCGGGGCCGCGCTGCCGTCGTTGTTCGCCGAGTCGCACTGGCGTCCGGAGTTCGGGGTCACCTCGCCGGTCTCCTTCGAGGAGCAGATCGCGTGCGCCGAGGTGGCGGTACGCGACCGCGCCGAGCCGGTGTTCCTGTTCGTCAACGTGTCCGCCCTGCACCAGCCGAACCACTTCTACCTGCCCAGCGCGACCGGCGACTCGCCCGCGACGCACGCCGCCGCGCTCGAATACGTCGACCGGCACATCGGGCGGCTGTTCGCGCTGATGTCCGCGCGGCGGCCGTGTCTGGCCATCGTGTGCTCCGACCACGGCACCGCGTACGGCGAAGACGGATATGTCGGTCATCGCATCGGTCACGAGGTGGTTTGGACGGTTCCCTACTCCGAGTTCGTGCTCCAGCCGGGGGAATGGCCATGAGGCCCTACGAAGCCTACGTCTACGCCTATCCGCACAAGACCGCCTATCGCGAGCTCGACCCGAGGCCCCCGCTCGCCGACGTCTGGGCCGCCGAGCCCACCGACGCGCTCTTCCTCTACCTGCACGTGCCTTTCTGCGAGATGCGCTGCGGCTTCTGCAACCTGTTCACCCGGACCGGCGCTCCTGCCGAGCTGGTGTCCGCGTACCTCGACGCACTCGGCCGCCAGGCGCAAGCCGTACGACAGGCGCTGCCGGACGACGCGCGGTTCGCCACCACCGCGATCGGCGGCGGTACGCCGACCTACCTGGAGGCGGCCGAGCTGGCCCGGCTGCTCGACCTGGCCGAGCAGGTCATGGGGGCCGACCTCGCCGCCACCCCGCTCGGCATCGAGACCTCCCCGGCGACCGCCACCCCCGACCGGCTGACCGTACTCGCCGAGCGCGGCACCACCCGCGTCTCCATCGGAGTGCAGAGCTTCATCGACACCGAGGCCAAGGCCGCGCTGCGCCCGCAGCGCCGGGCCGAGGTCGAGACGGCGCTGGCCGCCATCCGCGACGCCGGGTTCCCCACACTCAACATCGACCTGATCTACGGCATAGCCGGGCAGACACCTGCGACCTGGCGGTACTCCCTCGACGCCGCGCTCGCCTGGCGTCCGGAGGAGATCTACCTCTATCCGCTCTACGTCCGGCCGCTCACCGGGTTGGGCCTGCTCGCCCGCGAATGGGACGACCAGCGGCTCGGCCTCTACCGCCAGGGGCGCGATCACCTGCTGGCCGCGGGGTACGAGCAGGTGTCCATGCGGATGTTCCGGCTGCCCGGCACCGGATCGGGTACCGAGTACTGCTGCCAGACCGACGGCATGGTCGGCCTCGGTTGCGGCGCCCGGTCCTACACCGCCGAGCTGCACTACTCCTTCGAGTACGCGGTGGGCGTGCGGCACGTACGCGCGATCATCGACGAGTTCGTGGGGTTGCCGGCCGCCGCCTTCGGGGTCGCCAACGTCGGCTTCGCACTCGATGACCTTGAACGCCGCCGCCGTCACCTCATCCAGTCTTTGCTCCAGGCCGACGGCCTCGACCGGGCCGCCTACCAGGCGCGTTTCGGCACCGACGTCCTTGCCGACTTCCCCTTGGGGGCGTTCGCCGACCGCGGCTGGGTGACCGACGATTCGGCCCACGTCCGGCTGACCCCCGAAGGACTGGCCCATTCCGACGCCATCGGCCCGGCCCTGTTCTCCAGCCACGTCCGCGACCTCATGGACTCCTATGCCCTCCGCTGAACCTTCCCCCGGCTCCCCATCGGCCCCCCTGTCAATCTGGGACCTCACCTCCCGCCCCCCGAACACCCCCTCGACACGCGACACCGGCTCCCCCCAACACACGGACCCGGCCGGTGACATTCCATCGTCAAGGTGCACGGATGCGCCCTCGCCCGTTGACATCCGCTCCCGACAGGCCGGGGACATGCCCATGCCCAGGCAGGCGGGCGTGCTCCCGGTAGATGAGATCCACCCGGCCCGGCACACAGCCGCGGCCGATGGCCTCCCAACGCGTGGGCCTGCGGAGACGCCTCTTGCGGGTGCCATCCACCAGCCCCGACATAGGGAAGCGGCCAGTGACATTCCGTGCGGGTGTGCGGATGTGCCCTCAGGCAGAGATCTCCGCCGGCCCTGGCATGTGGACGTAGCCGATGGCGGTCCTGTGTCCCGGCATGTGGGTACGGCCGCCGCCGGTGGTGTCCGGGTGGTGGCGGCGCAGGTCGATGGGCCCCCCAGGCCGGATGAGCTGACCCTGCTCTACCGAGGTCCGCTGGCCAGTTGCGACTATGACTGCCCCTACTGCCCGTTCGCCAAGCGGCGGGACGACCCCGGCCGGTTGCGGGCCGATCGGGTGGCGCTGGGCCGGTTCGCCGGCTGGGTCGGGGCGCAGGACTTTCCCATTTCGGTGCTGTTCACGCCGTGGGGTGAAGGGCTGGTCAGGTCGTGGTACCGCGGCGCGATGATCGAGCTGAGTCATCGGCCGCACGTACGCAGGGTGGCCATCCAGACCAACCTCAGTGGTCGGCTGCGCTGGGTCGCCGAAGCCGATCTCGACACCCTCGCCCTGTGGGCGACCTACCACCCGGGCCAGGTGACCCACGAGCGGTTCCTGGGCAAGTGCCGGGAACTGCTCGCCCACGGGGTGCGGTTCAGTGTCGGCGTGGTCGGCCTGCCCGATCACGCAGAGCCCGCCAGACGGCTGCGGGCCGAGCTGCCCGACGAGGTGTACCTGTGGATCAACGCGGCCGAAGGCCACGTCTACACCGACGAGGAGGCGGCCGGCTGGGCCGCGATCGACCCGTTGTTCGGCTACAGCCGGACACCGCACCGCAGCCTCGGGCTGCCCTGCCGTACCGGCCAGAGCGTGGTGTCGGTGGACGGCGAGGGCACGGTACGCCGGTGCCACTTCGTCGAGCGGCCGATCGGCAACCTCTACGACGGGTCGGCCCTGCGCGCGCTGCGCCCGCGCCCGTGCCCGCTGCCGGTGTGCGACTGCCACATCGGCTATGTGCACCTCGAACCGCTCGACCTCTACCGCGTCTTCGCGGGCGGGGTGCTCGAACGCATCCCCGCCGGTACGACGCATTGACCAGGGGAGAATCGATCAGGTCTGCTGCTCCGGGTCGTACTGGTCCGCGCGCAGGCCGAAGGTCCACGCGACGCCCTCCCGGGCGGTGGTGACGTAGGGCGGAACCCGCAGGAAGTAGGTGCGGCTGGTGCCGTCGGGCTCCGGCGTGGAGTTGATCACCTCGACCATCACCAGCGGCTCGTCATCGGTGAGGTGGGCCCGCCAGAGCACGCCGGTGTCGTCGCGCTGGACCAACTGCGCGTCTGACTCTCGGAGATACCGGTCGAACCCGTAGTGTTCGAGCATCACCCGGCGCAGCTCCGCATTCTCCTCCCGCCGGATACGCGGGGCCGACAGGTCGGCCATCGCCGCGCCGAACTCGGCCGGGACCGGCATGCCGTGCCAGGCGTGCAGGGCGAAGCCGTCGGGGAAGGCGAGGGCCGGCCCCACCGCCTGGTGCAGGCGGCCCAGGTCGTCGCGGTGTAGGACGGCCGGACGCTCGCACATCAGGACGACCCGCTCGAACGGCCACCACCAGCCCGCCTCCCGCGCCACCCGCAGCACCCCGCCGAGCGGGGTGAGATCCAGCTCGGTGGTGCGCGCCAGGCCGTCGAAGAACGCGAGCCAGGGGGCGTCGTGCTGACCAAGAACCGCGTCGAGGGTCGCCTGGCGCAGCAGCGGCCCGATCTCGTCTGCCCGCGCGTCGCCGCCGGAAGGGTCGGCGAGCGACCGGCTGATGCCGCCGCGGATCTCGCCGGTGAGCCGGTTGACCCGCGGCCACAGCTCGCCGCCGACGAACTCCCAGGCCGCCGCCCACCCGGCGGGCGTGAGCAGGGACAACGCCTGCGCGCGCACGCGCTCCCAGGGCTTGGTCAAGACGAGGTCGCGGACCGGCGAGCCGGGATCGAGGCGGAGCAGCGCGGGCGGGAGACCTTCCGGCGGCGGGGTGCGCCCCCGGTCGGCGGCCGAACCGGTGAGGACGATGGCGGCCACCGCGGCCTGGGCCGGCGAGGCGAACCAGATGAACCGCTCGGGCTCGGCGAGCCCGGCTTCGCGGTAGGCGGCCCGTACGCCCTCTTCGGCGGCGGGCCGATCTGCCGGGCCGGTGGCGTAGGCGACGGTGGTCCACGCGGTCACCGCGTCGGCGACGGACGCGGCCCGCGCGGGGGAGAGGGCTGGGGTGCTCATGGGTTTCCTCGGCTGTCGGCTGTGGACTTCGTGGGGAGTGAAGGAGGCGGGTCGGCCGGTCAGTCGGCGACGTAGCGGGCGTAGCTGCCCGGTACGTACTCGCGCTGCCGTACGACCAGGAACCACCCCTTGGGCAGGGAGATGGCGGCGTGCTCCTCGTGCACGAGCCGCCCGCCCTCGGGCAGGTGCAGGAACTCCGGCATGTCGGAGCCGCGCCGCGCGAGCAGCGTGCCCGCCCCCGGCACGGCGTGCGCGTGGCCGGTCGCCTCGCCGAGCGCCAGCACCAGCCGGCCCCGCTCATCGCGCGGCGCGGCCACCAGCCGCTCGGGCACGGCCTCGGCGGCGACCGGCATGAGCAGAATGTCTCCTTGACGGAACACTGGAACCTCCGCGTCTTTTCTGGCCTCGCTCAAAGCCTCGATGAAAAGGTAGAAGACGCGACCGACAATTCCGCCGAGGGCGGCTCAGCCCAGCTCAGCCCCGGCTCAGCCCAGCTCAGCCCCAGAGGAGGAGCAGGGCGCTGAGCGCGAGGGTGAGCGCCACGAAACCCGGAGTCCTCGGGGCGCGCGCCGCCTCCCGGCGCGCGGAGACCACCAGCGTGACGCCCAGGGCCAGGGCCGTCACCAGGTGCAGGCCGTACCACACCACGGCGGGAACCCGGCCCAGCACGGTGCCGGAGAGCAGGTCGTCGGCGGACCCGAAGCCGGCGAGCGCGCCGGCCAGGCACAGCCCGAGGCCGAGCACCGCGGGCGCGTACCGCAGACGGCCCAGCAGCGCCCAGACCACCGTCCCCAGCGCGAGCAGGACGGTGGCGTTGAAGTGCAGCCTCCGGACGAACAGGCCGCCCGGCACGTCGAAGCCGAGGCTCAGGATCGACGCGTACGCGCCGCTCATCTCAACGCCCCGCAGCGGCTCATATTCGCCCGTGTAGACCACCGTCCCGCCGCCGGGGGAGTAGTGGAAGGCGAGGAAGGCGCCGCTGAGCAGAAGCACCACGAGGAAATAGACAAGCATTTCGCCGACCAATTGCCTCGCGCGCTCCATGCCGGATATCTCACCATGAATGATCAACCGGCCGGGACGTGAACGCCAGTCGCCGAGCGCCGCCTACGTCGCGCAGAACTCGTTGCCCTCGGGGTCGAGCATGATCCACCAGTGCCCGGCAGGCCCCTGGTCGACCTCGCGGACGCGGGTCGCCCCCAGCCCCTCCAGCCGGTTCACCAGCTTGTCGAGCCCACCGGGCTCGCCGTGGACGTCGATGTGCAGCCGGTTCTTGCCGGACTTGCCCTCGGGCACCTCCTGGAAGAGCAGCCGCCGCCCCCGGCCGACGCCGCTGACCGCGTCGAACGGGTCATCGGGATGACGGACCGCAGCGTACCCGCGGAAGATCTTGCGGCCACGATGCTCGACGATCGCCTCCTCACCGATCCGGCCCGCGCCCTGCAACTGCTCGATGAGCGCGCTAGGGTCCTCCACCTCGTATTCCAGCGCCGCCGCCCAGAAGTCCGCGAGCGTGGCCGCATCTCTGCTGTCGATCACAAGTTTCCAGCTCAGTGCCATGTAACCAGTTATAGGGGTTACAGAGCCCAGTCCGCAACCACTTGCCTACTCTGTACCCACTCATCCCCTAAAAGGGGTATTACATACTCTTTGCCGTGCCTTGGGGTGATTGTCTTGTTGGCCGCCATGCGCGCGCGTACCGTCCGCGATGTGAACCCTGCACAACCCGGCGACGATCCCGATCGCCACTCCCTCCTCGACGAGCTCGAACAACCCTGTGCCACCTGCGGAGGCACCGGAAGCCGCGTCGATCCCGCCTGGGAGCCCTGGCGAACCCGCCTCCAGGAGCTCGCCGACGCCGCCCGCCGCGCCCGGCAGGAGGGGGGACTTCCCCCGGACACCCCGGTCACCGGCCTGGGCGAGGTGATCGACATTCAGGGCGAGCCAGGTCAGCACCATCCCATCGACATTCCGCCGGCGGTGGCGGAGGCCGAACGGGCGATCGACGACCACATGGACGCCCGCCCGCTCAGCTACCAGCAGGAGATCTGCGCCCTGTGCCGAGGGGCGGGGCAGGTCCTCACCGACACCGGCAACCAGTTCATCGACTTGCTGGAACGGTACGGTTTCGTCCGTACGCACCCACCCGCGCCCGGCCCCCATCGCTGACCCACCTGGCTACCGGACCACCTGATACGTCACATGGGTGACCAGGTCCGTGCCCCAAGGGTCACCGACCGGCCGCAGCTCGATCTCCCCAACGCCGTCGAAGAGCCGTTCGCCGCGGCCCAGGATCACGGGCGCGATGTGCAGGCGCAGCTCGTCGATCAGCCCCGCCGCCACGTACTGGTTCACCGTCGCGGCGCCCCCGGCGATGGCGACGTCCCGGTCGCCCGCGGCCTCGCGCGCCTGCGCCAGGGCCGCCTCGATCCCCTCGGTGACGAAGCCGAACGTCGTACCGCCCTTCATTTCCAGCGGCTCGCGCGCGTGGTGGGTGAGGACGAACACCGGCGCGTGGTACGGCGGCTCCTCGCCCCACCAGCCCGTCCACTCCAGGTCCCAGGCGCCCCGGCCCGGCCCGAACATGTTGCGGCCCATGATGAACGCCCCGGCCGCGGTGATGTCGTCGAGCACTTCGGAGTGCCGCTCAGCCTCCTCGAACATCCACCTGTGCAGGCGCTGCCCCACGCCCTCACCGAACGGTTCTTCCAGGCTCTGGTTCAGGCCCGTCACGTAACCGTCGAGCGACATCGCCATGTCACACTTGACCTTGCTCATCTCTCGCTGCCTCCTGGCTCCGCGGCACCCCTCCGGCGCCGCCTTCACGAGGAGGTCGGAGCCACCCGCCCCGCCTCTACACGCCGCCCCGAACTTTCTCCGCGAGCCCGGCGACGAGGGCCGTGCCCGCGAGAGCCGCGGCACCCCACAGCGGCGCGGTGATCCCGGCCGCCTCCACCACGACGCCGCCGAGGTAGGCGCCCAGCGCGATGGCGGCGGTGAAGACGCCCATGTACAGCCCGGTCACCTGCTCGACGCGGTCCGGCGCCGACCGGGCCATCCGGGACCTGACCGGCCACCGACAGACCGCCGTACGCCACTCCCCACAGCGCGACCCCGGCCCCGGCCGCCCCGGCCACGCCGCCCGGCAGCATCTCCGACGTCACGACCACGAACGTGCTCAACGACAACACCGCGACCGCCACCCACTGCCACCAGGTCGTACGGCCTGCGGTCCCGGCAGCCGAGGGCCGAACCGGCGCCGACCAGGACGTCGCCACCTCCCCATCGACGGCTCCCCGCCCCGTCCCAACTCGCCTTCATCTGCACACCACCCACCCCCCAACTGACCACCCTCGCCGACCTCCTCCAAGAGGAGTTCACACTCCCTGCGATAAGGGTCGTTGAGGACGCCCCCCAATAATCCCTATTTGCCGACATGTGGCGAAATAGCCCCGCTGAACCTAGTTTGGATGGGCTCTAGATCACATTTTCGCTGATCATCTGTGCAATGGCTGGTGGGCCGATGGTGCCGGCAAATGCCTGCGGTCGCCGCCGCCACCGCCGACGGCATAGCGGCGACGGATGACGAAGTGCCCTATCGGGTCGACGGTTTCATTTATCGCCAGGAGTCCCGGCCACGCTGGGCGGACGTCACGGTTCCGTGTGAAGGTAGCCTGAAGACCCTTCGCCCGAGTCTCGCCGGAGGTGTTCCAAGAGGCCGTCTCCAGGGAGAGGTGCGCGGGCCGATTCTCTGACATGTCGGGCCAATCCAGAATGGCAACCATGAATCACCTCCAATTTGGTGGAAACCTGGCTGGGGTTCCAGGTCGTTGGAGGTGGATATTCGTGAATGCCGTCCGGCAGTCGCCTGGGGCTGGCAGAATCTGTTGTGGGGGATCAACCATGCGGGCCTGCCTTTCACTCGCTGGCGGCAGGCCCGCTTCAATCCCGTGGCTGAGAAATCGGTCAGCGGTGGTCGTTTTCCTTCAGTTCGATGACCCAGGCGCGGCGTTCGGCGATCTTGGCGTTGCGCATGATGAAGACCTCGGCCATGGACATGCGCATTTCGCCGCCGGTGGTGCGGCGGACGGTGCCGGTGAGTTCGGCCATGATGACGTCGTTCTGTTCGACCATGCGGACGACCTCGAGGTGCGGGGGGTTGACGAACTCGGGCGGGCCGTCGATGGCCTTGTCGTAGGCGTCCTTGCCGCTCAGGCGAAAGGCGCCGAAGACGGTCCACTCGATGTCGTCGGTCAGGCAGGACAGGATCTGGGCGTGATCGTTCTTGCGGAAGCCGTCCAGGTACCTGTTGACGGTCTCGATGTTGCGGGACATGTCCCGTTCCTTCCCGTGGGTGGTCGTTTCACCAGCAGGTCGGAACGGCGGGCGGGTTCTCGACATCACTCCTTGACATTGAGCCGGCCGGTGGCGATCAGTTCTTCCACGGCGTCGCGGACGGCCTCCAGGGAGGTGTGGCGGGGGTGGTGGCCGAGCAGGCGGGATGCCTTGTCCATGCCGCAGTGCGGGCTGTGGACCAGGTGGTCGTAGGTGATCTCGGCGTCCCGTTCGGAGACGGTGTGCCGCCATTGGTCCCAGGGCAGGTACGTCAGGCGCGGCTCGTGGCCGAACCAGCCGGAGACGGCCTCGGCGTAGCCGCGCAGGGTCAGGGCGGTGGGGGCGACGGAGTGGAAGCTTTCGCCGACCGCGTTGGCGGGGGTGGCGAGGGCGTCCATGAACAGGCGTGCCACGTCGTCGGCGTGGACGTGTTGCAGGGTCTCCATGCCCAGGTTGGGCAGGGTCACCTCCGTGCCGTCGGCGAGCGCCTGGAAGACGGCGAGGTCGAGGTTGCCCGCCGGGTTGATCGGCACCCAGCCGCGTCCGGTGATGTGGCCGGGGTGGACGATCGTGGCCGGGAAGCCTTCGCGGTGGGCCTGGTCGAGCAGGTACGCCTCGATGGCGGCCTTCGCCCTGCCGTACTCGCCGATCGGCCGCCGCGGTGAGTCTTCCGTGGTGGGCAGGCGCATGCTGGGGCCGTGTACCCAGATCGTGCCGCAGTGCAGGAAATGCCGCACCTTGCCGGACAGCGCCGCCACCATCTGCCGGGCGCTGGGCTCGTCGAAGCAGATCAGGTCGATGACCGCGTCGGGTCGCAGCGCGGCGACGCGCCGCCCGAACGAGCCGTCCGCCTCCTCCCTGACCCGGTCGGCGGTCACCGACGTGACGCGCCGCCAGGCGCCGTGCGGGCGGTACGGGGCCCGCTGCCCCCGGCTCACCGCGATCACGTCGTGGCCCGCGTCCACCAGCCGGGGGACCAGATAAGAGCCGATATGTCCGCTTGCTCCGATTACGACTACCCGCATGCGCACAGCATAAGATCCGCCAAGCATGAGATCAGCGGTGCCAGCGCGAGCAGTGCAAGCAGTACTTCCCGTGTTCATGCCGGTTGGTGTGCGTGTGGTGGCCCCGGGTGTGCCAGGTCAGGGTGAGCGATGAGTCACTGGTCAGGATCGCCGCCTCCAGGCGCCGTAGTTCCGGAGAGGGCTCCAGGCCCAGGTCGTTGCTGAGGATGTGCCACCCGTCGCGGTACACCTTCAGCGCCTCGGCCTGACGGCCGCTCTGGTACAGGGCCAGCATGAGCTGGCCGCGCAGGCGTTCGCGCAGCGGATACTCGCGTACCAGGGCGAACAGTTCGCCGATGAGGTCGTCGGGCCGGTTCAGGCGCAGGTCGGCGTCGATGCGGTCGCTCAGCGCGGCCATCCGCTCCTCATCCAGCCGGGCCGCCTGCCGCTGGAGGAACGGGATGTCCTCAAGGCCCGACAGCGCCGGTCCGCGCCACTTGCCCAGACCGGTGCGCAGCAGGTACGCGCCCTTGGTCACCTGGCCCGCCTTCAGCGCCTGACGGCCCCGCCTGACCAGTTGCTCGAACTCCCACGCGTCCACCGAACCCGGCGAGACGTGCAGGATGTAGCCGCCCGACTCGTGAGTGATCTCGACGGCCGCCTCCAGCGTGCGTCTCAGCCGGTGGAGCTGCAGGCGCAGCCGGCTTTTCGCCCGATCGCCGTTGTCGTCCGGCCACAGCGAATCGATCAGCAGGCCGCTTCGCGCGACCGTGCCGCAGTGGCAGAGCAACAGCGCCAGCAGGATCTGCTGGTTGGCGGAGCGAATCGGTAATCGGCGGTTCGCAACCAGGACTTCCAGCACGCCTAGAATTCCGAACTGCATCAGCTCCCCCTTGCGGGACAGCGGAACGTATCGCACTGATCATAGAGCCGGTATCCGCCCATGGTAACCGGCCTTTGAAATCGCTGTGAAACTCAAGTGAAACGCCCGGACTTGACACTTCCTGACGAACTCACGTTTCCCGCCCCTCACTCGGTGCTCAGGGAGTTTCGATGAACGTCTTCCGGTGTGCCCGGCGACCTTACTCGCCAAGGTTTCGGCGAGTTACCGCGCTGGTCAGTGCGATGGTGCTGTTTTCCGGTCTGGTGTCCGCCGATATCGGACCGGTCTACGCGAGCGGAGCCCACGCGCACGACGGCCACGCCCACGCCGCGCCGCTCAAGGCGCCCGTAGCGCGTCCGAAAGTGGACAGGATCGGGCCGCTCCCGGTGAAGAAGGGCAAGGTCCCGCTGTGGCGCTCGACCAAGGCCGCCACCTCCGCCCCCGCGCGCGCCGCCGCCAACGCCGGCCGGGTCGGGCTGCGCGCGCTGGTCGTCGCGCTCGACGCGACCGACTGGGGCCTCGCCACCTGGCGCAGCGCGCTCGACCGGGTCGGCGCGCAGTACGACGTCCTGCACGCCAAGACCCAGCCGCTGAACGCCGCCGACCTGCTCGGCGCCGACGGCGCGGGCAAGTACAACGCGATCCTGCTCACCAACTCCGGGCTGATGTACGTCGAGGACGACGCCTACCTCAGCGCGCTCACCACCGAGGAGTGGAACGCCCTGTGGGCCTACGAACGCGACTACGGCGTCCGCCAGGTCTCCCTCTACACCCCCTACGGCACCTTCCCCGAGGACTACTGCCTGCGTTCGGGCAGCGAGGGCGGCGTCGGTGAGACCCCGATCAGCGCCGCGCTGACCGCCGAGGGCGCCGCCGCGTTCGACCACCTCAAGCCCGGCATCGAGCTGCCGATCTCGCTCTCCTACGTCTACCGCACCGAGATCGCCGACGGCTGCGCCGCCACTCCCATCCTGACCGTCGACGACGACGTGCTCGGCGTGCGCACCACCTCGGCCGACGGCCGCGAGCGGATGGCCCTGACGTTCAGCTCCAACCAGTACCTTCCGCAGGCCGACCTGCTGACCTTCGGCCTGTTCCACTGGGCCAGCCGCGGCCTGTACCTCGGCGAGCAGCGCCACTACCTCAACACCGACATCGACGACTGGTTCAACTACACCGACCACCTGCACTCGGACGGCACGATCGAGACCGACCCGGGCTTCCGCCTGACCCGCGCCGACGCCGTCAGCACCTACGACAAGCAGAATGCCTTCCGCCAGGCCAACCCGCTGGCCGCGGACTTCACGCTGAACATCCCCTTCAACGGTGAGGACGCCGACCCGCAGGCCCCCGCCTCATGCGACGCGCCCGTCCCCGACCGCGACGCCCTGACCAGCTACTCCCGCTGCCGCGCCGACGCCTTCCGCTGGGTCAACCACACCCTCACCCACCCCAAGATGAACACCACCGACTACGCCACCAGCCGCGCCGAGATCGCCGACAACCTGACCAGGGCCACCGCCATCGGCCTGACCGTGGACCCGGCCGTGCTCAAGACCGGCGAGTACTCCGGCCTCGGCGTCTACCACCCCGACCCGAACAACGACATCGACCCGCCCACCGACCACGGCCTGGCCGCCTCCAACCCCGAACTGCTGCGCGCCGCCAAGGACGTGGGCGTCGCCTACCTGCACGGCAACATGTCCTTCCCCAGCCACGTCCCCTCCTGCTTCAACTGCGGCATCAGGCACCCGATGGAGCCGGCGCTGACGATAGTCCCGGACTGGCCGACCAACATCGCCTACCACACCACCGCCCCCGACGAGGAGACGTACTTCTACAACGCCTACTACGGCCCGAACGGCAAGTTCCCCTACTGGCCGGTGGACCAGACCTACGAGCAGATCCTCGGCCACGAGAGCGACGTGGCCATGCAGCACGTGATGTCCGGCTCGGTCTACTCGCACACCTTCCACCAGGGCAACCTGCGTGACTACGGTTCCGGCGAGAGCCTGGTCTTCGACTGGTTGCAGGCGGTGCTCGACAAGTACAACGCCTACTACAACGTGCCGCTGCTCAGCCCGGACTGGACCGCGCTGGCCCGGTACGTCGACCGCCGCACCACGCACTTCGCCGGCCTGGCCGGGGTGAGCGCCGTCTACGACGCCGCCGCGGGCACGATCACGTTCAGCTCGGCCGCGGACGCCTCCGTCTTCGCCACCAACGCCGACGCCACCGGCGCGGAGACCTACGGCAGCGACAAGGTGGCCCACCTCGCGCTCACCGCGGGGACCCCGCTCACCGTCCCCGCGAGCGTACGGCCGTGAAGGTGACGTTCGTCTCGGAAGGGACGTACCCGTACGCGATGGGCGGCGTGAGCGTCTGGATGGACCAGCTCATCCGCGGCATGCCCGACTATCGCTGGGAGGTGGTGGCGATGACCGTGGACGGCGCCGAGCGGTCCGTGTGGGAGTCGCCGCCCAACCTCGACCGGGTGGTGTCCATTCCGCTGTGGAAGCCCCGCGCCCGCCGCCGGTCCCGGTCGCCGGCGCGGGACTTCGCCGACGCCTACGGCCGGTTCCTGGAGATGGTCCTCGCGCCGGCCGTGATGGGCGAGGGCAGCGCGGAGTTCCTGGCGGTGCTCGAATCGATCTGGGAACTCGCCGGTGAGAGCGGCGACCTCGTGGCCGCCCTCACCGCCAACCCGTCGCTGACGCAGGTCATGGACGCGTGGCACGGTACCAGGACCGACGGCATCAACCTGGCCGACGCGATCAACGCCGGCCACCTGATGGGCCACATGCTGCGCCCGCTGTCCGAGCCGCCGCCGCGTACCGACCTGGTCCACGTCGCGATGAACGGCCTGAGCATGCTGGTCGCGATGGCCGCCAAGTGGCGGTACGGCACGCCGGTGGTGCTGTCCGAGCACGGCGTGTACCTGCGGGAGCGGTACCTGCAATATGTCAACGAGCCCGCATCGCACGCGGTGCGGGTGTTGTTGCTCAGCTTCTTCCGCAGGCTGGCCGGCGCGGCCTACGTGGCGGCCGACCGGATCGCGCCGCACTCGACGTACAACAAGCGCTGGCAGATCTACAACGGCGCCGACCCCGAGCGCATCCACGTCATGTACAACGGCGTCGAGCCGGACGACTTCCCGCAGGCCGAGACCGAACCGGACGAGCCGACGGTGGTCTTCATGGGCAGGATCGACCCGCTGAAGGACCTGCACACGCTGCTCCGGGCGTTCGCGCTGACCCGCGAGAAGGTGCCGGGCGCCCGGCTGCGGATATTCGGCGGCGTGCCCGAGGGCAACGAGAGCTACCACGAGAGCTGCCTGGCCCTGATCCGCGAGCTGGACCTGGAAGGCCACGCCGTCTTCGAGGGACGCGTGGCCGCCCCGATGGCCGCGTACCACGCCGGCCACGTCGTCGCGCTCACCAGCATCTCCGAGGGCTTCCCCTACACCGTGGTGGAGGCCATGGCCTGCGGAAGGCCGGTGGTGTGCACGAATGTGGGCGGCGTGGCCGAGGCGGTGGGCGATGCCGGGCTCATCGTGCCGCCCCGCGACCACGCCGCCGCCGCCGACGCCTTCGCCCGGCTGCTGCTCGACGCACCCTTGCGGGAGCGGCTGGGCGGGAACGCCCGCGCCCGCGTGATGGAGCGGTTCACCCTGCGGCAGTCGCTCGACGACTACCGCGGCGTCTATGAGGAACTGGTGCGGCCCGCGACGGCGCGGGCATGACGACGGCGGACGCGGGAGGCACGGCACCGCGGTCGATCGACGAGCTGATCGGATCGGTGGGTACGTTCATGTCCAGGGCGGTGGAGGCGCAGCAGGTGGCCGCCATCCTCGAATCGCAGGGGCTGAACGACAAGATCGCCCGCGAGCGGTACGGGCATCCGGACGTCTTCTCGCTGGCCGCCGCGGCCTACTCGCGGATCGCCGAGACCCGCGAGCCGGGCCCGGCCACGGAGGAGGTGCTGCCCAGGGCCCGCCCGGCGGCCCAGATGGTCCACGGGCTGCTCTACGCCCTGCCCGCGGTGCTGCTCCCGGCCGCGTCCGGGCTGGTGGGAGCGCGCTGGCTGATGCCGGGGATGGTCCTGACGACCGGTCTCGGCTGGATACTCAGCAGCACCGCGGCCCAGATCGCGTACTCGCTGATCGGCCGCGGCATGCCCGGCTCGGCGGGCCGGGTGCTGCGGTCCGGGCTGCTGCTGGGCGTGCTCGCGGGCGTGCTCATGTCCGCCACGCTCGCCCTGTACCGGAACGCTCCGGCGGCGCTGGTGGCGCTCGGCGCGACGCAGATGGCCTTCCAACTCTCCTCCGGCATCCTGCTGCTGTACCGGCGGGAGAAGCGGCTGGCGGTGCTGATGCTGCCCGCGGCGGCGGCGGGCGTGGTCTACATCGGCGTCGGCGAGCCGGAGGCCGCGCTGTTCGCCGTCTGTCTCGGCGTCGCCTGCGTCGCCGCCATCACCGGCGCGGCCGTACGTCTCACGCTGCGCACCACGAAGAAGGAGCCCGCGCTGCGCACCCTGCTCCGGGCCGACCTGCGCGGCCTGCTGCCGTCGTTCGTCTACAGCCTGCTCAGCGCGACCTTCCTGTTGCAGGCCGAGGCGCCCTATGTGCTGGACCGGATCGACATCGCCGTGGCGGGCGCCGGGCTGGTCCTGGGCATGGGCGTGCTGGAGTACCGGGCGCACGCCTTCGAGGACGAGGCCAGAGCCTTGATCCGGCGGGTGCGCTATCCGGCCGAGTTCATCAGGAGGGCGGCGGTGGCGCTGGCCAGGGGAGTGGTGCTGTGCCTGCTGGCACTGTCCGTGCTGGCCGTACTGCCGCTGGCCTTCCTGCACGCCACCGGCGCGCTCTCGCACGAGAGCGTGGTCATGGCCGCCGCCCACGTGACCGTCGGCGGCGCGTACTTCCTGGGCTTCCTGCTCGCGAACCAAGGCAAGGTGGTGCTCCTGTGCGTGGCGCAGGGCATGGCGCTCGCCGTTCATCCCGGTACGAGCCTGCTGCTGCCCGCGGCTCACGTGCCGCTGGCGGACGTCGGGCTGTTCCTCGGCGCGGCGGCGCTGTTCCTGCTGCTACTGCTCGTCCTCGCGGCATCCGGCCTCAGGGACGTGCACCGGTTCTGCTGATCGATACGAAGTGAGGTGCGTCATGCACGTCGTCATACTGGCCGGAGGCAAGGGAGTGCGCCTGCGGCCGTACACCTCCGCGCTGCCCAAGCCGCTGGTGCCGATCGGCGAGGAGTACGCCATCCTCGACATCATCCTGCGGCAACTGCACGCGCAGGGGTTCACCCACGCCACGCTGGCGGTCGGCCACCTGAGCCCGCTGATCAGGGCGTTCGTGGGCGACGGGTCGCGGTGGGGCCTCGCCGTGGACTTCACCGAGGAGGTCGCTCCGCTGTCCACCATCGGCCCGCTGTTCCCGATCAGGCAGCGGCTGCCCGAGCACTTCCTGGTCATGAACGGGGACGTGCTCACCACGCTCAACTACGCGGACCTGCTGTCCAGGCATGTGGCGGCCGATCTCCCGCTGACCGTGGCGACCTCCCCCCGGGTCGTGAAGATCGACTTCGGCGTGCTGGAGGCCGACGGCGGGCGCATCGTCGGGTTCAGGGAGAAGCCGCTGCTCAGCTACCTCGTCAGCATGGGCGTGTACGCCCTGTCCCGCGAGACGATCGCGCGCTACCCGGAGGGCATCTCGTTCGGCTTCGACGACCTGGTGCTCGACCTGCTCGCCCGTGCCGAGTACCCGGGGGTGTACGAGTTCGACGGCTACTGGCTGGACATCGGGCGCCCCGACGACTACGACGAGGCCAACGCCCACTTCGAGGAGTTCAAGCCGCTCCTGCTGCCCTCGGAGGCGGTGCGATGACCACCGTGCTGCTGTTCGGCGCGACCGGATTCCTCGGCCGCGAGGTGCGGTCCAGGCTCGCCGCCGACACCAGGCGGCTCCGCGTGGTGTGCCCCGGCAGGAACACCCTTGACCTGCTGCGGGCCTCGCCCGGCGAGGCGGCCGGGCTGCTCTGCGAGGTCCGCCCGGCGGCGGTGATCAACTGCGTGGGCCGGATGGGCGGCGGGTACGACGTACTGCTGCGCGGCAACGCCGGCGTCTCGGCGCTGCTGATCGAGGCCATGACGGCGGCGGAGTCCTCCGCCCGGTACGTCCGCCTCGGCTCGGCGGCCGAGTACGGCCCCGGCGTCCCCGGGACCTCCACCGGCGAGGACGCCCCGGCCCGGCCGGTGAGCGCCTACGGCGTCGGCCATCTGGCCGGGACCCTGCTGGTCGGCCAGGCGGCCCAGGAGGGCAGGGTGGACGGTGTCACGCTGCGGATCTTCAACCCGATCGGGCCCGGCACGTCCGCCGAGAACGTGCTCGGCCGGGCGCGCGAACTGATCGGGCAGGCCCTCGCCGCCCGCTCCCCGCACATCGAGCTGGGCCCGCTCGGCGCGTTCCGCGACTTCGTGGACGTCCGCGACGTCGCCGACGCCGTCGTACGCGCCGCCTTCGTGCCGGAACTGCCTGAACTGCCGGGACGGGTGCTCAACGTGGGCAGCGGCCGGTCCGTCGTGGTCCGCGAGCCGGTGCGGCTGCTGGCCGAGGCCATGGGCTACGACGGCGAGCTGCGCGAGCGCGGCACGACCTCGGCGAGGTCACCGGCCGTGGACTGGAGCAGGGCCGACATCACCAGGACCGGCCGGGTGCTCGGCTGGCGGCCCCGGCACTCGCTGGCCGAGTCGGTCAAGGCGATGGCATGAGAAGCCTGCTGGTGGCGGCGCTGCTGGCCGTGTCACCAACTGGGCTGCTCGGCTGCCCGGCGGCCGTCCCGCCCGCGCCCGGCCTGAGCGGGGTCACCTCGTTCACGTACGTCCTGGACGGCTACCCCAAGGGCCGCCTGGACGCCGTGGCCCGTGCGCCGCAGCCGCTCGCGATCATCGACCTGTCCCGCGACGGGACCACCGCGGGCTACTTCACCGCCGCCGAGATCGCGCGGGTCAAGAAGACCGGCAAGCGCGTCCTGGCCTACATGGAGATCGGCTCGATCGAGCGGTTCAGGTCCGAGTACGCCGATGACCTCACGCTCAACACCTGGACGGACTGGCCGGACGAGCGCTTCGTCCGCTACTGGAAGCCCGCCTGGTGGTCGCGCGTGATCAAGCCCCGGCTCGACCAGGCCCTCCGGGCCGGCTTCGACGGGGTGTACCTGGACACCCCGCTGGCGTACGAGGAGATCGACCTGTCGCTCGTCCCGGGCGAGACCCGGCACACCCTCGGCCGCAAGATGACCGGCCTGATCGTCAGGATCAGCCGGTACGTCAAGCAGGCCAGGCCCGGCTTCCAGGTCGTCCCGCAGAACTCGCCGGAGCTGCGCCACCACCCCGGCTACACCGCCGCCATCGACGGCATCGGCATGGAGGAGCTGTTCTACCAGGCCACCGACCGGCGCTGCACGGCGAGCTGGTGCCGGGAGAACCTCGCCGACACGCTGGCGCTGCGCCGCCAGGGCAAGGCCGTACTGGCCACCGACTACGCCACCCGGCCCGCGAACGTCCGGGCCGCCTGCGCCGGCCACCGCCGGCACGGATTCGCGGGCAACGTCACCGTGGTCGCCCTCGACCGCGTCAGTCCCCCCTGCGCATGAGACGAGCGGAGAAAGGAGCACGAGATGCCGAAGACAGTCGGCGTTGTCGGTCTGGGCTACGTTGGGCTGACGCTGACCGCGGCCCTGGCCGGCAAGGACTACCGTGTCCACGGTATGGACACCGACCCGGGCGTCGTGGCGGCGCTGTCCGCCGGGCGGGTCCACCTCTACGAACCGGGCGTCGCCGAGGCGTTCCAGCGCCACCTCGGTGAGCGGATCACCGTTTCCGGCGACCTGACCGCCGAACCCCTGGACGCCGTCGTCCTCGCCGTCTCCACGCCGGTGGACCTGTCCACGGGACGGCCCGACCTGCGCAACCTCGCCGCCGCCGCCGAGCACGTCGCGGCCAGGTGCGGCCCGGAGACGCTGGTCGTGGTCCGCAGCACGGTACCGGTCGGGACCAGCCGTGAGGTCGTGCTCGACGTACTGGCCGCGCGGTGGGGCCGGGTACGGCTGGTCATGGCCCCCGAGCGGACGATCCAGGGGCAGGCGCTGCGCGAGCTGGTCGCGCTGCCCCAGGTGATCGGCGGCCTGGACGAGGAGAGCCTGCGGGCGGGCATCGACCTGTTCCAGGGGCTCGCCGAGCGGATCGTGCCCGTCTCCAGCCTCGAAGCCGCCGAGCTGGTCAAACTCTCCAACAACTGCCACACCGACCTGATCTACGCCTTCGGCAACGAGGTGGCGCTGATCGCCGAGCAGCACGGACTGGACCCGCTGGAGGTCATCAAGGCGGCCAACGTCGGCTATCCGCGGCCCGACCTGTCCAAACCGGGGTTCGTCGGCGGCGGATGCCTGTCCAAGGACCCGTACCTGATGATGGCCAGCACCCGGCCGGAACGGCGGCCGTACCTGGTGGGCGGGGCCCGGGCGCTCAACGAGCGCCTGCCGGGGCACGTCGCCGAGCGGCTGGTCAAGCTGATCGGCCAGGCATTCGGGACGACGGCGGGGATCACCCTGTCCGTGCTCGGCTGGGCCTACAAGGGCTGGCCCGCCACCGACGACATGCGCGGCACGCCGATCGCCGACATGATGCCGGTCTTCACCGCCGCGGGCATGCGGGTGCTCGGACACGACCCGCTGGTCGCCGACGAGGTCATCCGCCGCTACGGCGGCGAGCCGGTCAGCCTGGACAAGGCGTTCGCCGCGGCCGACGCGATGATCATCATCAACGACCACCCCGACTACCGGGACCTCGCCGTCGATCTGCGGCTGGCCGACTCCGAGCTGCGAGTGATCTTCGACGCCTGGCGGGTGCTCGACGAGGCGTCCGTGACCAGGTACGGCGTGCGGTACGCCGGCATCGGGTACGTCGCCGGGGAGGCCGCCTTATGAAGGTCCTGGTTCTGGGCGGCGCCGGTTTCATCGGCCTGCACCTGACCCGCAGGCTGGTGGACGCCGGGCACGACGTCACCGTCGTGGACGACTTCTCCCGCGGCGCGAGGGACACGGCGCTGGCCGAACTGGCCGGGCGGATCGACCTGCGCTCGGCCGACCTCACCGATCCGGCGGCCTACGCCGCCATCGAACGCGGCTGGGACCAGATCCACATGCTGGCCGCGGTCGTCGGGGTGCGCAACGTGGTGTCCGAGCCGACTCGCGTCATCAGGGTCAACACCCTGGCCCTTCTCAATCTGCTGGAGTGGATCGGCGCGGGCGAGCGGCTGTTCTTCGCCTCCACCAGCGAGGTGTACGCGGGGGGCGTGAGCGCGGGCGTGGTCCCGGTGCCCACGCCGGAGACCGTGCCGCTGATGATCGAGGACGTGGCGGCGGCGCGGTTCACGTACGCCATGAGCAAGATGCTCGGCGAGGCGGCGGTACTGCACGCCGCGCGGGCCAAGGGCTTTTCTGCCGTGGTGGGCCGGTTCCACAACGTCTACGGGCCGCGGATGGGGGCCGACCACGTCATCCCCGAACTGTCCCTGCGCGCGGCACGCGGTGAGGACCCCTTCCTGCTGTACGGGGCCGACCAGAGCCGGGCCTTCTGCTACGTGGACGACGCCGTCGAGGCGGTACTGCGGCTCATGGACGCCCCCCAGGCCGCCGGGCAGATCGTGCACATCGGCAACGACGCCGAGACCAACATCGGTGACCTGGCCAAACTGGTGCTCAGGATCGCCGGGCACACCCCCGTCATGCGGCAGGTACCGGCCCCGCCGGGCTCGGTCGCGCGCCGCTGCCCCGACCTGTCGCGGCTGCGCGCGCTCACCGGCCACGAGCCGCGGGTCTCCCTGGAGGAAGGCGTACGCCGGACCTTCGCCTGGTACCGGGAGGCGTGATGTTGCCCATCGCGTTCTACTACGGGGCGGGGGAACTGGACCGGCTCTCCCGCTTCGGCAAGGTCGTCCTCCAGGCCGACTTCTACACCGAGGTGGAGCTGAGCCTGCTCAAGGCGCGCGGCGTCCAGACGCTGGGGTACCTGTCCCTGTCGGAGGACGTCGGGCCGCCCGCCCCCTGGCAGCGCCCCGAGCGCAACCCCGACTGGGGCGGCGCGTTCGTCCACGTCGGAGATCCGCGATGGGTTGCGCATGTGGTGGCCCAGGCGCGCAGGGCCATGGCGCGAGGGTTCGGCGGGCTGTTCCTGGACACGCTCAACCTGGAACAGACCTATCCGGAGGACCTGCCGCACCTGCTGACCCTGATCGCGGCCGTCAAGGAGGAGGCCGGGCCCGACTACCTGCTGGCCAACCGGGGCTTCGGGCTGCTGCCCGAGCTGGCGGACCTGGTGGACGGGATCTTGTTCGAGTCCTTCTCGGCCCGCTGGGTGAACACCGACGGGTACGCGCGCTGGCCGGACGACGTGCTCGAAGTACACGCCTCGGTGGCCGAACGGCTGCTCGGGCTGGACGTGGACCTGTACGCCCTGGACTACGCCGACAGCGACGAACTGGCGGACTTCGCCCGGCGGCGGGCGGGGGAGTACGGGATGTTGTGCTTCGTCAGTGACCGGGTGCTGTCCCGGATCTGACGCGGGCGCCGCCCCGATGGGGGCGGCGCCCGCGGAAATCGTCCCCGGTGTCGTCGTAGTTGCCACTGGCGTCGGTGTACCAGAAGTCCATAACCGGCGGGATATGGCTGTTTCAGCGGTTCATTCGCAGGCTGTGCACCGGGTGCGGGCCGTTGGTCTCCAGCCGGTACTCCTCGCCGGACTTGTGGACGTTGTCCTCGATCACCCGCTCGCTGGGCGCGCGCTCCCCGCCCATGATCTGCTCCTGCATCTTCTCGAACCGCTCGTGCGCCTCCTGCACGTACCCGGTGCCGAGCGTGGTGTAGTCGATCTGCGTGGCGATCAGCTCGCGAATGTAGTCCTTGTTCGGCTCGAAGGTGACCGGCTTGGGGAGTTCGGGGGCGAGGACCTGTTCCGGGTCGCGGCCGTCGTGCCGCTTGAACAGTTCCGCCGCCAGGCGCAGGTGCTCCAGTTCCATGTTCAGGTGGAGTTCCCAGATGGCCTGCACCCTCGGGTCGGATTCGGTCTCCATGAACGAGTGGTAGAGGTAGCACTCGTTGTATTCGTGGTTGAGCAGCATCTCCCACCAGGTCTCGCCCGGGTCCACCAGTGATTCGTAGTGGGTGACGTGCTCTTCTTCGATCAGCCCGATCTCCTGGTAGAGCTGGCGGGCGATCGGTTCCATGTAGAGCGGGCCGACGTTCATATAGAAGTTCATGGTCTGCTGCTCGGCGGCCATGATGGTCAGCGCGTGCAGCTTGGAGACCGGGGCCGCGGCGGTCTTGTCGTACGGCTCGCGGATGTTGTCCACGGGGTCGCGGTGGTGCAGGTACGTCGGGCGGCCGGGCATGACCTCGGTCAGCGCGTCCACGATCTTCTCGGCCTTGCGGTGCTCGATCATCTCGTAGAGGTTGGCGTACCGGTACAGGTGGTCGAAGTCCTCCAGCACGCCGAACTGGTAGGCCTGTTTGAGGTATTCGTCCGGTTCCATCCGGGCCACCCAGGCGGTCAGGTCCACCGCGACCTGCTCGTAGGCGAGCGTGGTCTCCAGTACCGAGGCCAGGCCGGGCAGCAGCCAGTTGACCGCCTTCTGCTGCTGGGCCTCGATGTAGCGGACCCGGGCCAGGTGTCGTTTGATGTCGATGTCTGGGCAGTGCCTGGCCAGTTGGTGGCTGAACAGGATGGCCTCCACCTCGATGCCGTTCATGGTGATGATCCGGCACCGGGTGTAGGGGTCGGAATGGTCGGGATCGATGGGGGCCACATCGAGTTCCCGCCAGTTGCGGACCTGCCGGTCCAGCGGGATTCCGCGTTCGCGCAATGGGTTGAAGGACATCCGTGCCTCACTCTCTCGGCTTTCGGGCCCTCGACGGCGGCAGGAGCCCATCGCGCGGCCTACCCGTGGGTAGACAGGGAAATCTTGCGGTCATCTCCGCATTCGGTATACGAGCCGGTCACCGTCCAGATGTTTCCTCTTCGATGGCGAAAGTGACGTACCGGGCGCGAGTGCCCCGCCCTTAGCCGGGTAGAGCCCCGCGGTGTTCACGCACCACCAGGCGACCCGCGGAGGAGAGAGCGACATGGTCGAGCAGCGGACGGTTCCCGAGCGAATGGACGAGGCGGATGTCATCGATCTTCTGCTGGCGCAGCACGCGCTGATCCGGGACCTGTTCGACGAGGTCGAGCAGGCGCCCGCGGAGCGGCGGGCGGAGGTGTTCGGGCGGCTGGTACGGCTGCTGGCCGTACACGAGACGGCCGAAGAGGAGGTCGTGCACCCCTACGCCCGCCGCAAACTGGACGGCGGTGGCGCCGTCGTGGACGACCGCCTGACCGAGGAGAACGAGGCCAAGCAGCTCCTGCTGCGGATGGACCAGGCCGGGGCCGACGATCCCGCCTTCATGGAGAACCTGCTGCTGCTCCGCACCGCCGTCGAGGCCCACGCGCGCAGCGAGGAGCGGTACGAGTTCCCCAAGCTGCGCGCCCACACCAGCGACGCCGAACGGCGGGGGATGGCCGCGGCCGTCAAGGCGGCGGAGGCCCTGGCGCCCACGCACCCGCATCCGGGCACCGAGTCGGCGGCCAAGAACGTGCTGATGGGCACCCCCATCGCGATCATGGACCGGGCCCGCGACGCGATCCGCCGCGCCAAGGGCGAACCCACCACGGGATGACCAGGGTCTTTGGCTAGGCTGGCCGCGAGGGGAGTACTTCCCAAGGGCCGGCCCGGTCAGTACGGACGTGACGTTGACGTCCCCGGGCGGACGCCCGCGCGAGCCGCGGGTGAAGGAGACCTCGGACGGCCGAACGCGTTCGAGGAGGCTCCATGCCCGTTGCGGTGTTCGCTCAGCCCGCCGATGCGACCACCATCGGATCACCCGCCCTGTGGGCGGTCACGCTGGCGGCGCTGGCCCTGCTTCTGGGCGCGGACTTCCTGCTGACCCGGCGCCCGCACGAAGTGCGCATGCGCGAGGCCGTGACCTGGTCGGTGTTCTACCTCGCGCTGCCCGTGGCCTTCGGGGTGTACCTGTGGCAGGCGTTCGGGACCGGCGTCGCGGTGGAGTTCTACACCGGGTTCGTGGTGGAGAAGTCGCTGTCGATCGACAACCTGTTCGTGTTCATGCTGCTGTTGTCGGCCTTCGCCGTCCCGCGCATCTACGCGCAGCGGGTGCTGCTGTACGGCATCATCGGCGCGCTCGCGCTACGTGCGATCTTCATCGCGCTGGGCGCCGCCGTACTGCGCAGCGGTACGTGGGCGTTCCTGCTGTTCGGCGCCATCCTGATCGTCACGGCCGGCAAGGTGCTGAGGGACGCCCTCGCCGGGCACGGGCAGCAGATCGACATCTCCCGGATGCGCTCGGTACGGCTGCTGCGCCGCCTCATGCCGGTCACCGACGACTACCGCGGCTCGCGCCTGGTGGTCCGTGAGAACGGCCGCCGCGCACTGACGCCGCTGGCCCTCGCCATGGTGGCGGTCTTCGGCACCGACATCGTCTTCGCCGTCGATTCCGTCCCGGCCGTGTACGGCATCACCGAAGATCCGTTCCTGGTCTTCGCCACCAACGCCTTCGCCCTGCTCGGCCTGCGGGCGCTGTACTTCGTCATGCAGCGCGTGCTGGCCAGGCTGCGCCATCTCAACCACGGCCTGGCCATCATCCTGGCGTTCATCGGCGTCAAGCTGGTGCTGCACTGGGCGCACGGCATCTGGCCGCGGATCCCGGAGATCCCCACCCTGGTGTCCCTCGGCGTGATCATCACGGTACTGGTCACCGTCACGTTCACCAGCATGGCCGCCGGCCGCGCCCCGTCCACCGTGGCCACCACCTCCGACCCGCCCTCTCGCCGCCCTTCGTGACGGAAAGACTTACTCGCCGCTGGAACAACACTTACCGGCGACGTTGATCACGCCATTCTCGCAGGCCGTACCGCGACGGCTACGCTCTGTGCCTGTCATGATCAAGCGGCTCGGATGGCGGGGGTGCCCGATGGGCGAATGGACAGACGAGGGCGCGCCGGACCGGCGGGCGGTGTTGCGGCTCGCCGCTCAGGCCACCGTCGCCGGGCTCGGCGCCGGCCTGTTGCCGGGAGCGGCCCAGGCCGCCGAGTCCGTCCCTGAGACACCACAGTCCCCCGACGAGCGAGCCTGGCGGGAACTGCGCGGCCTGCTCGGCGAGGGCGGCCGGCTGCGTCGCCCCGGCGAGTCCGGCTACCTCGAAACGGCCCTGCCCAAGAACCGCCGCTACGCCAACGTACGCCCGGCCGGAATCGTGAGCTGCCGCAGCACCCAGGGCGTCAGCGTGGCCGTGCGCTGGGCGCGCAAGCACGGCGTGTCGCTGGTGCCCCGCTCGGGCGGCCACAACTACGCGGGCCACTCCACCACCTACGGCCTGCTCGTGGACCTGTCCCCGATGAACTCCGTACGCCCCCGCCGCACCACCGGCCGCCCCCGCCTGATCGTCGGCGGCGGAGCCACCAACTCGCACGTCTACCAGAACCAGCGCTACGACCTGTACTTCCCCGGTGGCCGCTGCCCCGGCGTGGGCGTGGCGGGCCTCACCCTGGGCGGCGGCCTCGGCTTCAACGACCGCAAGTGGGGCATGACCTGCGACCTGCTCACCGAGACCGAGCTGGTGCTCGCCGACGGCACGGTGGTACGGGCCTCCGAGCGGGAGAACAGCGACCTGTTGTGGGCCTGCCAGGGCGGCGGAGGCGGCAATTTCGGGATAAACACCGAATTCACCTTCGGCGCAGTGGACGTCTCCCGCCTGGTCTCCACCGTCTTCGACCTGACCTTCGACGCGGAACACGGCGCGGCACTGCTCCGCTCACTACGGGAGATCATCGAACGCGACCGCCGGCACGACTTCGACTGCCGCCTCCAGTTCTCCGGCGCCAACGGCCGTACCGGCCCACAGGTCAACGTCCTCGGCCACTACCTCGGCCGCCGAGCCCCCCTCGAACGCCTGCTCGGCCCACTCCTCGCCCTCAACCCGACCCGCCGCTTCATCGACGAGCGTGGCTTCTGGCGCAGCCAGGAATACCTCCTCGCCCCCGCCGAGACCACCGCCCTGGTCTCCAGGTCGCTCGCCCCGAGCGGCTGGCCCGACGACGACGCCGCCGAGGCCATCATCGACTGGACCCGCCGCTGGCGCTCCCGCGGCCCGGGCAACACCGGCTACGTCACCCTGTTCGCCATGGGCGGCGCCACCGCCGAGGTCGCCCCCCGCGACACCGCCTTCCCCCACCGGAACGCGAAGTACATCTTCGACATCGGCGCCCACTGGGCCCAGAACGCCTCCGACTACGTCATCGACCAAAGCCTCGCCGCCGTCACCGAAATCTACGAAGACCTCCGCCACCGCGCCCACACCAGCGCCGCTTACGTCAACTTCCCCGACCCCACCCTCCGCCGCTGGTGGGACGCCTACTACGGCCCCAACTACCACCGCCTCACCAAGATCAAGCACCACTACGACCCGACCCGCTTCTTCCGCCACGCCCAGAGCATCGGCTCCGCCCTCACGGTCATGTGACCTACAGCCCGCTGCCGGTGCAGCTCAAGTACGCCGTGCCGTACGGCATCACGACAGGATGAGCACAGCGCCGCCTCTTTGGCATGAAACGGCCTGACATGAAACGGTCCGATGTGCAACGGTCAGACATGAAACGGACTGACGTGTAACGGGCTGACGTGAAAGGCCATCCATTGACCACCGGCACCTCCCCCCACCCGCAGGAGCACAGCGTCACCGGCCGCCTGCTCCGCCCTGGCGCGCTGGATGCGCCGGTGACCACGCTGCGGTTCTCCGCCTCGAGCGGGACCGTCGAGAGCGCCGAGCCGTCCCGCGACGGGGCGGCCAGGGTCATCGTCCCCGGACTGGTCAACGCGCACGCCCACTCCGGGATGGCGGTACTGCGGGGCCTCGGCGACGGCCTGGTCCTGGAAGACTGGCTGAAGGTCGTCATGGCCGCGGAGGACACGCTGACCGAGGATGACATGCGGTGGAGCCTGTCGCTGGCCATGTGCGAGATGATCCGCGCCGGGACGACGGCCTTCGCCGACATGTTCCACTGGACCGAGCCGCTGATCGACACGGTCATCGAGGTGGGATTGCGCGTATCGGCGGCGCCCGTGGTGCTCGGCGAGGGCATGACCCCCTACTCGGCCGCGGGCACGCTCGGCTTCCCGGCCCAGCTCGATCACATCGAACGGCTCGCCGCCCGCTACGCGTCCGAACCGCTCGTACGGATCGCCTTCGGGCCGCACGCCGTCTATACCTGCGGTGCCGATGTCTTCCGCGAGGTGGCCGAGCGAGCCGCGGCCGGCGGCCTGGGTGTCCACGTACACCTGTCGGAGACCTCGCATGAGGTCACCACCGCCCTGGCCGAACGGGGCGAGACGCCCATCGCGACCGCCGCGCGGACCGGACTGCTCGGCCCCTCGACGATCATCGCCCACGCGACCAAGGCCACGGCCGATGACATCCGGCTGATCCGCGAATCCGGCGCGACCGTCGCCCACAACCCCCAGTCGAACCTCAAACTGGGGTCGGGCATCGCCCCCGTGCGGTCCTTCCTCGACGCGGGCGTCCCAGTGGCCATCGGCACCGACGGGCCCGCCTCCAACGACTCCCTCGACCTCCTGCGCGACCTGCGCCTCGCGGTCTCCCTCCAGCGCGGCCTCGCCGAGCGCGCCGACGTATGGGACTCCGGCGACGCCCTGGCCGCCGCCACGGCGAACGGCGCGGCGGGCATCGGCTTCACCCCGACGACCCTCCTCCCCGGCGACCCCGCCGACCTGGTCGTCCTCGACACCTCCACAGCCCGCGCCCACCCCGTCCACTCCACCCACGCCTTCATCGCCTGGACCGCCACCGCGGCCGACATCCGCGACGTCTACGTCGCCGGCCGCCCCCTCCTCCTCAACGGCGACCTC
Organism: Spongiactinospora sp. 9N601; assembly: GCF_044326295.1. NCBI lineage: Bacteria > Bacillati > Actinomycetota > Actinomycetes > Streptosporangiales > Streptosporangiaceae > Spongiactinospora > Spongiactinospora sp. 9N601. The sequence goes on from NZ_JBIRBB010000018.1 coordinate 29,138, forward strand.
CAAACCCTCGACGAGGAACGCGTCCTCTACGAAACCACCCGCATCGCCTCCCGCCTCGGCATTCGCTGAGCCAGGCAGGGATAGGGATGGAGTCCATCGCCTCCTCGACGCCCTGGACCGTCATGGCGATCCGAGACCTGTTAATGCAGGTCGGGCCGTGGCCGGTGCCCCGGTTGTGGCGCTACCCGGGCCGGCCCAGGCTGAGCCTGCGCACCCTGTACCGGCGTCTGCGCATCGTGGCGATCTGGCGGCGGCCCAAGCCGGTCCCCCGCGGGGATCCGGACCGCCGGCAGGTGGTGGCCTCCATCGCCGCCCGGCTGCGCCGATCACCGCGCGGGGCGCTGGTGTGGGCACGAGACCCATGTCAACCTGCTGCCGCACGTCCGTGCCACCTGGACGCTCCGCCCGCGCCGGCCCGAGATCGTCACACCTGGTCCAGTCCGATCGACGGCGGGCGGCCAGGTCGCGGCTCGTCGATCAGCCCGTCCAGCCGCAGGCGCAGGAACCGATGCGGCCACTTGGACATCGTCTCCGGGTGCACCCGCGACCGCCCGGCGATCCTCTTGTTGTCCTCACCATCCGCCCGCGCCGGCACGATTCTTCCCGCGCATTGCCAGGACCTGGTCACCGAGCCGCAGCACGTGCGTCGGCTCGCTGACCTCATCGATGGCCTATTCCAACCATTACAGCAAGGCAGTAAGCGTGAGCCATGTCGCTGCCCCGCCCCCCAACGCACCCGCGATGGTCTGGGCGGGTGTGTGGTCCCGGATCACCACTCGCGACCAGGCGATCGCCGCCGTCAGCACGACACCGGCCGCGTAGACGGGGACCGGCGGCAGGATCCAGGCGAGCATTACCACGCTGCCAGCCGCCACCGCCGTATGGAAACTGATCTTCCACCAGAACGTGATCGGGCCGGTCACGGCCAACGTAACGAGCATGGCGGCCACGCCCGCGACCATCACCGGCGGGGCGCCGAGCGTGACCATGAGGGTCATGGTGATGATCACCAGGGTGAAGATGACGCCGATCAGCCACGGTCGATGGGCACGGTCGGTGATGTGCTTGTCGACGAACCGGCCCGACCGGACACCTGCCGTGATCACTATGAGTGGGATCCCACCGCACAGCCCGGCGGCGAGCGCGCCCCAGCCGATGCCAGCCCAGCCGCCGGTGATCGCGCCCACGATCAGAGGTAACCCTATGACGAGGTGGGCGGGTGCGAACAGCTCCGTCACACCGCGGGCGAATCGGTTCTCCGCCTGCCGATCTGCTGGTAAGCCACTGAGACGTGCCGAAGCCACGTTGTCTCCCTTTCGATGTCATCGGCGAAATCCGGTCCCGGCATGATTCCAGACAACGCGCCTGTCTCTTGCCCGGAACAAGCCTGCTGCAATGAGGATGCGACCCACGCCGCCACTTCACGCGGATCGCCACTCGCTGGTGGCGGGGCAACGGAGGTCAGTGACAGCATTCCGTCGCGTATCTCCAGCACCCGCCGGTACAGCCGGACCTGAAGTGTGCCCTCCATACCCAGCACCACCTCGGGATACTGCCGGGTCAGGGCCCCCCACAGCGGACGCAGTTCTCTCAGCGCTCGGGCTTGACGAAGGCGGGTGGACGCTGCCCGCCACGCCGGGATCGATGTCCCGGAAGTGATCCCCACGATGCAAAGCAAGAACGTCGCCGCCGTCAACGGCCAGAGCACCTCCTCGACGAACGTTCACGTCGTACTCACCCAGGCCGACCGGCTCCCCGGCGAGCCACCCCGCCGCGCCGCGATCGCTCCTCCCCGTTGGCTACCGGAACGGCACTGGATCGGCTCGCCGGTGCCGCGCCCGAGCGACGGCGCCTGAGCCGGTCGCCGATTGAGGCCGGCACGACCCATCACGACCACGCGGTGGCACGGCGTGCCCGCACGCCCTTGTTCGCGCCGCCAAGGACCTTGGAGACATCGATGCCAACGAACGTTTCCCTCATGATCGGCAACGACATCCAGATCGAACGCGTCCGCGCGCTGGACCCGCTCGCCGCCGACCGACATCGGAATGTTCCTCGGCTCGCTGAAACGACACGGTGTGCAACCGGCCGAGGCCGTGCCCGACGTCGTCCCGATACTGATCGAGCTGGGCGCGCGTACCGACATGGTCCCCAGGGACACCGTGCACCACTACTGCACCTGGAACCCCATTGATGAACGTCGGCGCATGTACACCGGCGACCAGCAGGAGAACCACCTCCAGGAGTCGGTCCGCATGGTCTTCCCGCACCTGCGGGCCGGGCTCGAACTGTGCGACCTGCTGGGCGCCTTTGAGCCGGCCGACCCCAAGTTCGCGGTGCTGACCGACGCGCTGAACGGCGAACTGCGCTGGATGGCCGAGTCGATCGACCTGGTGCTGGCGAAGGTGAGCCCGGTGTTCTTCGCCAGGATCCTCCGCCCGTACTTCGAGGAGATCGACGTGGGCGAGCGCACCTATCTCGGCCCGGCCGCAGCCCAGGTGCCGTTATGGCTGATCGACCAGGCGATCTGGGCGTCCGACCGCAGCGAGCCCGGCTACGAGGAGTTTCTTCGCGATTCCGTGCCCTACAGTCTGCCCCGATGGCGCGAGTTGTACGACACCTGGGTGTCGTGCCCGTCGGCCGTCACCCGCCTCCTCGACGCGTTCGGCAGTGATCCCCACGAGGCCGGGCCGGCGCTGACATCCTCAGCCGCGGCCATCGCGCGGATGCTGCGGACGGTGATCATCTTCCGTGGCCGGCATCTGGGCATCGCCCGCCAGGCGTACAAGGAGGAGGTCCGGCTCTATTCGGTGGGCAGCGGGGGCGCGAGCATCGATCTGCTGCACGACATCATCACACTGACCCGCGAGAACGCCCAGCTCATGAAGACCGCGACGGAGCAGCGCAGCGCCGATCCCGAAACGAGGGGAGCGAGCGCGTGAGGCGGATGAGGATCGTCATCGCGGGCGCGGGGATCGGTGGCCTCACCGCCGCGCTGAGCCTGCACACCGCCGGGTTCACCGATGTCACACTGCTGGAGGCGGCGGCCACCATCAAACCGATCGGCGTCGGGCTGAACATCCTGCCCAACGCGGTGCGCGAACTCTACGACCTGGGCCTTGGGGAACGGCTGAGCGCCGTCGCCGTGGAGACCGGCAGCTTGTCCTACTACAACCGGTTCGGGACGCTGATCTGGAACGAGCCCCGGGGGAGGGGCGCGGGACACCGTTGGCCCCAGTTGTCCATCCACCGGGGACGGTTGCAGGCCGTATTGCTGGACGCCGTGCGAGCGCGCTTCGGACCGCACGTCGTGATGCCCGCCACCCGGGTGACCGGATTCGCCTCCCTGCCCGATGGCACGGTGGAGATCCATGCCTCCGGAGGCGCCTCCTTGCTCACCGCCGACGTGCTGATCGGGGCGGACGGGATCCACTCCAGTGTGCGCGCCGCGATGTATCCCGGCGAGGGCCCGCCACATTGGAACGGGCTGCTCGTCTGGCGCGGAAGTACCTGGGCGGAGCCGTTCCTCGACGGACGAACGATGATCATCGCAGGCGACCGGCGGCGGCGCGCGGTCGTCTACCCCATGATCGACTCCGATGACACCGGCAAGGTGCTGATGAACTGGGCGGTTGCCCGCCCGGCCGGAATGGGGGAGTTCCCCGAGCGTGCCGACTGGAACCGCCCGGTGGGCCACGAACGGTTCCTGGCAGGCTTCGACGACCTGCGGTTCGACTGGCTGGACCTCCCCGGGCTGATCCGGTCGGGCCAGGAGGCCCTGGAGTACCCGATGGTGGACCGCGACCCGCTGCCTGCCTGGACCTCCGGCCGGGTCATCCTGCTCGGCGACGCCGCACACGCCATGTACCCAATGGGGTCTAACGGGGCCACGCAGTCGATCGTGGACGGCAGGGCCCTGGCGGAGGCGCTCGCCGGCCATGATGATCCCAGCGAGGCGCTCGCCGTTTACGAGGCCGGGCGCAGGCCGCTCACCACGGCGTTACAGGAGATCAACCGCCGGATGGGCCCAGAGATCGTCATCAACATCGCCGACGAGCGCGCCCCGGAGGGCTTTGACTCGATCGACACCGTGATCCCACCGAAGGAACTGGCCCAAATCTCAGAGAGCTACGCCAGACTCGGCGGATTCGACCCCGGCATGGTCAACGCGCGGTCGTCGCATCGTTCCGAGCCCGCCGACGCCGCTGGAGGCCTCGTATGAGGATCGCCGTATATTCCGATATTTCGTGTCCCTGGTGCTACATCGCCTCGCGCGCCCTGCGCTGTGCGATCGGCGCATTCGAGGGGGCGGACGACCTTGAACTGGTCGCCCGGCCGTACCAGATCGATGGGGAGCGACCGGCCGAGCCGACCCCAATGCTGGAGTTCCTGGCTGCGAAGTACGGCCACGACCGCGCCATGGAGATGAGCCGCGAGGTCACCGAGACCGGCGCCCGGGTGGGCATCGAGTTCGACAACGCGTCCGGCTTCGCCGTCAACACGCTGCAAGCGCACCGCATGCTCTACCTCGTCGGCGGCGAGTACGGCTGGCGGACCCGGCTGGAGCTGGAAGAACAGCTCTTCGCCGCCTGGTTCACGCACGGCGGGAACGTCGCCGACCAGGAGGTCCTGGTGGGTTGCGCCAAATGGGCGGGCGTGCCGCGCGATGTCGCGGAGCGGTTCGCCGGCTCCGATGAAGGGCTGATGGAGGTCCGTGCGCTGATCGCCGCCGCCCGTGACGAGGTACGCGTCGTGCCGACGGTCGTGTTCGGCTCGCGTACCACCATCGAGAACGCCCAGCACCCGCAGATCTATCTCGACGCAATGCGGTCCATGGCCGCGGTGTGACGGAGGAGTATCCGATGACCAACACATCCCGCCGGCGATTCCTGGCTGGCGCCGCTGCCGGGACCGGAGCCGCCATTGCGGCGGTTTCTCCAGCATCCCCTGCCATCGCCGCCGTGCCCCCGGCCCTGACCCCCGCTCCCCTCGCGGGCGTGGGGCGGCGGGGGGCGGATACGGCCCGCTGAACCGTGTCTTCGGCCTGACCGTAGATCACCTGGCCGCGGTCGAGGTCGTGGTGGCGGACCGGCCTGGCCGAGCCCGTACGGTCGTGGCCACGCGCGGCTCCCGCGACCCTGGCCGGGACCTGTGGTGGGCGCACACCGGAGGCGGCGGGGGCAATTTCGGCATCGTCACCCGCTATTGGTTTCGCAGCCCGGAGGCGTCCGGCGAAGATCCCCGCCGGCTGCTTCCCCGCCCTCCCTCCGAGGTACTGGCCTGCACCGTCGTCTGGCCGTGGGACCAACTCGGCGAGCGGGCGTTCGTCCGCCTGGTCCGCAACTACAGCGGGTGGTTCGCAGCAGCGGAGGCCCCGCGGTCACCGGACGACCACCTTTACACGCACCTGGCGACCTTCCACGCGGCAGGCGGCGCGGTCGCGCTCAATGTGCAGCTCGCCGCCACGCCGTCCGACGCGGACCGGCGTCTGGACGCGTTCCTGGCCGCGGTCAACGACGGCGTGGGCGTGGCCTTCCAGATCAGGGAGCGCACCCGCCTGCCCTGGCTGCTCGGCACCCAGTGGCAGGGCCTCGCTGACCGGCCGGTGGCCAAGCGGATCAAGGGCAAGTCGGCGACGCACCGCACCGTGATCTCCGAAGCCGCGGCCACTGCGATCTATCGCAATCTGACGAGGACCGACTACACGCACCCGGGTAGCGGCATCCTGATCGCTCCGTACGGTGGGCGGGTCGCCGCGGTGCCACCGGGAGCGACGGCCGTGCCACATCGGGACTGTGCGCTGATCCTGCTCTACGTGAGCGAGTGGGGCGACCCCGCCCAGGACGACCTGCACATCGGCTTCCAACGACGGCTCTACCAGGAGGTGTACGCGGCCACCGGCGGCGTCCCGGTGCCCGGCGGGGATACCGGCGGCGCCTACATCAACTACCCGGACATCGACCTTGCGGATCCGCGCTGGAACGCCAGCGGAGTGCCATGGCATGAGCTGTACTACCGGGACGGCCATGCCCGGCTGCGGCGGGTCAAGGCCCGGTGGGACCCGCACGATGTGTTCAGGCACCGCCTGTCGGTGGCCCCGGCGGGTCCAACTGGGCAGTGACTCGTCGATACCACTCTCGAAGGCGACCTCGACCTGCATCGTTACACAGCCGTGGGTCCCTGACCCGCTGCGCCCACGTCAAGGGCTGTCGCGCGGCGGTCACCTATGATTTCATATATGAAATAGGCACGGCATGTCGCCGTGCCGGAGCACCGTTCGGTACGGAGGTGCGGGCCATGGCCGTTCTGGTCCGGACGACCGATGTGGCGATGCGGGAGCGCGAGGAACTTTGGCGGCATGCGGTGTCCCGGTCCTTCGTCCCCCTTGACTTCGAGTTCCGTGGCGCCGGTGGCTTCGCCGGTGAGATCGCCGGTAAGACGCTCGGCAGCGTGATGGTCACCGAGGTGACCGCGGCGGCGCACCGCGCCGAGCGCACCGAGAAACACATCATGCGCTCCGACGAGGCCGGATTCTACAAGCTGAGCCTTCCCACCAGCGGGCGTGTGCGGATCGCCCAGGACGGGCGGGAGGCATCGCTGCTGCCCGGCGATATCGCGATCTACGACACGAGCCGGCCGTACCAGGTCACCTTCGACGGCACCTGCCGGGTGATCATGGTCATGTTCCCGCACCGCGAGCTGCGCCTGCCGGGCGACGCGATCCGCGAGGTCACCGCCCGGCGGGTCTTCGGCGGGCGGGGGCTGGGCGGGGTGGTCTCGCCCATGCTGGTGAACCTGGCCGGCCACATCGACGAGGTCGGCGACTCCCACCCGATGCGGCTCGCGGACAACGTCGTCGACCTGATCGGCACCCTGTACGCCTCCCTGCTGGGCGAGTGCGCCGACGCCTCCGACTCGATGCGCATGCTGCTCACCCGGGCCAAGATGTTCATCGCGCGGCACCTTGAGGAGCCCGGCCTCGGGCCTGAGGCGATCGCCGCGGCCTGCTACGTGTCCACCGGATACCTGCACAAGCTGTTCCGCGCCGAGGGCATGTCGGTGGGACGGTACATCCGCGAGCGTCGCCTGGAGCAGTGCCGCCGCGACCTGCTCGACCCCGGCTCGCGCGAGGTCGCCGTCAGCGCCATCGGCGCGCGCTGGGGCTTCGCCGACGCCGCGCACTTCAGCAGGGTGTTCAAGACGAGCTACGGCCTCGCCCCCCGCGAGTACCGGCTCAGCCGCGACGTCATTCCGGCCGGTGCTCTCTCCGATGTCTCCTGACGCCCCGGACGCCCCGGACGCCCCGGACGCCACGGCGGACGGCTTCACCGGTGACCTCGCCGGCAACCGGCTGCCGCGCACCGACCGGCTCGCGGGCCGTGAACTGCGGGTCGTCGAAGCCTCCCAGGACGACCTCGTGCTGCGCTTCCGCACCGGCGACGTCGTCGAGTGGCGGCGCGGCGCGCACGGCGGCACGGACTGGTACGAGGCGATCGAGGCCCGCCCCGGGGTGTGGTTCCTGACCCTCCGCCGCCAGGACGACCCCCGGCACGCCGACGTGCTCGTCGTGCGCGAGGACACCGGCCGTACGCTGCGCGTCGCCTCGGACGTCGCGCCCGAGCCGACACCCGGGTGGCCGCGCGTCGGCCAGACCTTCACGCCAGGAACCCTCGCCGCCTCCGAGGCGACCGGCGCGGAGCCGGGTCCGACCCGCGACCTCATCGGCCTGCGGGCGCTGTACCGATACGGTCCCGGCCTCGTGTACGAGCACGTCTACCTGAGCAGCGAACGGTACGCGTGGCAGTGCCTGGCCGGCGCGCAGCGCGGCCAGGGCGACGTCGATCTCGCCGCCACCTGGTCCCTCGGCGACGGCCTGTACGTCTTCACGTTCCGCGAGTTCCTCATCCCGGTCGCCACCACCTGGCTGTACGACTTCCGCGCGATGCGCACCACCGGCACGTTCCTCGCCCTCGGCGCGGACGACACGGTGACCTGCGGCGCGGGCGGGGCGTTCATCACCGAGCTTGGCCGGGTCCGCTATCCCGACGAGCAACCCGTGTAGTGACCGCCGGCCGTGACGACGGGGAACACCGGCTCCCTCACTCGGGCCGTTCGCGTTGAGCGGCAGGTCCCTGCGGCTCCGTGACGTCGTCCGCCAGGGCCTGGCGGCGGCCGGGGAGCGCGACGAATCGGTACGCGGCCCAGGCCGCCACGCGGGCGGCCGAGATCCCGCAGGTCATGGCGAGAGCGCTCGCGCCGCCGATCGAGGCGGCCGGGGCGAGCAGCGCCCCGAGCAGGAAGCCGCTGCTGCCGAGCAGCGCCGCTGCCGTCCCCGCGTTGGCGGAGTGACGGGCGAGCGCCAGCGCCGTCGCGTTGGGAGAGGCCAGCCCGCCCGTCGCGACCGTCAGGAACAGGGCGGGCAGGAACACCGACAAAGGCGCGTGCAGCACCGCGGCGGCCAGGCAGAACAGGCTCGCGCCGACGGCCACCAGCGCGCCGCCGACCAGCAGCGGTTCCGGTTTCAGCCGGCGCAGCAGCACCGCGTTCACGTACCCGCTCAGCACCAGGCCCACCGAGTTGACGCCGAAGATCAACGAGAACGCCTGCGCGCTCACGCCGTAGCCGCCTTCGAGCACGAACGCGCTGACCGAGATATAGATGAACAGCGCCGCCCCGCCGACGCTCGACCCGAGCGTGCAGCCGACGAACACCCGGTCGCGCGCCACAGAGGCGAAGCCCACGCGTACCCGCCGCAGCCCGCCGACGTGCCGCAGCTCCGGCCTGAGCGTCTCCGGCAGCGCGGTCACCGCGACCAGCAGCAGCACCGAGATCGCGCCGAGCGTGACGAAGATCCCGCGCCAGTCCGTCACGTACAGCAGTTGCCCGCCCAGCACCGGCGCCACGATGGGCGCGACTCCGCTGACGAGCATCAGCAGGGACAGGATGCGCGCCATCCGCTGCCCCTCGTACATGTCACGGACCATCGCCGCGACGATCACCATGCCGGCCGCCCCGGCCAGCCCCTGCACGAGACGCAGGGCGTTCAGCGCCGCGATCGAGGGGGCGGCGGCGCACAGCAGCGACACGATCGCGTACGTGGCCACGCCGACGAACAGCGGGCGCTTGCGTCCGATCCTGTCGCTGAGCGGCCCGATGAAGAGCTGCCCGGCCGCCAGGCCGATCAGGCACGTCGAGATGCTCCACTGCGCGGCGCTGTCGGAGGCGTCGAGCTGGCGGGCCAGTTCGGGCAGCGCGGGAAGGTACAGGTCGATCGACAGCGGGCCGAACGTCGACAGGGCGCCCATGACGAGCAGCCGGCGGCGGCGATGCCGCGCCGGGACCGGCCCGGTGGACTGGTGGTCGCTCACGCGGGCGTGCGCCCTCCCGCGGCCGGGCGGCCCGCCCCGGGGAGCGGCCGTCGTGGGAGCCTCGCTCGGCTCATGGAAAGCCCCTTTTCCTTGCTGCGCCGGGGAAGAGGGTGGGACGCCGTCCAACCCATGTCGGCAGGCACCAGGTGGGGGGAGTGCCCAAAAGACAGCGCAATCGTATACGCCATCAATATGGGGCAGGGTGTCAACCAGTGCGGCACAAATGTCATTCCTGACGGAAGGCCCTGGATATCGGGCACGATTCCCGATTGAATTCCGGTCGCCGATGCGGCGGACGGATCTCAGTGACACATCGGGTGACGCCGGTGTCTTGCCGGCGGACCTGACTCCAGACCAAATTGCATAACGATCTATGATGTTCTCCGCGCGGTGGCGATCCGCTCGCCGGCCGCCCGCCGCGATTTCGCCGAGGAGTCCCCGATGTCCTCCCACCCGACGGCGACCGCCGCCGATCCCAGCCCCATCGTCAACGTCGCCACCGGCTTCATGGCGGCCAAACAGCTCTTCGCCGCCAGCGAGGTCGGCCTCTTCGCCGCCCTGGCCGACGGTCCCCTGACCCCGGCCGAGCTGGCCGGCCGGACCGGGATACCAGAGCGGTCCGCCCGGATCCTCGCCGACGCCATGGCCGGTCTGGGCCTGCTGGCCTTCGACGGAGCCCGGTACCGGAACGAGGCCGCGGCCGACGCCTACCTGGCGGGCCGAAAAGGCCCCCTGGACCTGCGGGCCTTCCTCACCTTCTGGGATCAGGTGAGCTACCCGCACTGGCGTTCGTACACCGGCTCCGTGCGCGCGGCGGCGCCCTCGCCGTTCGACACGTCCGCCTCCGTGGGGGCGGACGTCTTCCGCAACGGGGTCTCGGCCTACAACGCGCTGCACGCGCTGATGCTGGCCGAGCACTACGACTTCGGCGCGCACACCCGCGTCGTCGATCTCGCGGGCCTGTCCGTGGAGTTCGTCGTCCAGGCCGCGGCCCGCAACCCCCGGCTGCACGCGGTCTTCGTGGCGCCGGAGCCGCCCGGCCCGGACGCCGTGGACGAGCGCTACCGCGACCGCGTGGCGTTCCACGCCGCCGACCCGCTCACCGACCCGGTTCCCGGCCGGTACGACCTGGTGCTGCTGGAGCACGTCGCCCACCGCTTCGACGCCGCCGACAACCGCGCCTTCCTGCGCCGGGCGCGGGAGATCGTGGAGCCCGGCGGCAGGCTCCTGCTCGTCGACTTCTTCCTGGACGCCGCGGGCGGGCGCAGGCTCGACCCTCTGCTGGCCGGGGAGTACCTGGTCGTGGACGGGACCGTCGTCTATCCCGAGGACGAGGTGCGCGGCTGGCTGGCCGAGACCGGCTGGCGATGGCTGGAGACGCGCGAACTGCCGGGCAGCCCGCGCGTCGTGATCGCGGAAGCGGTCTGACCGGCGGCCCCGACGACCTCCACTCGACCAGAGAAGGGCTTGACATGACCAATGTGTTCACCCGTCCGCTCGGCCGCGACGGCTTCCAGGTGCCCGCTCTGACCCTGGGGTCCTGGCACACCTGGGACCGCACGCCGTTCGAGGAGACCGTCAACGTCATCAGGGCCGCGGTGGACGCCGGGGCGTCGTACTTCGACGTCGGCGTCTACCGCGCCATGGAGCCCGGACAGCCGGACTCGCCCACCGACGTCATCTTCGGCCGCGCCGTCCAGGCCGCCGGCGTCGCGCGGGACGACTACGTGCTCCAGGTGAAGAGCTGGGTGGAGCGCAGCGGCAGCGCCGAGGACATCGTCGCCCAATTCGACCAGGCCGTGTTCCGCATCGGCACCGACCACGCGGAGATCGTGGTGTTCGGTGACCTGGTCGGCGAACACGTGCCGTACGAGGTGATCGCCGAGGGCGCTGCGGCGCTCGTGGCGAGCGGGCGGGTGCGCCACTGGGGCGTCAACAACTGGTCGGCCACCGAGATCCGGAAGATCGTGGCGGCGGCGGAGAAGGCGGGCCTGGTACCGCCGGCGCTCGCCCAGCTCAAGTACAATGTGGTGCGCCGCTCGATCGCCGAGGGCGAGCCGTTCCGCGGTGTCATCGCCGACCACGGGCTGAAGGTGCAGGCGTCCGACGCGCTGGAGGGCGGTTTCCTGCTCGGTAACCCCCGGCGGCGGCCCACGGGGAACGACCCGGGCGACATCCACGGCCTCGTCGAGGAGGCCAGGCCGAGGCTGCGGGCGCTGGCCGGGGAGCTGGGGGGCACCCTGGCGCAGCTCTGCCTGGCGTACGTGCTCACCAACGACGACCTGTGCTCGATCGTCGTCGGCGCGCGCACGACGGAGCAGATCGGTGACGACCTGGGCGCGTTCGACCTGCTGGAGCGGGTCGGCGCCGACCGGCTGCGGGAGCTGCTGGCCCCGTACTGGCTCGACAAGGGCCGGGTGGACCCGGAGAGCTCCTGGTCGTCCGTGCCGGACGACGATCCGGTGAAGTACGCCCTGATCCTCCCCGACGCGTAGCGGTCCGCGCGCCCCGCCGGAAGCGGGGCGCGCGGCCGTCTCGCCGGGTCAGTCCGCCGGAGCCGCGCCCGCGCCCTGCTCGGTGCCGGGCGTGCTGTCGGCGCGGACCCACCGGACGACCAGCTCGTCCTTCGCGCCGAAGCGGACCAGGTGCCGTCCCACGACGTCCTCCAGCCCGGCCATCTCGTCGGCGTCGCCGTCCAGCCGCAGCTCAAGGGCCCCCTCGGCGCAGGTGACCTCGGTACGGCCCGCGCCGAGCACGATCCAGCCCGAGTCCGACTCCTCCGACCACTCCCCGCCCTGGTGGCGGCCCAGGTGGTTCACCAGTTGCTTGCCGTACCGGCCCGGGCGGTCGGTCGCGACCGTTGCCGTGCTCGTCGTGCGTGTCACTCATTTCACCTTTCTCATATCAGTGGCTGGGCGCGGCTCAGTGGCGCTGGGCGCGCCCGCGCCGTCGTAGCTGGGCGGAGAGCAGCTTGGCCCGCGGGTCCACGAACGTGCGCAGGCTCGCTCCCGCGATGTTCAACAGGAAGACGAACAGGGCGATGGCCAGCCCGGGAAAGAGCACCATGGTGGGGTGTTCCTGGAGGTACACCCGCCCGTCCGCGACCATGTTGCCCCACGTCGCCGTGGGCGGTGAGATGCCGAGCCCGAGGAAGCTCAGCGACCCGTCGATCAGCATCGCCCCCGCCGACAGCAGCACGCACTGCACCACCGCGAGCGGCAGCGTGTTCGGCAGGATGTGCACGGCCAGCGTCTGCCACGGCCCCAGCCCCGAGACCCGCGCCGCCTTGACGTACGTGCGGGTCGCGAGCCCCAGCACGCGGCTGCGGATGATCCGCGCGGTGTACGGCGTGAAGATGATCGTCACCGCGATCAGCTCGCTCGTCATGCCCGGGCCGATGACGACGCCGAACACGATCGCCAGGATGATCGACGGGAACGCCATCCACGCGTCCACCACGCGCATGATCACCCGGCCGACGCGGGCGAAGTAACCCGCCACCAGGCCGATGAACGTGCCGAGGGAGACCGAGCAGACCGTGATCAGCAAGGTCATCCCGATGGACACGCGCCCGGCGGACGCCCAGCGGCTGAACAGGTCGCGGCCGTACCGGTCGGTCCCCATCGGGTGATCCACGGACGGCGGCAGCAACCGCTGTACCGGGTCGATGGCCTCCGGGTCCGGCAGGAAGAACGGCAGCACCACGACCAGCGCGATGATCACGCCGATCAGCCCGCCGGACACCACCAGCGTCGGGTTGCGGCGCGCGAACGACCGCCGCCGCGCCGCCGTGGCCGTCTCGCCGGTCACCGCCGTCACGAGACACGCACCTTGGGATCGACCAGGGAGTAGGTGAGGTCCACCAGCAGGTTCACCACCACGAAGAGGAACGCGATGAACATGACCCCGCCCTGGATGAGCGGGAAGTCACGCGCGTACACGGCCCCGAGCAGCATCGTGCCGAGCCCGGGGATGACGAAGATGCTCTCGATGACGACCACCCCGCCGATCAGCGACGCGAAGTTCAGCCCGATGGTGGTCAGCACCGGCAGCATCGAGTTCGGCAGCACGTGCCGCAGCGCGATGCGCCGCTCGGTGACCCCCTTGGCTCGCGCGGTGCGCAGGTAGAGCTGGGTCAGCTCGCCGAGCACGCTCTCCTCCATGGTGATGGTGAAGAACGCCGTCTGCCCCACCACGAGCACCGCGACCGGCAGGACGAGTTGCGGCACCGCCGTCACCGGGTCGGCGAACAGCGGGGTGTGGCCGCTGGTGGGGAACCAGCCCAGTACCAGCGCGAACACGTAGACGGCCAGGAGCGCGAGCCAGAACTCCGGCAGCGCCAGGCCGAACTGCGCGACCCGGTTGACGCCCCGCGCCACCCAACTGTGCGGCGACACGGTGACCCAGCCGATGACCAGCACGGTCAGCACGAAGCTGATGACCGTGCTGGCGATCGCGAGGGTGAGCGTCGGTGCGATATGGCCCGCGATCATGTCGAGCACCGGCGCCTGATACTTGATGGACGTGCCGAAGTCGCCGGTCAGCACGTTGCCGACCCAGTGGAGGTACTGCTCATACAGCGGCCCGGTCAGGCCCAGCTCCTCGTGCAGCCGGGCGAGCTGTTCCGGTGAGGCCTTCAGGCCCAGCAGCACCTGGGCCGGGTCGCCGGGGATCGACCGCAGCAGGAAGAACAGGAACGTGCCGACGACGGCCAGCACGACGACCAGGTCGCGGAGCCGCCGCAGGACGACGAGCAGCATGGGCCTCTACTTCCTCAGCCAGACATCGGTGAACTCCATCCCCCAGCCGCTGTAACCCTGGATCTTCGGGTTGTAGGCGACGTAGTTCTTGGCGGCGTACAGCGTGATGGTCGGCAGGTTGTCGGAGGTGAACTTCTGGACCGCGTCGATCGCCGCGCGCTGCTCCTCGGGGGTCTTCGCCCGGTTGTAGGTGTCCAGCAGGGGATCGAGCCGGTCGCGGGGGTATCCGGAATTATCCAGATTCTTCACGTTGTCGGTGTACGACGGCACCGGCGGGTTGGCGTCGTCCATCAGGGCGAGGACGTCCCAGCCGCCGGGCTCGTTGTTCTTCTTGCCGATCAGGGTGGCGAAGTCGTAGCTCTCGATGCTCGCCTTGATGCCGATCTTCTTGAGGTCGTTCTGGATGACGATGAGCGCGTCCTTGAACTGCGGGAACTCGTCAGTCGTGATCATGCGGATGGTCTGGCCCGGCTTGAGGCCGGCCTGGGCGAACAGCCGCTTGGCCTGCTCCGGGTCGTGCTGCTCCCACTTCGCCTTGCCCGCCTCGGAGTACATCGCCTTGTTGGTCGAGGTGGCGAAGGCGCCGTTGCTGGGCGAGACCAGGTCGGGAACACCCTGCGACGCCATGATCGCCTTCTTGTCGGTGACCAGGTTCAGGGCGTCACGCGCCTCGGCCTTGGCGAAGATCGAGCCGGAGTTGTGGTTCAGCGACACGAACTGGATCGTGCCACCGCCCTCGACCGCGACCGCGAGGCTCGGGTCCTGCTTGATCTGGTCGTACTGCGGGTTCGACGGCTCCGCGACGTCCAGGATGCCGGTCTTCAGCCCGTTCAGCACGGCGTCCTGGTCGGCCACGACCTTGTAGGTGATCGTGTCCAGGAACGCCCGCTTGGTGCCCGCGTACCCGCTGGAGGTGCCCGTCGGCGGCTTGTACTCGTTGTTGCGTTCGAGCACGATCTGCTCGCCCTGCGTCCAGGACTTGACCTTGTACGGGCCGGTGCCGACGACCTTGTCGTTGGGGATGCCGGTGGGCCCCTTGGCCTCGATGTCGGCCGCGCGGCGGATGAACGAGCCGTGGCTCGCGGCCATCAGCGCGATGAGGTCGAACGGCGACTTCAACGTGACCACGACGGTCGTGTCGTCGGGGGCCTTGACGTCCTTGAGCACCGGCTTCAGCGCCGCCGCGTAGCTGCCGTCCTTCACCCAGTAGTTCAGCGAGGCCACCACGTCGGACCCCGCAAGCGGCGATCCGTTGGAGAACCGCACACCTTTGCGCAGCTTGAACGTGTACGTGAGCCCGTCGTCGCTCTTCTCGTACGACTCGGCCAGCACCGGCTGCGGCCGGTAGTTCGCGTCGATGGTCACCAACTGCTCGAAGATCTGGTGGCTGACATAGGTGGTGCCCACGTTGCCGTTCACGACCGAGTCCAGCGACCCGGGGTCCTGCGCCAGGCGCACGGTGATGTTGCCGCCCTTGACCGGTGGGCCGGTGTCCGCGCTCTGGGTGCTCGCAGCCGGTCCGCCCGCGCGGGAGGCGCATGCCGACAGCACTAAGCTCAACAGGGCGACGGCGACGACGGCCTTCGGGTGGCGGGACTTATGGAGGTTCATCGTGGCTCCTCGCGCCTTTTGGTCGGCGGATTTGGCCGCTCAAGCTAGCCGCCGGGCGAAGGGCCCGAGTAGGCGTCGATGTCGGCAGTTCTGTCACTCACGCGAATCTCACCTCGGCGTTCATTGCCACTTCGCGTCGTCGCTTGACTGAGACTGAACAGTTGGGCCGGATCCGGGGTGACCTCTTGTCCTGCGGAGATTCTTGACGGAAGATCGTCCGGCGATGTGTCACACCGGGCGCCTGAAGGGATGACGCACGTGTCACTACTGGAGATCGATCGCCTCTCGGTCGGTGTGCTCAATGGCGAGGACGGTGTGCGGCTCGTCCATGAGCTGTCGCTCACCCTTCCGGCCGGGCAGACGCTCTGCGTCGTGGGGGAGTCCGGCAGCGGCAAGACGGTGACGGCCCTGTCGATCATCCGGCTGCTGGAGTTCGTCGCGCCGGTCCGCACCACCGGCGAGGTCCGCCTGGACGACGTCGACCTCGTCGCGCTGACCCGCGAGCAGATGCGGTCCTTCCGCGGACGCCGGATCGGCATCGTCTTCCAGGAGGCACTGGACTCGCTCAACCCGACACAGCGCATCGGCGTCCAGCTCGTCGAGGCGTACCACCCCACCGGCGGCGGCGTGCGGGAGGAGGCCCGCACCCGGGCGTACGAGCTGCTGCGCGAGATGGGCTTCGACGACCCCGAGCGGATCGCCGACCTCTACCCGCACCAGCTCTCCGGCGGCATGCAGCAGCGCGTGATGATCGCCATGGCGCTGATCTCCGGCCCCGACCTGCTGCTCGCCGACGAGCCCACCACGGCCCTCGACGTCACCACCCAGGCCGAGATCCTGCGCCTGTTCCGCACCGTGCAGCGCGAACACCAGATGTCCTGCGTCTTCATCACGCACGACATGGGCGTCGCCGCCGAGATCGCCGACCGGATCGCGGTGATGTACGCCGGGCGTCTGGTCGAGGTCGGCCCGGCGGCGGAGGTGCTCGGTTCCCCCCGGCACCGCTACACCCGCGCGCTGGTCGAGTGCGTCCCGAGGGTCGGCGTACGCCGTCCGGGCGGCCTGCCGACGATCACCGGTTCGGTGCCCGGCCCGTCCGAGGAGCTTTCCGGCTGCCGGTTCGCCCCCCGCTGCCACCACTCCGTCGACGACTGCCGCAAGGACGAGCCGCCGCTCGCCGCCGTCCCTGGCGAGGGACAGGTCGCCTGCTGGAACCCCGGGAGCGGGCCGGTGTCGCTGCCGTTCCCCTCGGTCCCGCAGCCCGCCAAGGCCGTCGCCGAGGTCGCTGCCGGGGTCGCTGCCGGGGTTGATGCCGCCGCGCCGCTGCTGGTGATCGAGAACGTGCGCCGCACGTACACCGCCCGCGGACGCCGCCGCGGCGCCCTGCTCGGCCTCCGCCGCCGCGAGGAGCACGCCGCTGTGGACGGCGTGAGCCTGTCGATCAGACCGGGCGAGTTCTTCGGCCTGGTCGGCGAGTCCGGCAGCGGCAAGACCACACTGGGGCAGCTCGTCGCCGCGCTGGACGATCCCACCGAGGGCGTGATCACGTTCGCGGGCCGCCGGCACACCGCACACGGCCTTGCGGGCGACGCGCGCGCCTTCCGCCGCGACGTGCAACTGATCTTCCAGGATCCGCAGGGCTCACTCGACCCCCGGCACACTGTCGGCCGGATCATCGCCGAGCCGCTGCGCGCGCTGACCGACCTGCGCGGGCCCGCGCTGCGGCGGCGCGTGGAGCGGCTGCTGGAAGAGGTCGGGCTGCCCGCGTCGATCATCGACAGGATCCCGGCCCAGATCTCCGGCGGCCAGCGGCAGCGGGTCGCCATCGCCCGCGCGATCGCCCCCGAGCCGAAGCTCATCGTGGCCGACGAGCCCACCTCGGCCCTGGACGTATCGGTACAGGGGCAGGTGATGAACCTGCTGCTGGAACTGCGCAGGCAACGCGACCTCGCCTACCTGTTCATCACCCACAACCTGAGCCTGGTCCTGTCGATCGCCGACCGCGTCGGCGTCATGAAGGACGGCAGGCTGATCGAGGTCGCGGCACCGGACACGATCACCAACGCGCCCGAGCACGAGTACACGCGCACCCTGCTGGCCGCCAATCCGGGCCTCGCCCCCGCGGGCGGGCCGGAGAACGGGAACCCACCGAATTCGCCTGAGTGACAGACGCCGTACCGCGACAGGAGCAGACACCGTGCATCCCGAGCGAGCATTCCTGCCGACGCACCGTTTCGACGACCCCATGATCGCTTCCGGGCCCCGGGGGTTCGCGATCGGCTCGTTCGACGAGCTCGCGCCCTGGTCGTACGCGTCGTTCCCGCACCGCCACGAGTTCTACGAGATGGTCTGCGTGACCAGCGGGTCCGGCACCCAGGTGATCGACTTCGTCCCGTACGAGCTGAACCCGGTGACCTTGTACTTCGTGGCGCCGGGGCAGGTGCAGTTCTGGGAGCGCCGCACGCCGATCGAGGGATACGTCGTCGTCTTCCTCGAAGAGTTCCTGGCGGCCCAGTACGGCGACCGCGTCTCGCCGCGTCAGTCGTTGACGCTCGACCCGCTCGGCATCGGGCGGGCCCTGCACCTCCACGACGACCAGATCGAGCCGATCATGGGGCTGTTCACCGCCCTGTACCGCGAGTACCGGCGGCCCGGCGGCGCGGACGCCTCGGTGCTCCAGGCGTACCTGCACGTCCTGCTGGTCGAGATGCGGCGGCTGCACAGCGACATCGGCACCAGCATGGTCGAGGACCGCAGCACCGCGCTGGCCAGGCGTTACCTGCGCCTGGTGAGCGACGAGCTGCTGAATGAGCAGACCGTGCGCGGGTACGCCGACCGCATCGGCATCACGCCCAAACACCTGGCGGACGTGGTGCGGCGCACGACCGGCAAGACCCCGGCCGAGATCATCCGCACCGCGCTGACGGTCGAGGCGAAACGGCTGCTCACGCACACCGACCTGACCATCGCCCAGGTCTCCCAGCGGCTGTCCTTCGACAACCCCTCGTACTTCGGGCGGTTCTTCAAGCGCGAGGTCGGCATGAGTCCGGGCGAGTTCCGCCGCGGCGGCATGGCCGGCCCCGCGCCGAAGCAGGGCCCCGCACGGACGCGGGTGCGGCGGCGCGGTGACCGCCTCCCTTCAGTGACACAGCTACCGACCTGAGTCGCTCCCCGTACCACGGCGCACTGCCTAACTTCGCGATATGGACTCCTCTACGGCAAAGATCCAGGCACGGTTCGACGAGCGCCGTGCCGGGCGGCTCCGCTCCCTGATCACCGAAGAACTGATCAAGACCTGGACGAGCGACCCCGGCGTCGGCCATCGCGAGCCGTTCTGCTGGGTGCTGCGGTTCCTCGGCCGAAGACCACCGGAAGAACGCGTCACCGTGTACGAATCCGTGCCCGGTGAGGAGTGGTGCCTGGCCAGGCCGCCCGCCCGCCGCGGCGCGCCGTACCGGCTCGCCGACCGGCGCCGTTTCGCCACCCTCGACGAGGCGCGCGAGGCGTGCCTGCGCCGCGAGCTGCACGAGGTGTTCGGGTGGGGCGAGCCGCCCACCGACCCGGCCGACGGTCCGGACCTGCGCGTCGACGGCCCCACCCTGCTCGGGTACGCCGACCGGATCAGCGCCGCTCCCGGCGACCCCATCGCGTTCATGGTCAGCGCGGAAGGCGTCGAACGGTACACGACCGAGCTGGTGCGGCTGCGGCACGTCGATGACAACCCGGCCGGGCCCGGCGTACGCGTCGAGACGGTCCCGGACGCGTGGCAGGGCGATCACCGCGGGCGGGCGCAGACCACCCGGCTCGGCTCGCACATCGCCGTCCCCGACCCGGGGGGCGCCACCACGGGCCTCGACGGGTTCGCCGTCGTCGCGTACGTCCACCCGACCTGTGTCACCGGCGTCCGGCAGGCGATCGTGGCCCGCTGGAGCGACGGCGACGGCCCGCGCGGCTACGCCCTCGGCCTGGACGAGGAGGGACGGCTGACGCTCTGGCTCGGTGACGGCGCGGGGGAGACCGCGACACGGATCGAGACCCCGCTCGCGCTCCGCCTCTGGCACGGCGTGGGCGCGAGCTACGACCCGGAGACCGGGCGGGTCGTGCTGGCCGCCCGCCCGCTGGTCAACAGCGTCAACAGCCTGCTCAGCCCGGCGGTCGTCGACGACCGCCCGCAGGTCGCCGAGGGACGCGCTGAGGCCCCGCTCGCGCCCGCCGACGGCGGCGAACTGCTGTTCGCGGCGCTCACACCTGCCTCGGGGCACTACAACGGCAAGATCGAAAGCCCTGGCCTGTGGCAACGCCCGCTCGACCGGGACGCGCTGGTCGCCGCCGTGTCCGACGCGCCGGACGCGCCGGAGGCCCCCCTGCGGTGGTGGTTCGGGACGCCCGAGGGCGCCCGCACCGCCGCCTCCCTGAGCGTGCCCTGCGCCGGCCGGCCCGAGATGGACGGCCGCCTGGTCAACATGCCGGTGCGCGGCGTGACCGGGCGGCACTACACCGGCGAGGCCGACCACTACGCCTACGACCCGCGCGGCTACGGGGCCATCCACTTCCACGACGACGAACTCGCCGACAGCGGCTGGGAGCCAAGCCACCAGCTCACCGTCCCCGACGGCCTGCCGAGCGGCGTGTACGCGCTGCGGGTGACGGCCACCGACGGCTCGTGCGAGCGGGCGATCCCGTTCGTGGTCCGTGCCCCGGCGGGGACCGCGACCGGCGACCTCGCGCTGCTGCTGCCCACCGCCACGTACCTGGCGTACGCGAACGAGCGCCGCCTCGGCTATGTGGGGGTCGTCCCGCCGGGCACCGCCGTCCTCGAACAGCGCTACGACCTCGGCCTCTCCCTCTACGCCGGCCACACCGACGGCAGCGGGGTGTGCTACTCGTCCTGGCGGCGGCCCATCCTCACCCTCGCGCCCGGCTTCCGCGTCCACCTGTCGCCGTTCATGCTCGCCGCCGACCTGTACATCCTCGACTGGCTCACCGAACTCGGCTACTCGTTCGACGTGATCACCGACCACGACCTGCACGCGGAGGGAGCCGACCTGCTGCGGCGCTACCGTGGGGTGATCACCGGGTCCCACCCGGAATACGCTTCGGCGCGGATGCTCGACGCCATCGAGTCCTACGTCGACGGCGGCGGCAACCTGGCCTACATCGGTGGCAACGGCTACTACTGGGTGGTCTCCTTCCACCCCGAGCTGCCGCACGTGATGGAGCTGCGCCGCGGCCTGACCGGCACCCGTAGCTGGCAGGTCCGGCCCGGCGAGGAACACCACGCGACCACCGGCGAGCGCGGCGGGCTGTGGGCGGGCCGCAACCGCCCGCCCCAGAAGCTGTTCGGGGTCGGGTTCAGCGCGCAGGGCGGCGGCCCGTCCGGGTGGTACCGCGCCGGCCCCGACCACGACGGCGAGGTGGCGCGGACGCTGCTCGACGGCGTGCCGGAGGTGTTCGGCGATGTCGCCCTGGTCGACGGCGGCGCCGTGGGCAACGAGATCGACCGCTACGACCCCGCGCTCGGCAGCCCGCCGGACGCGCTGGTCATCGCCACCTCGGAAGGGCTCGGCGACGGCTACCAGTTCGTGATCGAGGAGCTGGAAGGCACCAACCCCGGCCAGGGCGCAACGGAGAACCCCCGCGTCCGCTCCGACATGGTCTACTTCCGCACCCGCGGCGGCGGCTCGGTCTTCTCCACCGGCTCCATCTCCTACAGCAGCGGGCTCTCGGCGAACGGCTACGACAACGGGGTGTCCCGCGTGACCCGCAACGTCATCGACCGCTGGCTGGCCGCCGATGTCTGAGTCGATCACCGTGGACCGCATGCTCGCGGTCCCCATGCGCGACGGCGCGATCCTGCGCGCGGACGTGTACCGCCCGGCCGGGCAACGCTGCCCCGCCCTGGTATTCCGTACCCCCTACGACCGCACGAGCCTCGGCATGTACGGCACGTTCGCGCTGCGCGCCGCCTCGGCCGGATACGCCGTCGTCATGCAGGACGTCCGAGGGCGCGGCGCGTCCGAAGGCACGTTCACCCCCTTCCTCAACGAGCGCGAGGACGGCTACGACTCGATCGACTGGATCGCCGCCCAGCCCTGGTGCGACGGCAACGTCGGCATGTTCGGCGGCTCCTACGACGGTGTCACCCAGTGGCAGGCGGCGATGTCGGGACACCCGGCGCTCAAGGCCATCGCGCCCAACGTCACCGCGTCGAGCTACCACCACGGCTGGGTGTACCGGGGCGGGGCCTTCCAGCTCAGCTTCAGCCTGGGCTGGACGCTCTCGCTCGCCGCCCACAACGCCGCCCGCGACCCGTCCGTCCCCGCCGAGGTCCGCGGCGCGCTGACCGACGCCGCCGACCGGCTGCCCGGCACGGCGGCCGTCCTGCCCCTCGACGACCACCCGTACCTGGACGCCGTCGCCCCGTACTACCGGGAATGGCTGCGCCACCCCCGCTACGACGAGTACTGGGAACGGCTCGACGTCTCACGGGCCTACCCCGGGATCAACGTCGCCGCGTTCAACCTGGGCGGCTGGTACGACACCTTCCTCGGCGGCACGCTCGCCAACTTCGCCGGCATGCGCGCCCAGGGCCCCGCCTCCGCGCGCGACCGGCAGCGGCTGCTCATCGGGCCGTGGCCGCACGCCGGCCTCTTCAGCGGAAACCCCGTCGGCGAATGGAACTTCGGCGGCCGGGCCACCGGCCCCGCCATCGACGCCGACGGCATGCAACTCCGGTGGTTCGACACCTGGCTGCGCGACGGCGACGACGGCATCGCCGGCGAACCGCCCGTGCTGCTGTTCACGATGGGCGCCGACGAGTGGCGGGTGGCCGACTCCTGGCCGCTGCCCGGCACCGAGTACCAGGACTGGCACCTGCACAGCGGCGGTCGCGCGAACACCCTGCACGGCGACGGCGAACTGCGCCGCGAGCAGCCGGACTCCGGCCAGGCGCCCGACACCTTCCTCTACAACCCGCGCGACCCCGTGCCCACCCTCGGCGGCGCCCTGTGCTGCAACCCCGTCCACACCCGGGGCGGCGTGTTCGACCAGCGCCCGATCGAGGCCCGCTCGGACGTCCTCGTCTACACCTCCGAACCGCTCACCGAACCCCTCGACGTCACCGGCCCGGTCACGGTCGTACTGCACGCCGCCACCACCGCGCCCGACACCGACTGGACCGCCAAGCTCGTCGACGTCGGCCCGTGCGGCTACGCGCGCAACCTCGCCGACGGCATCATCCGGGCACGCTACCGCGACTCGACGAGCGAGCCCCGGCTGCTGACCCCGGGCGAGGTGGTCGAGTACCAGATCGACCTCGGGGCCACGAGCAACGTCTTCCAGCCCGGGCACCGCATCCGGCTGGAGGTGTCGAGCAGCAACTTCCCCCACTTCGACCGCAACCCCAACACCGGCGAACTCCCCGGCACGTCGGCCGAGGTGACCAGCGCCCTGCAGAGCGTCCACCACGCCGGACCGTACCTGTCGCGGCTCATCCTGCCGGTCGTCGCGCCCGACGCGGCCCGGCCCTACAGAAAGGAGCCCTGAGTGCGCACGCGCGAGCTGGGCGGCACCGGCATGGCGATCACCACGGTCGGCTTCGGAAGCTGGGCCGCCGGCGGCCCGGGGCTGATGGGCTGGGGCACCCAGTCCGACGACGAGTCGATCGCCGCGATCCACCACGCCGTCGCCCACGGCGTCAACTGGATCGACACCGCCGCCGTCTACGGGTTCGGGCACGCCGAGGAAGTGGTGGGACGGGCCCTGTCCGCCCTGCCGCCGGCCGACCGGCCGCTGGTCTTCACCAAGTGCGGCCTCGTCTGGGACGAGCACGGCGTCGAGAGCAACGACCTCACACCCGAATCGATCAGGCGCGAATGCGACGACTCACTGCGCCGCCTGGGCATCGACCGAATCGACCTGTACCAGATCCACGCGCGGGACCCGAACGGGCCGCCGATCGAGGACTCCTGGGGCACACTGCTCGAACTGGTCGAGGCGGGGAAGGTCCGGCACGCCGGGGTGTCCAACTTCGACGTCGAACTGCTGGAACGCTGCGAGGCCGTCGGACACGTCGCCTCCCTGCAACCACCCCTGTCACTCATCCACCGGGACGCCGCCGCCGACGTCATCCCCTGGTGCGCCGCGCACGACACCGGCGTCATCGTCTACAGCCCGATGGCGTCCGGCCTGCTGTCCGGCACCTTCACCACCGAACGCGCCGCCGCGCTCCCCGCCGACGACTGGCGGTCCCGCGCCCCCGAGTTCCGCCCACCCAACCTGGAACGCAACCTCGCCCTCCAGGACGCACTACGCCCCCTCGCCCAGCGCCACAACACCTCCGTCGCAGCGATCGCCACCGCCTGGACCACCACCCTGCCCGGAGTCACCGCCGCCATCGCCGGCGCCCGCACCCCCGCCCAGGTCACCGGCTGGCTCGACGCCTCCACCCTGCACCTCACCCCCGCCGACCTACAAGAGATCGCCACAGCCCTCCACACAACCGCCGCCGGCCACGGCCCGGTGGCACCCTAGCGCCAGGGAAACGGGCCGGCCGGCTCGTTCCGCCCGGCCCGTGGCGTCGAACCCCCTCGCCCCCGAGGCCGTCGCCGCACTTGAGCATGGAACTGTGGGCCGGCGACTCACTCATCGGCCGATGGCCGGTCTGCGTGTCGGCATGGGCCCGGATGCCACACCTTCGGCCAGTCCTCTGCCACGGGATCTAGGGCGCTGTCCAAGGCGTCCGCACTCATGCGGCGGTACGCCTGCACGAGGGCGGCGACGCGTTCGGGGGAGACCTCGGTGTTCGCGACCAGCGCGGCGAGTACTTGGGAGCGACTCACATTCTCACCACTCGCCAGCCCGGCCGCGACGAGTCGCTCAAGACGATCATCAAC
Organism: Spongiactinospora sp. 9N601; assembly: GCF_044326295.1. Classification (NCBI taxonomy): domain Bacteria; kingdom Bacillati; phylum Actinomycetota; class Actinomycetes; order Streptosporangiales; family Streptosporangiaceae; genus Spongiactinospora; species Spongiactinospora sp. 9N601. The sequence continues at coordinate 53,771 of NZ_JBIRBB010000018.1, forward strand.
GGCGTGCGGCCAAGAGATCAAGGTGTTGCGGCGTCGAGCGCGCCACAGCAGTTCCATCCACGCCCCTACCTGGATCAGTCGCCGTGAAGATCGCGGGGCGTGCAGGATCTGGCCCTGCTCTAGCTGGAAAGAGCAGTGGCTCAGGCACGGAAAGTCGCGGTAGCCATTGTCCTTGCCGGCGACGTGTACCGGCGTTGACCATGTTTGCGCATTGGGGCTGACATCGCCGGGATGGGCGATGTCCATCTCGTAGGCGGCGCTCAGCGGCCCAGTCCTTGCCCGCGGTTCTGAACTCGGTCTCCACGCTGATGACCGGCTGCCCGGCCGTTTGATGGGCTCCACCGGTCCCGCTGTTCCGATGGTGGCGCGGTCGATGGCTGACCGCCCCGCTCCCGGCGATGAGACGGTGCCGCAACGCGGTGCTCGACCGCTGGCAGGAGATCGCATTCGCTGGAACCATCGTTAGCGCTCATGCTGACGCTTCGGCTGCTTGCCCGCACGGCCATGGCACGGTCCTGTGCGCGTGCCGTGTGTGGTGGCCGGCCGCTGCTGTGGGCATGTCTCGGCGGGTAACACCCCCGCAGGTGGGGACGGGTGGGAATTCACGCCATTCTTATTGCGGAAACCTCCCGTTATTGTTGCGCCATCCCCGGGACCCATTGCCGGATTCCTTCCTCCGGCACTAATTCATTCCTATGGAGGTGGCCTCCCATGCCTGTACGGTTCTCACGGATCGCCGGCGGGCTGCTGCTCGTCCTGGCCGGGGTCGTGACCCTGCCGCCGCCCGCCGCCGGGGCCGACGAGCCGTTCTCGGTGACGATCGACTCCTCCGAGGCGGCCCCCGGTGTCGTCCGCCTCGCCGGGCGCTTCACCGGCGCCTACGACGTGACCCTCGTCATCGATGGCGAGCGGATCGAGCGGGCCCGCACCCGCGACCCCGACGCCGATGACACCGGCACCTGGTCATACGAACTGGACACCCGTGACCTGCACGGCGACGTCGAGGTCTACGCCAAGGCGACCAACGCCCAGACCCGCTACGGCGTGTGGTCGCAGCCGCTGACGCTGCGGGTGGACAACCCGCGCGCCCGCGCGCCCCAGGTGGCGATCATCGCGCCCGCCGACGGTGCCCGACTCACCAAGCCCACCCCGATTCGCGTGGACGTTCAGGACCAGGATGTGCGCATGGTGCGGGTGCGGGTCAACGGCGGCCCGTGGACGCGCGCCACCGGCACGGCCGGCCGCTACATGGCGCTGCTGGACCCCTCCCGCCACGGTGACGTGGCGGCGAGCCTGGAGGCCGAGGCGGTGGACGCGCGCGGTCATGTGTCCAGGTCGGCCACCCGGTACGTGCTGCTGGGCGCGGCGAAGAAGGAGCGGCCGGAACCGCACCGGCAGGACCGGGCGATGTGGATCTGGGAGAAGGCCGCCTACAACCTGGTGCTCGAGCAGGGGTCGCGCCGCCTGCTGGAGACCGTGCTCAAGCCCGGCTCCACGATCTACCTGGGCGTGGACACCTACGCCGGGCGCGACATGATCGAGGACGCCCGGCCGCGGCTGCGCGACTTCGTGGCCTGGGCGCACCGCCGCGGCATGCGAGTGCACGCCACCGTCGCCGGCGGCACCCGGCCGCCGTACCTGGGGGCGCTGCCGCGCTACCGTGACCGTGCGGTGCGGGAGATGGAACGCGTGCTGAACTACAACCTGTCCTCCACGCCTGAGCAGCGCTTCGACGGAATCAACGTGGACATCGAGCCGTACATCCTGCCGTGGTTCGGCGGCGCGAAGCCCGAGCCGCAGATCCAGTGGCTGGACACACTGCGGGCGATGATCGCCCGCCGGGACGCCTCGGGCCAGCCGCTGCTGTTCGGGCCGGCGGTGCCCCGCTGGCTGGACGTGTCGGCGTGCTGCACCGGCATTCCGTACGGCGGCGTCACCCGGCCGCTCTCGGAGCACGTGCAGGACATGTCCGACTACATCGCCATCATGGACTACCGCGACACGGCCGACGGCGGCGCGGGCATCATCGCGCAGGCCGCCGGCGAGCTGGCCTACGCCGAGAGCGTCGGCAAGCCGCTGTCGGTCGTGGTGGGCGTGGAGACGCTCGACATCGCCACCAGCGGGGACCCCTCCAGCATCACCTTCCGCGAGGAAGGCAGGGACGCCATGGAGGCCGAGCTGGCCAAGGTGTATGCGGCGTTCTCGGCGAGCCCGGCCTTCGCCGGAGTCGCGCTGCACCACTATGACTCCTACCGCGAACTGCCCACGATCTGGGGCCCGTCGGCCCACCTGCCGGACCCGCCGGCCGACTCCGGACCGCCGACCGGGGTGGCGTCCCCGCCGACGGCCACGGCGTTCGAGCACGCCACGGTCGACCTGTCCTACGGCCGGGCCGGCGACGACACGGAGGTGGCCTGCTACGAGGTGCACCGGTCGGCGCAGGCGGGCTTCACACCCGGGCCGGACACGCTCGCCGGCCGGGCGCGCGGCCTGACGCACACCGACACGGGGCTGCTGCCGGGCACGACCTACCACTACCGGGTCGTCCCGGTGGACGTGGCCGGGCACCGTGGCCCCACGTCCGCTCCCGTGGCGGTGACGACCGGCGCCACCGGCCTGCGCCCGGTGGTGGTGGAGTCGATGGCGGTCACGCTGGAGAACGGTGTCGCCCAGGTGCGGCTGCGGGTGGTGGACAAGGCGACCGGGGAACCGGTGGCGGCCACCGTGCGGGGCCGGTTCACCTTCTCCGCCGGCCGGTATGTGACGGTGGCCGCCGGTGCCGACGGGTGGGCCACGGCCACGTCGGAGACGTTGAAGCAGGCGACAGGTGAGGTCGGCTTCGCCGTGCACCGCCTGACGGCCCCGGACCGCTACTGGGCGGGCGCCTACGACCGCGACCGGGACGCGACCGCCTCCTGGTGACCGTTCCCGCCCGGCCCCACCCTCGGGGCCGGGCCTGCCAGCCGACCGTCGCCCAGCGCTTCTTACAACAAGGGAATGAATTCATGCTATTTATCGAGAAGATAAAGGGTGAATTCACCATTGACATGGGGATGCAATATGACAAGAATCCGGTCATGGAGCCATCCGATGGAATGAATTCCCTCCCAAGGGGCCGGCGCTTCCGCACCCTCGCCGCCCGCCTGCGGCAGGAGATCATCCAGGGCCGCTGGCCGGTCGGCGCGAGACTCCCGACGGAGGCCGAGCTCGCCCAGACCTACACGGTCGGCGTCAACACCGTGCGCCGCGCCGTGGACCTCCTGGTCGAGGAGGGGCTCGTACGTCGCCGGCAGGGATCGGGCACGTTCGTGACGAACTCCGTCACGGCCACCCCGGGCGCCGGACCACGGCTCATCGGCGCGCTCGTCCCGTCCACCACCTACTACTTCCCCCGGATCGTCGAGGGTATCGAGCGGGCCGCCACCGCGGCCGGCGTCCGGCTCGTGCTCGCCTGTTCCAACTACGACCCCGCCACCGAACTGGCCCAGCTCCAGCAGCTCGTGGACGTCGGCGTCGCCGGCCTGCTCCTGGTGCCCAACCTGCATCTGGCCGCCGACCCGGCCGCCCACCTGGCCCGGCTGCGCGCGCTGCCGGTGCCGTACGTGCTGGTGGAGCGTCGGCCCGCCGACCCCAGGCCGGCCGATCCGACCTCGTATGTGTGCACCGACGTGCACGGCGGCGGCTACGCGGCCGTGCAGCACCTGAGCGGGCTCGGCCGCGGCCGGATCGGCTACCTCGGCCGCGTCGGCACCGCCACCTCCGAGCAGGTGTTCGCCGGATACCGCAACGCCATCGCCGACCTCGGCCTGCCGGAGATCCCGGAGACCACGGCCAGGCAGGCGGTCTGGACCGGCCCCGACCTGCTCGCCTACGCCAACGCCCTGGTCGCCGAGAAGGTGCGCGCCGTGGTGTGCCTGGGCGACCGCGAGGCCACCGCCCTGCTGCCCTACCTGCGCAGGCTCGGGCTCACCGTCCCCGACGACATCGCTCTGGTCGCCTACGACGACGAGGTCGCCGACCTGTCGGAGGTGCCGCTGACCGCCGTGTCGCCGCCCAAGGCCGAGGTCGGCCGGATGGCGACCGAGCTGCTGCTGCGCCGCATCGAGCTCGGCCCGGCCGCCCCGGTCTGCCGCATGGTGGTGCAGCCCCGCCTGGCCGTGCGCGCCTCCTGCGGCGCCGCTTCGGGCAGCCTCGTCGAGGTACGCGTCCCCACTTCGATCGCGCCCGACCCCGAGTGACGCGCCCGGCCCCCGAACGACGCGCGACCCCTTCACCCCCCTGATCCACCCTCTTTTGCTCGTGGAGGACCTATGAAAGTTCGCATGCTCGCCGCCGGCACGCTGGCCGTGCTCGCCCTGGCCGGGACGGCGTCGTGCGGAGGCGGCCCGGCCGGGGAGTCCGGCACGGTCACCCTGCGCCTCGGCTTCTACGCCGGCGCCGGCGACCCCGCCGAGAGGCTCATGCGGGAGCTGGCCAAGGAGTTCACCGCCGCCAACCCGTCCATCAAGGTGGAGCTGGAGGTCGCACCGTACGTCAAGTTCTTCGAGCGGCTGCGCACGCAGATCGCCGGTGGCCAGGCACCACAGGTGTGGCTGTCGGACGGCGTGCTGGTGCAGGAGTTCGCCGCCCGCGGCGCGCTGGCCGACCTCACCGACCGCGTCAAGACCATGGACGCCGCCGCCTACTCTGGCCTGGAGCTGAACCGCGACGACAAGGGCCGCGTCCACGGCTTCCCGCAGGGTGCCCAGACGCCCGTGCTGTTCTACAACAAGAAACTCTTCGCCGAGGCCGGCGTGGCCGAGCCGACCGCCGAATGGACCTACGACGACCTGGCCACCGCCGCCAGGAAGCTCACCAAGGACACCAACGGCGACGGCAAGCCCGACACCTACGGGTTCCGCGCCTACTCGCCCGGCTTCACCGAGAGCTGGTGGCCCATCGTCAAGGCGTTCGGCGGTGAGGTCGCCACCGACGGTAACCGCAAGGTCGCCATCAACACCCCCGAGTCCAGGGCCGCGCTCGACTGGATGCTGGCCGCGATGGGCAAGGACGGGTTCGCTCCCGACTACGTCACCACCGAGTCCTTCGGCAAGGGCGCCGTGCACACGCTGTTCGCCACCGGCCGCGTGGCGATGTCGTACGGCATCTACGCCCGTACCCTGCCCGCCTTGAGCGCGAAGGTCGACTTCGGCGTCGCCCCGCTGCCCAAGGGGCCCGGCGGCCGGGGAAACGTCGGCATCGTCAACTCGTGGGTGGTCAGCAAGGCCGCCACGCCCGAGCAGGCCGACGCCGCCTGGAAGTGGATCACGTACTTCTCCGGCGAGGAACCCCAGAGCCGCTGGGCCAAACTCGGCGAGGCGATCCCGATCAACAAGAAGGCCGCCGCCACGGCACTGCCCGCCGACCGGGGCCCGGTGTTCCTGGAGGCGCTGGACGCCGCAAGCGACCTCGGCACCAACGCCGTGTGGTCGGAGTACACCGAGGCCCTGGCCAAGCGGGTCAATGAGGCGCTGTCCGGTGCCATCCCCGTGGCCACCGCGCTGGAGACCGGGCAGAAGGAGGCCCAGCAGGTCATCGACCGGTTCTATGCGGGGCAGGCGCAGTGATGTCGCTCCTCACCCGCAGGGCGCAGCCGGTGGCCGCCGCGCCGCCGCCGACGGCGCGCACACGCAAGGTCAGGGAACGCGCCTGGGCCCTGGCCTTCGCCTCCCCCTACCTGCTCCACCTGGTCGCGCTGACCGCCTGGCCGGTGCTGGCCTCGCTGTTCTTCAGCATGACCGACTACGACCTGATGTCCCCGCCCACGTTCGTCGGGTTCGGCAACTTCTCCCGGCTCCTCGGCGACGAGGTGTTCTGGCGCACCCTCGGCAACACCGCCTACTTCGCGGTGCTGTTCGTACCCACTCAGACGGTGCTGGCGCTGCTGCTGGCGATGGCGCTCAACCAGCGGCTGCGCGGCATGGCGCTGTTCCGGGCGGCCTACTTCGTGCCGGTGGTCTCCTCGTGGGTGGTGGTCGCCTACGTTGCCGACGCGGTGTTCAATCCGCAGACCGGCATCGCCAACCAGGTGCTCGGCCTGGTCGGGCTGCCGGCCGAGAACTGGCTCCAGGACCCCGCCCTGGTCATCCCCACCCTGGCCGCCGTCGCGGTGTGGAAGGGCGTCGGCTACATGATGGTGCTGTTCCTGGCGGGGCTGCAGGCCATCCCCGAGGAGCGGTACGAGGCGGCCAAGATCGACGGCGCTTCGGCGTGGAGCCGGTTCCGCTACATCACGTTGCCCGGCATCTCCGGTACGACGTTTTTGGTGCTGGTGCTCACCTCCATCGAGACGCTGCAGTCGTTCGAGCAGGTGTACGTGATGACCGACGGAGGCCCGCACGGTGCCAGCGAGCTGACCGTGCTCTACCTGTACCGGCAGGGCTTCCAGTTCTTCCAGATGGGCTACGCCTCGGCCGTGGCGTGGGTGCTGTTCGTGCTGGTGCTCGCGCTCACCCTGGTGCAGTTCCGGCTCCAGCGCAGGTGGGTGCACTATGCGTAAGACGCTGTCGTACATGCTGGTCCTGTCGGGTGCGGCGGTCATGCTGGTGCCGTTCCTGGCGGCGCTGGGCAACTCGCTCAAGAGCTTCGCGCAGTACATCCAGGTGCCGCCGGTGTGGATCCCCGACCCCGTCCAGTGGAGCAACTACGCCGAGGTGTGGGAACGCGCCCCGTTCGGGATCTACCTGGCCAACAGCCTCGTGATCGCCGTTCTGGCGGTGATCGGCAACGTCGTCACCAGCTCGACCGTCGGCCACGCCCTGGCCAGGATGCGCCTGCCCGGCAAGCAGGCCCTGCTCACCATGGCGCTCGGCACGATGATGCTGCCCACCGTCATCACGATCGTGCCGAACTTCCTGCTGTTCCGGTCGCTGGGCTGGCTGGACACGCTGCTGCCGCTCATCGTGCCGTACTGGCTGGCCACCCCCATCGGGATCTTCCTGATGCGGCAGACGTTCCTGGCCATCCCCAGGGACTTCGAGGAGGCCGCCGGCCTGGACGGCGCCAACCCGTGGCAGGTGTTCTGGCGCGTGCACCTTCCGCTGGCCAAGCCCGCCCTGGCCACGCTGGCCGTCTTCACGTTCACCACCTCCTGGAAGGCCGTGCTGGAGCCGGTCATCTACCTCACCTCGCCGGAGAACTACACGCTGCCCGTCGGCGTGCTGAGCCTCAAGGGGCAGTGGGTGGGCAACGACCAGCTCGTCACGGCCGCGGCCATGATGAGCCTGCTGCCGATGCTCGTGGTGTTCGTGCTGGCCCAACGCTACTTCGTCCGCGGAACCATGTCCGCGGGACTCAAGGGCTGACCTCGCATCCCGCTCAGCCTCCTCCACCTCAGAAAGGACATTGTGACCACTACATCCGGGCTGCGCCTGGGCGTCATCGGCGCGGGCACCATCGCCGAGTTCCACATGGCGGCCGCCCGCCAGAGCGCCGGGCGGGTGAACGTCGTCGCGGTGTGCGACGTGCGGGCCGAGGCCGCGGAGAAGCTGGCCGCCGAGGCCGGCGCCCGTGTCCACACCGACCACCGGGCGATGCTCGACGCGGGCGGCCTCGACGCGGTCGTCATCACGGTCCCGCACGCCCTGCACGCCCCCATCACCCACGACGCCGCCGCGGCCGGGCTGCACGTCCTCGTGGAGAAGCCCATCGCCACCACCCGCGAGGACGCCCTCGGCATGATCGAGGCGTGCCGCGCCGCCGGTGTCGTACTCGCCGTCGGCCACGTGCTGCGCTTCGTGCCGACGCTGCGCGCCGCGGCGGCCTACCTGGCCTCCGGCGAGCTGGGCGGCGTCGTGGTGGCCTCCGAGCGGCGCACCGCCGACTACGCCGACCCGGCCCGGCCGCGCTGGTTCCTGGACGCCGACATGGCCGGCGGCGGGATCGTGCTCAACGTCGGCACCCACAGCATCGACAAGCTCCAGATGCTCGTCGGCTCCCCGATCGCCGAGGTCACCGCGCACGTGGCCGTGCCCGCCGGCAAGGCCGTGGAGACCGAGGCGGTCGCGCTGGCCCGGCACGCCGACGGCACCCGCTCGACGATCAACGTCACCGGCACCGGCCTGCCGTTCACCGACGAGGCGGAGATCGTTTGCGGCCAGGGGGCGGTGCGGATCAGCCGCGGCGACGGGGTGTGGTCCTTCCGCGCAGGCGCCGCGACCCAGGTGGCCGCGCCCGAACCCGGCGAGATGGCCAGAGCCTTCGCCGCCCAGCTCAACGACTTCGCCCGCGCCTGCGCCGAGCGCACCCCGCCCGAGGTCACCCCCGAGTACGCGCTGTCCGTCCTGGACGTCGCCCTTGCCATCTACCAGTCGGCCCGTCTCGGCTCCACCGTCACCGTGAAAGGACACCCGTGAACCCGCTCGCCTTCAGCACGCTCGGCACCCCCGGCGCTCCCGTCGCCGAGGTCGTACGGATCGCCGCCGAGCACGGCTGCGCCGGCGTCGAGCTGCGATGCGCCGACGGCGAGATCATCGCGCCTGACACCCCGGCCGCCGGGCTGCGCGCGGTCGCCCGCGCCTTCGCCGCGGCCGACATCGAGATCGTCGCCGTCTGCTCCTACACCCGCGTGGCCCGCCCCGACGGCGACCCCGTCGCCGAAGTGCTGCGCCACGTCGAGATCGCCGAAACGCTCGGCGCGCGGTACGTGCGCGTCTTCGGCGGTGTCGAGGGCCAGTCCGACCCCGCCTCGGCCGCCGCGAAGCGGCTGGCCGAGGTCGCCGCCCAACTGCCGGACAACGGCGTGGACGTCCTGCTGGAGACCCACGACGTGTTCCTCACCGGCCAGGCCGTGGCGGCGGTGCTGTCCGGGATCGGCTCCGAGCGCGTCGGCGCCCTGTGGGACGTCGTCAACCCGTGGCGGGCCGGCGAAGCGCCCGCGCGCACCGCCGACGCGCTGGCGCCGCACCTGCGGCACGTCCAGATCAAGGACGCCGCCTCGCCCGCCGACCTGGCGCCGGTGCTGCCCGGCCACGGTGCCGTCGGCGTGCCGGCGGTGCTGGCCGAGCTGGACCGCATCGGGTACACCGGCTACCTGGCCCTGGAGTGGGAACGCGCCTGGTACCCCGACGCGCCGCCCGTCGGCGCGGCCCTGGCCGCCTTCCGGGAGGTGCTCGGCCGGTGATCCCCCAGGTCACCTCGTGGCGGCCCGGCGAGGGGCTGCTCCCGCTCGGCGCCGATGTGCGAGTGCGGGGGCCGCAGGCCGGGCTCGTGCGCGACCTGCTCGGCCTGCCCCCGCACGGCGACGGCCCGGCCGAGATCGTCTTGCGGCTCGTGGACGACGCCTCCCTGGGCCCGGAGGGCTACGTCCTGGCCATCTCCCCGGAGCGCGCCGACGTCACCGCCGCCGCCGAGGCCGGGTTGCGGTGGGCCGCCCAGACCATGCGCCAGTTCCGCACCCCCGCCGGCCTGCCGTGCGGCGTCCTGCGGGACGTCCCCCGGTACGCCTGGCGCGGCGTCATGATCGACGTCGCCCGCTGGTGGCGGCCCCTGTCCTTCCTGTACGCGTACGTCGACCTGCTGGCGCTGCACAAGTTCAACGTCCTGCACCTCCATCTCAGCGACGACCAGGGCTGGCGGTTCGAGGTCCGCGCCCACCCGAGGCTCACCGAGGTCGGGGCGTACCGGAGGCGGTCCCCGGCCGGGCACGTCCGCGACGGCGTGTCCGACGACACCCCGCACGGCGGCTTCTACACCCAGCGCGAACTGCGCGCGCTGGCCGAGTACGCGGCGACGCGCGGCGTCACCGTGGTCCCCGAAATCGAGTTCCCCGGCCACTCCCAGGCGGCCATCGCCGCCTGCCCGTGGCTGGGCCACCCCGGCGCCGAGCCCATCGAGGTGCGCACCACCTGGGGCATCTCGACGCACGTGCTGAACGCCGGCGACCGTGCCGCCGCGTTCGCCCGCGACGTGCTCGACGAGCTGTGCGAGGTGTTCCCCTCGCCGTACGTGCACATCGGCGGGGACGAGGTCCGCGGCGAGGAGTGGGCGTGCAGCGCCGAGGCCGCGCGGCGCGTGGCGGCCGAGGGGCTGCCCGGCTCCGCCGCCCTGCTCGGCTGGTGGGGCCGCCTGCTGGCGGGCCACCTGCGCGGGCTCGGCCGCCGCACGGTCGCCTGGGACGACATGCTCGACCATGACCCGCCCGACGACATGGTGATCATGGCGTGGCGGGGCGTGGACCGGGTGGAGGCCGCGCTGCGCGCCGGGCACGACGTGGTCGCCGCCCCGCACACGCACACCTACCTCGACTACGCCGAGTCCGACGGGCCCGGCGAGCCGGTCAGCATCTCCGGGCCGCTGCCGCTGGAGACCGTCTACGGGTTCGACGCCGGAGACGCCGTTCTCGGCCTCCAGGCCCAGTTGTGGGGGGAGTACCTGCCCACGCGGGAGCGGTTCGACTACAACGCCTTCCCCCGGCTGTGCGCCGTCGCCGAGGCCGCCTGGTCGCGGGGCCGGGACCTGGGCGACTTCACCCGCCGCCTGTCGGCCCACCTGCCGCTGCTCGACCACCTCGGCGTGCGCCACCGCCGGCCCGGCCAGGCCGGCACAATGGGAGGAGCCCCGCATGTTCGGGTCTGAGAAGGAACTCGAGGAACGGCTGGCCACCCCGTCCGCCGCGCTGGTCGCCGACGCCGCCCGGCTCGACGGCGACCTCGTCATCCTCGGCGCCGGTGGCAAGATGGGCCCCAGCCTGGCGCGCCTGGCCCGCCGCGCCCTGGACGCCGCCGGGCGCGCCACCACCCGCGTGCATGCCGCCTCGCGCTGGTCGGACGAGGCGGCGGCGCGGGCACTGCGCGACGAGGGCGTGGACGTCGTCCGCCACGACCTCATGGGCGGCGACGACCTGGCCGGGCTGCCCGATGCCGGCTGCGTCGTGTTCATGGCCGGCGCCAAGTTCGGCACCTCGGCCGAGCCGTACCGGGCGTGGGCGGTAAACGCCGCGCTGCCGGCCGCGGTCGGGCGCCGCTACCGCGACGCCGCCATCGCCGCGTTCTCCACCGGCAACGTGTACCCGCTCGTAGACGTGGCCCGCGGCGGCAGCGCCGAGGACGACGACCCCGGCCCGGTCGGCGAGTACGCCATGAGCTGCCTGGGCCGCGAACGCGTCTTCGAGCACGCCGCGGCGACCCTCGGCGCACGCGTGGCGATCCTGCGCCTGTCCTACGCCGTGGACCTGCGCTACGGCGTCCTGGCCGACCTCGCCTCCGCCATACTGGCCGATCGGCCCGTGGACGTCACGACCGGGCACGTCAACCTCGTCTGGCAGGGGTACGCCAACGAGGTCGCACTACGGTCGCTGCTGCACGCGCGCTCCCCGGAGCCGTTCGTGCTCAACCTGACCGGGCCGGAGACCGCCTCCGTGCGGCGCGTCGCCACCAGGCTGGCCGCACTTCTCGGCACCGAGGCCCGCTTCGCCGGGGAGGAGTCCGGCACGGCCCTGCTCAGCGACGCCTCCCGCTGCCATGGCCTGTTCGGCTACCCGGACGTCCCCCTGGACACCCTCATCGCCTGGCAGGCCGGCTGGCTGGCGCGCGGCCTGCCGCTGTCGGGCAAGCCGACCAAGTTCTCCGTGCGCGACGGGAGGTTCTGACGATGTCGATCGACCTGCTCAGGGAGGGGACGGTCATCCCCGCCCACCCGCTGGCGCTCACCGGCGGGCGTGCGCTCGACGAGCGCCGCCAGCGCGCGCTCACCCGCTACTACCTCGCCGCCGGGGCCGGTGGGGCGGCCGTCGCCGTGCACACCACGCAGTTCGCCATCCGCGAGGCCGGGCTGCTCCGGCCCGTGCTGGAGATCTCCGCCGAGGTGGTGGCCAAGGAGGCCGGGCGGCCCTTCGTGCTGGTGGCCGGGGCCTGCGGCGGTACCGCCCAGGCCGTCGCCGAGGCCGAGCTGGCCGCCTCGCTCGGCTACCACGCGGTGCTGCTGTCACCCGCCCTGCCCGGTGCGACCGAGCCGGAGCTGCTGGAGCGGGCGAAGGCCGTCGGCGAGGTGCTGCCCGTCATCGGCTTCTACCTGCAGGAGGCGGTCGGGGGACGCCGGCTGAGCCCGGCCTTCTGGCGGGAACTCAGCGGGCAGGAGTCCGTCGTGGCGATCAAGACGGCGCCGTTCGACCGCTACCGCACCGTGGACGTGGCCAGGGCGGTCGCCGAGTCCGGCCGCGCCGGCGACCTCGCCCTCTACACGGGCAACGACGACAACATCCTGGGCGACCTGCTCACCTCCTTCGCCGGTGTCCACGTCGTCGGCGGGCTGCTCGGCCAGTGGGCGGTGTGGACTCACGCGGCCGTGCTCATGTTCGAGGAGGTGCGGCGGGCGCGGGCCGGGGACGAGGCGGCCCTGCGCTCGCTGCTGGCCCGCGCCGCCGATCTCACCGACGCCAACGGCGCCGTCTTCGACGTGGCGGGCGGCTTCCGCGGGTGCATCGCCGGCGTCCACGAGGTGCTGCGCGGGCAGGGGCTGCTCGCCGGGACATGGTGCCTGGACCCGGAGGAGACCCTGTCGCCAGGGCAGGCGCAGGAGATCGCCCGAGTGCGGGCGGCGTACCGGTGGCTGGTGGACGACGACTTCGTGGCCGCCCACCTGGACGACTGGCTCCGCTGACCCGCCGGGGCGGGAGGGCCGCCCGGCCCTCCCGCCCCGTGCGGAGTCAGGTGGCCCAGCGGGCGGTGGCCAGGGAGCCGACGGCCTCCTCGTCCACCTCGACCCCCAGGCCGGGCCCCGACGGCACCAGCGCCGTGCCGTCCACGACCTCCACCGTGTTTCCCCCGACGTACGCCGACCGCACGAACTGCCTGCCGTTCAGGTCCACCGGCGTGTCCACGCCGAACGCCGCGAACAGGTGCAGCGACGCGGCGAACCCGAGGTCGGTGTCGGTCAGCCCCGACCCCATGACCCGCAGCCCGGCGTCCTCGGCGAGCTGGCACAGACGGCGCGACAACGTGAGACCGCCCGACCGCTGCACCTTCGCGATGGCGATGTCCACCGCATCGAGCTTCACGAACGTGGCCAGGTCCGACGGGTGCCGCAGGCTCTCGTCCAGGGCCACCGGCAGCGGGCTGTGGTCGCGTAGCCGCCGCAGGCCGGTGATGTCGTTGGCGGGCAGCGGCTGCTCGAACGCCGACACGTCCAGGTCGGCCAGCCGGCGGGCCATGCGCAACGCGCCGTCCACGGTGTACGCCTGGTTGGCGTCCACCCAGACGGGCGCGTCCGGCGCGGCCCGCCTGACCGCCGCCACCACGGAGAAGTCCGTCGCCTCGTCGTGCAGCCCCACCTTCACCTTGTACGCCCCGTAGCCGTGCTCGCGGCCCTCCTCGACCGCTCGCCGCACCTCGTCGGCGGTCTGACCGGCGACGATCCAGCCCAGCCTGATCCGGTCGAGCCTGCGCTGCCCCCACAGCACCCCGACGGGCACCCCGAGCGCCCGGCCGATCAGGTCGTGCAGTGCCATGTCGAGCGCCGACTTGGCGATGGGGGAGCCGATCGTCAGCCCCCGGTTGATCACCTTCTCGAAGGCCGCGCCGGCCCCGTCGAAATCCCACGCGGCCCGGCCGACCAGGGCCGGGGCGAGGTAGTGGTGAATCGTCGTCGAGATCGACTCGGTGGTCTCGTAGGTCCACGCGGGAGTCGGCGTCGCCTCACCCCATCCGATGATCCCACCGGCGGTCACCTTCACCAGGACGCGTTCCGCGGGCCGGCCCGGGGTGGTGACGCTGCCACCCGAGATACTGAACGACCGGATCGCGGGCAATTCCACGACAAAGGTCTCCACCCGCTCGATGACCAGCGAGTTCATGGATTACCCCCACAGAATGAATTCATACCTATTTCTTTATGGCGACGCGCCAGAATAACACGAATGACGAAATATCATAAATTAATGGAATGAATTCATGGGGTGCATTCGCCCTGGATTCCTGTCCCCGGTGAGCCGCCGATGATGATGACGTCGAGGGCGCGGTGGCCGTGCACGCCCTGAACCCGAGTGAGTTCGATGTCGCTGGTCGCGGACGGGCCGCTGATCCAGGTCAGGGGGCGGGCTGGAGACGGCCATCGTGTGGGGAGTCCGCCGGTGCCACGGCGTGCTCATCACCGAGGCCGAGGACGTGATCGGGCTCTCCAAGCTGTTCGGCCGCATCCCGACCACTTCCACCACTCCAGGGGCCTGCCCCTCGGTGGCCTCCGGGCCGCGATGCCGGCGGTTCGACTGGGTATCGGCACCGCAGAGGGTGCGTGTCTCTGCCACTGAGCAGCAATCGTTCGTGGGCAACCGCGCGCACTCGGCATAGCCTTTTGCTTTCGCCGCGCTGTCTGCGGCGTCCGGCAGAAGGGCAGAAAGGGGGGTGGGCAACGCCATGCAGGTGCGTGCGGCAGTGGTCGCCCGGCCCGGCGGCGCTTTCGTCATCGAGAGCCTCGATCTGGAAGCGCCGCGCCACGACGAGGTGCTCGTGCGAATCACGGCCTCGGGGATGTGCAGGACCGACCTGCACATCCGCGACCAGACGTACCCCGTACCGCTCCCGGTCGTTGCCGGGCACGAGGGCGTGGGGGTCGTTGAAGAGGTGGGATCGGCGATCTCGTCCTTTCGGCCCGGCCAGCGGGTCATCTTGTCCTACCCGCGCTGCGACCAGTGCGCGGCGTGCCTGGCGGCGCGGCCTCAGTACTGCGCGCACGGCTTCGCGCTGTCCTTCGGCGGCCTGCGACGAGACGGGAGCACCGCCCTGCGGGACCCGCGATCGGCCGGCCCGGTCCACGGACACATCTTCCAGCAGTCGTCATTCGCTGGTCACGCACTCACGCGGCCCTCCAACCTGGTCCCCGTCCCTGACGGTGTGCCTCTTGCGGCAATGGCGCCCCTCGCCTGCGGCATGCAGACGGGGGCAGGGGCGGTCGTGAACGTCCTGCGCCCGGCTCCCGGTTCGTCCCTGCTCATCGTCGGCTGTGGAAGTGTCGGGTTCGCCGCCCTCATGATCGCCGCGCGACTCGGACTCAGCCACCTGATCGTCGTGGATCCCGACCCCGGCCGCCGGCGTCTGGCGCGCGAACTCGGGGCGACCTGCACATTGGATCCTCGCGACGGCGCTGTGTATGACCAGATTGCGGACATCTGTCCTGCCGGCGTGTCCTACGCCATAGACACAAGCGCCTCTCCCGATGCCATCTCCGGCGCGGTCGCGGCCCTCGCCATGGACGGCACCCTCGTCCTGCTCGGGGCACCGCCGACCGGGACCACCGCATCGGTGGATCTCAACACGATCCTCAACGGACGGACCATACGTGGCGTCATCCAAGGAGACGCCGTCCCGCAGCTCTTCATCCCGTCCTTGATCGAACTGCACCGTCGCGGTCTGTTCCCCATGGATCGCATCGTGACCTACTACGACTTCGACCAGATCAACCAGGCAGCCGCCGACATGGAGAGCGGATCGACGATCAAGCCGGTGCTGCGCATGCCCGAGCAGCACTCGTGAAACGACCAAGGAGCACACGAATGTCCGGGGTAATCCGGCCGCGCCCAGTGGCCCTCAACCTGATCGACGGCCAGTGGGTCGACTCTCCCGACCACCGTCCGAGCCATGACCCCGCAACAGGCGGTGAGCTGGGGCACTTCGCCTACGCCGACAAGGTCCTCACGCAGACGGCGATCGACGCCGCGGTGCGGGCGTTCGAGGAATCGGACTGGAAGCAGAACCGCCGGCTCCGCCACAAGGTGCTGAACAGCATGGCCGACCTCGTGGAACAGCACAGCTCGCAGCTCATCGAGATGCTGGCGCTGGAGAACGGCAAGGTCCGGGGCGAGGCCGCCT
The DNA here is from genome assembly GCF_044326295.1 of Spongiactinospora sp. 9N601. Taxonomy (NCBI): domain Bacteria; kingdom Bacillati; phylum Actinomycetota; class Actinomycetes; order Streptosporangiales; family Streptosporangiaceae; genus Spongiactinospora; species Spongiactinospora sp. 9N601. Next base: position 69,610 of record NZ_JBIRBB010000018.1, read on the forward strand.
TCGAGGTGGGCATGATCTCGCCCAAACTACGCTGGTGGGCGGCCATGGCCCTCACCGCCCAGGGCCGGTCGGCGGACATGGGCGAGGGGCGCACTTCGATCCTGCTGCGCGAACCGGTCGGCGTGGCGGGCGTCATCGTGCCGTTCAACTCACCCCTCATTCTGTCCGTTCGCTCGCTGGGGCCGGCGTTGGCGGCCGGCACGACGGTGGTGGTGAAGTTCCCCGAGGAGACCGCGCTGGTCAACTCGTTCTTCGCGGAGGTACTGCACCGGGCCGACGGGCTCCCGGACGGCGTCTTCAACGCCGTGAACAGCGACCGCGAGGGAGGGGCCGCGCTGGTCGACTCGCCGCAGGTCCCCGTCATCAGCTTCACCGGTGGCACGCGGACCGGGCGGGCCATCGCGACGGCCGCGGCCGAGCGCCTCAAGCGCTGCTCTCTCGAACTGGGCGGCAAGAGCCCGATGATCCTGTTCGAGACCGCCGATCTGGACGCCGCCGAGCCCGTCCTGGAGAAGGCGATCACCACGTTCGCGGGTCAGTTCTGCATGGCGGGCTCGCGACTGCTGGTCCATGAAAGCATCGCCGACCAGGTCCGCGAGCGCATGACGGCCAGGCTCGGCAAGGTCGAGGTCGGTCCCGCCGCCGATCCGTCCAGCGGCATGGGACCGCTGATGAAGCCGCAGGACGTCGAACGGGTCGACGCGGTCGTGCGCGAGGCGATCGACTCGGGCGCGCGGGTCCTCGTGCGCGGGGGTCCGGTGACCGAAGGTCCCCTGTCCCGCGGGGCGTTCTACCGGCCGACGCTGCTCGAAATCGACGACCCCAAGCTACCGATCGTTCAGGAGGAGACGTTCGGTCCGGTCCTCACGCTGCAGACCTTCTCCACCGAGGACGAGGCCGTCAGGCTCGCGAACGACTCCGACTACGGTCTCGCCGCGAGCGTGTGGTCCCGCGACCTGGACCAGCCCCTGCGGGTGGCTCGAAGGCTCCGGGCCGGGACCGTGTGGATCAACGAGTGGGCGGTGGTTCACGACGAGTTCGAAGAGGGCGGGTACAAGCAAAGCGGCCTCGGGCGTCTCAACGGCTTCTCCGGCATGGACGATTTCCTGGAGGCCAAGCACATCACGCAGAGCGACGCGGCCGGCGGATCAGGCCACTGAGGCTCGGAGACCGGAGCGGTGACCGCGTCAAAGCGATGTCAAGCGATCTGGCGCGAGATGGTCACGCTTGAGGTCAGGACCGCGGCGGCGAGGTTGTCGAGCCGCTTCGCGGAGCGGACCACAATGCCCAGGGCCCCGTGCAGGCGCCCCTGCCCGGTGAGGATGGGCGCGGCCACGGACACCGCTCCCAGGGTCATCTCCTCGCGTGAGTACGCCACTCCCCGGGCGCGCACCTGGCGAAGGTGGCGGTGCAGCCTGCCGGGCTCGGTGATGGTGTACATCGTGCGCCGGTCCAGGCCCCCCTCGATGACCTGGGCCAGCAGGTCGGGCGGAGACCACGCGAGCAGGCACTTGCCGACCGCCGTGGCGTGAAGAGGCAGGCGACCGCCCACCTGGGTCTCGTTCCGTACCGCGGTGGTACCCGACACCTTCTCGACGCACAGCGCCTCAGTGCCGTCCAGGACGACCAACTGGACGGCCTCGCGCGTGGCGAGGAACAGGTCGTTCATGTACGGCAGCGCCGAGTCGGACAGCCCTCGCCGTTGCGGGGCCAGGGTGCCGACCGCCCACAGGCGCATCCCGATCCGGTAGCGGTCCTCGGGCGTCCGCTCCAGGGCGCCCCACGCGACGAGCTCTCCGATGAGGCGGCGAGTCGTGCTGATCGGCAGTCCCGTGGCTCGCGCGATCTCGGTCAGGCTCAGGTCCGGCCGCGCCATCGTGAAGCTCCCGAGGACCGCGAACAGCCGGCCCGCCAGCGAGGCTCCGGGTGAGCCGGTGTTGCCGGCCATGGCTCGCTCCTTCGTCCGGCGGACAATGTCGGGCCATCTTACGCAGCTTGCCACTGAGCGGCACCAAGGGGTGGGCGGTGAGCCGGCCGGTCGCGTAACTTCGCTGGCTGAGCGGGCGGATGGATCGATCCGCTGCTGTGAGCACAGGCGAATGTGTCGTCGGTCAGAGGCGGAAAGAGAACATGGCGCGTGAGATGCGGGAGCGGGCGGTCGAGTCGTCCGACCTCCAGGACGTACTGGCCATCGAGCAGGTCATCGCTCGCTGGGCGGTCTGGCGCGACGCCGGAGACTGGGAGCGGTTCGGGACGCTGTGGCACCCCGACGGCTACATGACGGCGACGTGGTTCCAGGGGCCGGCACGAGAGTTCATCGAGGTCAGCCGGACAGGGTTCGAGAAGGGAGTGCGGATCAGTCACTTCCTGGGCGGCAGCTCCGTGGACGTCGTCGGGGCGCGCGCGATCGCGCAGACCAAGATGACGATCACTCAGCGGGCGTACGTGCACGAGGTCGAGGCGGACGTGGTGTGCCACGGGCGCTTCTACGACTTCATGGCACGCCTGGGCGACGCGTGGAAGATCGTGCGCCGGCAGCCGATCTACGAACATGACCGCATCGACCCCCTGGATCCCGCCGCGACCCTGGATCTGGACCCGACCCGCCTGAGCCGGTTCCCGGTCGGCTACCGGCACCTGGCCTACATGCAGTCCGAGGCCGGGTTCACGGTGAAGCCCGGACTGCCCGGCTTGACCGGCAGCGCGGTGACCAGGCTCTACGCCGAGGGTGAAGCCTGGCTACAGGGGTCGGACCGTCCAGGCGTCCCGCTGTGACCGGCGACGCCCTGCCGGCATCGGCCACCCGGCTCTCGTTCGTCCAGGAGCTGCCGTCGACTCGGGTCGTCTTCGGCAGGGGCTCCGCGGCGGACCTCCTGCCAGAGGTCGAGCGACTGGGCCTGGAGAGGATCGTCGTGATCGCGGACGCCGGCGCGGCCGAGGTCGCGCCGGACTTGATCGCACCGCTCGGCGGGCGCGTCGCGGCGAGCTTCGACGGTGTTCGACCACACGTCCCGGCGGAGGTGGCCACGCGGGCGCGCGAGCTAGCGGCCGACGCGAGAGCCGACGGCCTGCTGGCCATCGGCGGAGGCTCGACGACCGGCACCGCGAAGGCCGTCGCGCTGACCTCCCGGCTCCCGGTCCTGGCCGTGCCCACGACCTATGCCGGATCAGAGATGACCCCGGTGTGGGGAATCACGAGCGGGTCCACGAAGCGGACCGGCCGGTCCCTCGACGTGCTGCCCAGGACCGTGGTCTACGACCCCGGCCTCCTCGACGGGTTGCCGGCCCGTCTCGCGGCGACCTCGTCGCTGAACGCGATGGCCCACTGCGTCGAGGCGCTGTCCGCGCCGGCGAGCAGCCCGCTCATCCGTATCGTCGCGTTGGAAGGGGTCAAGGCCCTTCGCGAAGGACTCGACAAGATGGCGGCCGGCGCGACCCGACGACCGGACGAACTGCTCTACGGGGCGCACCTCGCCGGGACGGCCTTCGGCGTCGCGGGTTCGGGCCTGCACCACAAGATCTGTCACGTGCTGGGCGGCAGGTTCGACCTCGCGCATGCGGAGCTGCACGCGGCGATCCTGCCGGCGGTGATCGAGTTCAACGCCCCCGCGCTGCCGGCCCGGATGGCGGACCTGGCGGCGAGTCTCGCCGCCGCGGATGCCGGGGTGGGGCTGCGGGCCCTCTACGACCGGCTGCGCCTGACCCCCACGCTGGAGTCGGCAGGTCTGCACCCGGCCGACTTCGAGGCGGCGGTGGACGCGGTGGCCGGGGTCTTGCCGCTCGACAACGTCCGGGCCGTCTCGCGAGCAGACGTGCGCGCGATTCTTGAGTCGGCATTCGCGGGAAGGAGGCGTACATGAGGACGAGCCCGACCGACCAGATCGAGCAGGCGGCACGAGAGCGGGCGGTGACCGAGGAGGTCGTCCGCAGCTTCGACCGGACGGAGTCCGAGCGTCTCCGCCAGCTCATGGCGTCCCTCGTGCGGCATCTGCACGCTTTCGCGCGAGACGTGCGACTGACCGAGGACGAGTGGCGGTACGCGATCCGGTACCTCACCGAGACCGGCCGGATCTGCACCGACACCCGGCAGGAGTTCATCCTGCTGTCCGACGTCCTGGGCCTGTCGACGCTGACCGTCGGGATCAACTCCCCGGTGCGGGGAGCCGCCACGCAGTCCACCGTGTTCGGGCCCTTCTTCGTGGAAGGCAGCCCCGAGGTCCCGCTCGGCGGCAGCATCGCCGGTGACCTCCAGGGCACACCGTGTTACGTGCAGGGGCGGGTCACCGGCACCGATGGACGGCCGGTGGCCGGCGCCCGGATCGAGATCTGGGAGGCCGACGAGGACGGCTTCTACGACGTGCAATACGCTGACGAGCGTTGCGGAGGCCGGGCTCACCTGTTCTCCGACCAGGAGGGGCGCTACCGCTTCTGGTGCATCTTCCCCTCGCCGTACCCGATACCCGCGGACGGGCCGGTGGGCGCGCTGCTGCGGGCGACGGCCCGGTCGCCCATGCGGCCCGCGCACATCCACTACCTGGTGACGGCGCCCGGCTACCGCGCATTGACCACCCACATCTTCGTCGCGGACGGTCCGCATCTGGCGAGCGACGCCGTATTCGGGGTCAAGGAGAGTCTCGTCGTCGACTTCGTCCGCCACGCGGGGGGACGCGCGCCGGACGGCTCGATCCAGGAGGGCGGATGGGTGCAGGCCGAGTTCGACGTCGTACTCGGCAAGGACGACGACGCGACATGAGCTGCGGGCCGGCTCTGCGGGGAGACGAGGACATGACCGGAATCGGGCGCTTCTTGGAGCCCGGGCAAGGCGCCCGGCTCGACTTCGGCGGGATCGACACGCTGTTCCGGGTGAGCGCGGACTGGGTCGACGGTGCGTACTGCGTCGTCGAGCAGGTGCTCCCGGCCCGGTATCTGGTGCGGCCACACGAGCACACGTCGGAGGACCAGGTGGCGATCGTGCTGAGCGGGGAGATCGGCTTCCGCGTGGGGGACAGCGAGTTCGTCGGGGGCGCGGGCGCCGTCAGCGTCAGGCCACGCCGGGTGCCCCACGCGAACTGGAACCCCACGGACGCCCCGGCGACCATGCTCGAGATCACCTCACCGGGCCGGTTCGAGCAGTACTGGCACGAGATGGCCGCGAGCGGTCGCCCGGCGGCCGACGTCGCCGCGGACTGGGGGATCTCGTACGTGGACGAGTGGATCGACGATCTGAGGAGCAGGTACGGCCTGCGGGTCTAGGACGGCGAGAGTGCCGCGGGCGTGGCTCGGCGGCGAGAAAGATGGAGAAGTCGGGTGGACGTTCAGATCCTTTTCCTGCGTCTGGTGTTGTCCCTCGTCCTGGGGGCGCACGCTGCGCAGAAGACCTTCGGGTGGTTCCAAGGCCCGGGACTTGCCGGGGCCAAGCCGATCTTCGCGCGGTTGGGGCAGGTCCCAGCGGGTCCGATGGTGGTCCTCGCCGCGGTGTTGGAGAGCGTGTCGGCCCTGCTGCTGCTCATCGGACTGGCCACCCCGCTGGCCTGCGCCATCGCCGCCGGCACCCTCCTGGTCGCCGCCGCGTCGCAGACGCGGCTGTCCGGCAACTGGTGGAACGCCCGCGGTGGAGGGGAGTATCCCCTCGTGCTGGCACTTCTGGCGCTCGGCCTGAGCGCGTCCGGTGGCGGCGGCTTCGCGCTGGACCGCGCACTGGACGCGCCGTGGTCCGAGCCATCGGCCACCGAGTCGTTGGTCTGCCTGCTCCTGGCCGCCGCGGTGGCGACCCTTGCCGCGGCGGGCCCTGTGCTGCGGATGCTGCGGTTCACCAGCGCGGATCGCGCCTGACCGGTCGTCCGGAGGGACGTCGTCGCGTACTGGGCCGTCGCCGGCCGGTGTGCCTCGGCTGCCCTTGCGACGTGCCGCTCAGTGGCAAAGCCCTGTTGTAGTGACCTGCGACACGGTTCTAGCCTTCTCAGACTCCTGCACACACGCACACTGAAAGCAGAAAGCCGATGTTGACCTGCGAATTTCACCATCTCCGCTCCCGCATCCAGGGTGTCGGCCCGGCCGCAGAGGGGCGATGGTCTCGATGAACCGAGTCGTGATCCGCGGCGGCGCGGTGCTGACCCTTGACCCCCAGTTGGGGCAGTTCGCCGCTGCGGACGTCGTGGTCGAGGACGGAGTGATCGCCGCCGTCGCCCCCGGGATCGGCGAGTCCGTCGGCGACGCGGAGGTCATCGACGCCGGCGACATGATCGTCATGCCGGGGTTCGTCGACACCCACCGGCACACCTGGCAGGCGCCCCTGCGCCACATCGCGTCGGACTGGAGCCTGGGACAGTACTTCACCGGCATCCACCGCGGATTCAGCGCGCACTACCGTCCCCAGGACACCTACGCCGGAACACTGATCGGCGCGGTCGAGGCGCTCGACTCGGGCATCACGACCTTGGTCGACTGGTCGCACAACCTGAGCACCCCCGAGCATGCCGACGCCGCCGTCCAGGCGCTGCGCGACTCCGGAATGCGGGCGATCTTCACCCACGGCGGCGGACCGGCCATGTACCAGCAGGTACCCAGCCCCGTACCCCACGACCGCGACGTGGTGAGAGTGCGCGCGGAGCACTTCAGCTCCGAGGACCAACTGGTCACCATGATGTTCGGGCCGCGGGTCTTCCAATACAGCACGCCCGAGATCGCTCTCCAGGACTGGAAGCTGGGCCGTGAGCTGGGTCTGCGCTTCAGCATCCACGTCGGGGACGGCGAGTGGGGCAAGCACGGCCCGGTGGCGAAGATGCGGGATCACGGGCTCCTCGCCGACGACATCACGTACCTCCACTGCAACACCCTGAGCGACGACGAGCTGAAGATGATGGCCGACTCCGGCGGCACCGCTTCTGTCGCGGCGGACGGCGAGGCCACCCAGGGTCACGGCTGGCCGGCGACCGGGCGGCTGATCCGCGCGGGGATCCGGCCCAGCCTGTCCATCGATGTCTGCCCCGCCACCGGCGGCAGCATGTTCCACGCCATGAAGGCCACCATCAGCATCGAGCGGGCCCTGGACAACGCGACCAGGAGCAACGCCGTCGAGCAGCGGGGCCTGGCTCTGACGTGTCAGGACGTGCTGGAGTTCGCGACCATCGAGGGGGCCCGGGCCTGCGGGCTGGAGGCCCGCACCGGAAGCCTGACACCGGGCAAGGACGCCGACCTGATCATGATCCGGACCGACGACCTGGCGATGACCCCCCTCAACCATCCGGCCGGCGCAGTGGTGAACTCCGCCCACACGGCGTTGGTGGACACGGTCATGGTGCGCGGCGAGATCGTCAAGCGTCACGGACGGCTCGTCGGCCAGGACATCCGCGAGATCCGCAGGCTCGCGATCGCGACCCGGGACCACCTTCTGGAGCAGGCGTCCACCGACGCCGGCATCAACGACGCCGCCCTCGGGGGCCACTGGATGCCCGTGCCGCTCGTGGCCGAGTTCTGACGAAGACCGCCGCCGGGATGGGCACGGCGGCCATCGGCGACCACCCGTCTGCGGCATATGACCGGTTCGACCTCTCGGATCCAGCTACACCGGAGAAGCGGCTGTACCCCTAAGGAACGGCAATGAAGCAAGAGAAGTACCAGAGCAACAAGCGACTCGTCGCGCGTCGGGGAACGGCGGTGCTGATCACGTTCGTGATCGCCGCCACCGGGACGGCGTGCTCCACGACGGGCGCGTCGGGGAGCGGGCCCGCGCTCGGCACGCAAGCTCCGGAAAGTGCCGACGCCCGGCTGGTGGCGGACGCGAAAGCCGCGGTCGAACGCGGCTACAAGGGCGATTTCCAGCCGCCGCCCTCCGAGGGCCCCAAGGCCGTGCCTGGCAAGGACGTCTGGTACATCTCCTGCAACCAGCAGTCGTCGGCCTGTGTGGCGCAGGGTAAGGCGTTCGACGAGGCCGGAAAGGAGCTCGGCTGGAACGTGTCGATCCACGACGGCAAGTCGGACCCGACGATCGCCTCCACCAAGATCAGACAGGCCATCGCCGCAGGCGTCGACGGGATCGCCATCTCCTACTACGATTGTCCGGGGATCAAGACCGCGTTGCTCGACGCGCGTGCCGCCGACGTCCCGGTCGTCGCGGCCGGGTCCATCGACTGCGACAGCCCCGCCTACGGCGGGACGGACAAGCCCGGGTTCGCGGCGACGCTGAATCTGCGGGGCACCACCGACGCCGCCGAGTTCTACAAGATGTGGGGAGCCGCGCGCGCCACCCACATCATCGCCACGACCAACGGGCACGCCAACGTCCTCGACTATTTCGAGCGCAGCGAGAAGATCCAGGCCGCCCAGGGCGCCGGCTTCGCTACCGAGATGAAGAAGTGCAAGGGGTGCACCCTCAACCAGCAGGCATTCACCTGGCCGCAGGTGCCCAACCCGGCGGTGCAGCAGTGGCGGTCGGCGCTGCTGAGCCGCCCCGAGGTGGACACCGTCAGCAGCAGCATCGACGGCATCATGGCGCTGGGACTGGACTCGGTGATCCGCGAGTCGGGCCGTACCGACCTGCTGATCGCCGGCGGTGAGGGACTGACTCCCAATCTCGGCCTGATCAGGGAGGGGCGCCAGACCAGCGCGACGGCCCTGTCCTACGGCTGGATCTACTGGGGTCTTGCCGACACCCTGAACCGGCTGCTGGCGGGTGAGCCGCGCGAGTCGCTGCCCAGCCAGGGGATGGGCTGGCAGTACGTCGACCAGGACCACAACCTGCCCGAGAGCGGTGCGGCCTTCGAGCCGAGCTACGACTTCAGGTCGGCCTACCGCAACGTTTGGAACGGTACGAACGCCCAATGAACCCGCCATTTCGAGCACCGACGACGCTCGCACCCGAAGAAGCGGCCAGGCCCGGCGTCGAGGTCGTCAGGCTGTCGAAGACATTCAAGGCGACCAGAGCGTTGCGCGATGTCTCGCTCCAGTTCGCGCCGGGCCAGGTGCACGCCCTCCTTGGTGGGAACGGGTCCGGGAAGTCGACCCTGATCAAGACCCTTGCCGGGATCCAGCCGGGGGACCCGGGCGGCAGGATCGTCGTCGCGGGCGAGTCAACGGCCGCCGACCACGTCACGCCCGCCTGGTCCCACCGGCAGGGCTTGCGGTTCGTACACCAGGATCCAGGCGTCTTTCCCACCCTCAGCGTGGCCGAGAACCTCGCGCTGGGCCACCGCTACGAGACCCGTGGCGGACTGGTGAACTGGGCGGCCCTGAGCAGAAACGCCGCGCGGCTGATCGAGCGGTTCCACATCGAGGCCGAGCCCGGACAACTGCTGGGGGACCTGCGTCCGGCGGACCGGACGATGGTCGCCATCGCCAGGGCGCTGCAGGAGCGGGCGACCGGCCGCGACACGCAGTCGGTGTCGGTACTCGTGCTCGACGAGCCCACCGCCTCGCTGCCCGAGGAGGAGGCGCAGATCCTGCTCCGGGCGGCCCGGCGGTCGGCCGCCGAAGGGCTGGCCGTCATCTTCGTCAGCCATCGCCTGGACGAGGTCCAGGCCGTGGCCGACACGATCACGGTGCTGCGGGACGGCCAGGTCGTAGCCTCAAGACCCCGTGCGGAGCTGACGCAGTCCGACATCGTCGAGCTGATCGTCGGCTCGAAACTCGAACGAGTGGGCAAGGCCGAGCGGCCGGCCAGGACGGGCGTGGTACGGGCGCGGCTCACGGACGTCGCGGTCGGCCCGCTGCGGGGGGTCACGATGGAAGTCCGCGCCGGCGAGATCCTGGGGCTTGCCGGCCTCCTCGGGTCCGGTCGGACCGAAGTCCTCAAAGTGCTGTTCGGCGACCTCAAGCCCACGCGAGGAAAGGTCGAGCTGCCCGGCGGCGAGCACGCCACAGGGTCCATCAGCACCGCGATGCGAAGCGGAATCGCCTACATCCCCGAGGACCGGGCCGACGCGGTCTTCGCCGGTCTGAGCGTGAGGTCGAACTTCTCCGCGCCCAGCCTGAGCCGGTACCGACGGTTCGGATGGGTCCGCAAGAAGGCGGAGAGCCGCGACGCCATCGCCGCCATGTCGCGCCTTCGGGTGAAAGCCGGCTCGTGGGAGGCGCCGATCTCCACCCTCTCCGGCGGAAACCAGCAGAAGGTCGTGCTCGCTCGGTGGCTGAGCCGGTCCCCGCGGCTACTGCTGCTGGACGAGCCGACCCAGGGCGTCGACGTCGGCGCGCGCGCCGACGCCTACGAGATCATCCGCGAGTCCGCGACCGCCGGGATGGCGGTCGTCGTGGTGAGCTCGGACTTCGAAGAACTGGCCGACCTTTGCGATCGGGTCCTCGTACTCGCCGGCGGGCGAGTGGCGACCGAGCTCAGCGGCGACCAGATCGACCAACACAACCTGACGGAACAGGTGCTGATGCGAGGGACGACCACCGATGACCCCGAAGACTGAACTCACCGCCGCCGACGGCATCAAGGTGACGGGCGGCACTGGCGGCACTGGCGGCACTCGGATCAGGTCGCGGAAGCACGGCAAGCTGGTCAGCGCCGACATGCTCGAGAAGTTCGGCCTGCCGGTGCTGCTGGTGGTGTTGATCCTGTACTTCTCGTTCAGCCTGCCCGGTACCTTCAACACCCCTGCCAACTGGCGCGCCATCGCGATCTCCCAGGCGGCCCTGGCGGTGGCGGCCATGGCCTTGATGTTCCCCCTGGTCGCGGGGCGGTTCGACATCTCGGTCGGAGCCAATGTCGGTGTTTGCTCGATCATGACCGCGGCGTGCATGTCGAGATACGACCTCGACCTCGTCTGGGCCATCCTGGTGTCCATCGCGGTCGGCTCACTGATCGGCCTCATCAACGGGGTGATCATCGCTTACCTGGGTGTCAACTCGATCATCACCACACTGGGCGTGAGCATCGTCCTCGGCGGATTCGTCCAGGCCTACACCGGCGGAGTACCGATCAGCGAGAACCTCTCGCCGACGTTGACCGACCTCAGCCGAACCGCGTTCGCCCAGGTCCCGGTGCTCTTCCTGATCATGGCCGGCATCGCCGTCGCGGTGAACGTGTTCTTCCGCCACACGGCCTTCGGCCGCACGCTCGAAGCCACGGGCGCGAACGAGGTCGCGGCGCGGCTCAACGGAATGCCCGTGCGGCGCGTGGTGGCGTCGAGCTTCGTCCTCGCCGGACTCCTGGCCGGCGTCGCGGGCGTGCTCCAGGTGGCGAGCCAGGGCAACGGAAATCCCTCTGTCGGCGGCATCTCGTACATCCTGCCGCCGCTCGCAGCGGTGTTCCTGGGTGCGACCACGATCCGGCCCGGAACCTACAACGTGCCCGGCACGATCATCGCGCTCTTCTTCGTCGGTGTCGCCGTGTCGGGGCTCGCCATCATGGGCGTCGAGCCCTGGGTCACCGACGTTCTCAACGGCGGGGCCGTCATCGTCGCCGTCAGCCTCTCGGCGCAGTTCCGTCGCCGTCGCACCGGCACCGCAGAACTAGGTTCCTGAGGAGGAACGATGAGCACTCTCGACGTACCCGGCGCCCGCCTGCACTACCAGGTAAGGGGCAACGGTCCGCTGTTCGTGATGGTTCCGGCCTCGGGAGGCGACGGCGACATCTTCGACGCCGTCGCAGATGAGCTGGCCTCGCGCTACCGCGTGGCCACCTACGACCGGCGCGGCTTCTCCCGAAGCCGGCTCCACGGTCGCCAGGACTACGCACGACGGTTGGCCACGGACGCCGACGACGTCAGTCACCTCGTCGAGCACCTGGCGGACGGGCCTGCGACGATCTTCGGCAACAGCTCCGGCGCCGTCGTGGCTCTCGAGGTCCACGTCCGTCATCCCGACGTGGTGGCGACGACGATCGCGCATGAACCGCCGGCGGTGCGCCTGCTGCCCGACGGCGAGGAGTGGGTCTCCTTCTTCGAGGAGGTGTACGACCTCTATCGGGCGGCGGGCATCCACGTGGCACTTGAGCATTTCGCGAACCGGATCGCCCACGGCAGCGAGATCGACATGATGCAGAAGGCGATGGACCCGAACAACGGCAGCAAGGTGGCGGCGAACGTGACGTACTGGTTCGAGCGTGAGTTGCGCCAGTACACGAAAGTCCTGCCCGATGTCGAGGCGCTCGCGAGAGGAGCAGATCGTCTCGTGCTCGTCGGAGGCCGGGAGTCTAAGCAGCAGGTCTGCTACCGACCCAACGAGGTGCTGGGCGCTCGGTTCGGGCTGGAGGTCGTGGACCTGCCGGGGGGACACGTCGGCTTCCTGACGCACCCGGGCGAGTTCGCGCGCGAGCTGCTGCTCGCGCTGGATCGCGGCACCCGGCCTTCTCCCGAAGTCGCGGGCGCGTCCACGCACGTGCTTCATCACGACCAACTCAAGAACGGCGGAACGAAATGACGCGTATCGCAGTGGTGACGGGGGCCGGCCGGGGGATCGGGCTGGCCATCAGCCGAGCGCTGGCTGACGAGGGGTACAAGGTCGTCGCGGGGGCGAGAACGCTGACCGATGACCTGCGGGCCGTCACGCCTCACGTGCTGCAGGTCGACCTCGCCACCAGCACCGGCGCCCAGGCACTGGTCGACCACGCCATGGACGAGTTCGGTTCCATCGACCTCCTCGTCAACAACGTCGCCGGCACATCGCACCCGGCGGGCGGTCTTCTCGACCTGGACGACGCGGCCTGGCAGTCGACCTTCGAGGCCACGTTCTTCTCGGCGGTGCGGGCGACGCGGGCGGCGATGCCGGCCCTGCTCGCCAGTCGGGGCGCCATCGTCAACATCGGCTCGGTCAACGCCCGTCTGGCCGTCCCGCGGCTCGTGGCGTACTCGGCTGCCAAGGCCGCGCTGCTCAACCTGGGGAAAGCCCTCGCGGAGGAATTCGGCGGACGCGGGGTGCGAGTCAACACGATCTCGCCGGGACCCGTCTGGACCGACATCTGGACGCAGCCGGGTGGCGCCGGAGAGGCGCTCGCGCGGAACGCCGGCTCCTCGCTGGAGGACTTCCAGGACCGCTTCGCCGATGTCATGGGGTTGTCGACCGGGAAGCTCGCCGAGCCCGAGGAGATCGCGGCCCTGGTGGTCTTCCTGGCCTCGGGAAGGGTCGCGAACATGAGCGGCGCCGAGATCGTCGTCGACGGCGGCATGATGAAGACGATGTGAGCCGGCCACCCGGCGCACGCTTGCGAGAAACCACCCCATCCATCGAACGAGGGAGACAGCATGGCGAACAGCGACCTGGTCATCGGCCACCGGTGGCAGACCGAGTGGACCGATGACGTCGATCTGCTGAACCTCGGGGAAGGGGTTCAGGTCAAGATCATGTACACGGACGCCGAGCGCGAGATCATCAACATGCTCATCAAGTTCCCGCCGGGCTACGTCGAGCCCGCACACACCCACGAGAGCGAGCACTCCAGTGTCGTCCTCGAAGGTGTGCAGATCGTCGACGGTCGTGCCCTGCACCCAGGGGACTGCCTGCACGGCCCGGCGAACGTGGAGCACGGGCCGTTCAGCTACCCCGAGGGAGCGGTCCTCTTCTCGGTGTTCCGCGGCGGTTCGACCCACCACAAAGTAGTCGAGGCATAACGGAAAGGGGAGAGGTGTTGCCGGGGTCGTTGCATCCACAGGCCCGCGCCTTTCTGGACTTCGTCGGTGAGGTGCCGGCACTGGACAGCCAGACGACCCGGCAGAATCGTTCGGACAGCCGCCGACTGGTGGCGGCGCTCAGCGGCGAGCCGGCTGCGGTTCACCAGGTCGTTGACACCGAAGTGCACACCGAGCAGGGCAATGTGGCCCTGCGTGTGTACCGTCCCTCTGAGCGGGACGGCCTGCCAGTGGTGGTGTACTTCCATGGCGGCGGATGGGTGCTGGGAGATCTCGACCTCTGTGACAACACGTGCCGAGCGTTGTGCAGTGATTCCGGCACCGTGGTAGTGAGCGTCGATTATCGCAAAGCGCCCGAACACCCATTCCCCGCTGCTTACGACGATGCTCTGGCGATCACCGAGTCGCTGCTCGACGGCACCAGCGGGCTGAGGATCGACCCGGACCGGGTGGCGGTCGCCGGCGACAGTGCCGGCGGCAACCTGGCCGCCGCCGTGGCTCTGGCGCTCCGAAACCGCCCCGGCCTGCGCCATCAGGCTCTGGTATACCCCGTGACCCAGATCGTCGTCGGCTCCACACAAAGCTACCTGGATTTCGCCGACGGGTATTTCCTCACCGCCCGCGACATGCAGTACCTGCTCAAGCTGTACGCCCCGGACGCCGACCCCGGTGACGCTCGCCTCGCGCCGCTGTCGGCGTCCGACCTGACATCGGTTCCACCGGCGACGGTGGTGCTGGCGGAATGCGACCCGCTGCACGACGAGGGCGAGCAATACGCCGCTCGCCTCGCGGAAGCGGGCGTGCCGGTCACCGTGCACCTCTTCGAGGGCCAAGTCCATCCGTTCATCCACTTTGACGGTCTCGTCGACGCGGCCCATGCCGCCCGACGAGTCCTGGCCGAAGCGCTTGCCGAAGCCCTGCGCTGAAGCGCGCCCCGAGGACTGCCGACCGGCGACCTCGGGTGGCCCTCGGGCAGCAGGTCGAGCCGGTGGCCGGCGCTGAAGGGGAACCGTTTCGCGATCACGTACACGGCGTCTCCGGGTTTTCGTGGTCGGTGGGGCCGGGGACTCGTGCCAGGACGAACGCCTCCTTGCGCTCGGTGCAGGTACCGCACCGGCCGCAGTGCCGCGCCTCTCCCGCGTAGCAGGACCAGGTGTCGGCGAACGGGACGCCCAGGTCTGCGCCGAGCCGGACGATGTCGGTTTTGGTCATGTCCATGAACGGCGCGACGACCTGGAAACCGCTCGCCCTGACGGGTAGATGGCGTGATCGCCCGCGTGCGCGCCGAAGGCGACGGTGTCGGCCTTGACGGAGATGGCCAGGGCTACGGCGATGTCCAGCAGCAGGGCGTTGCGGTTCGGGACCACGGTGACGTGCATGGCATCGTCGGTGTAGTGCCCGGCCGGGACCGTCGCGTGGTCGTCAGTGAGCGCGGTCCCGGACAGGACCGGCCTGAGGCCGCGCAGGTCGATTCGGAACCCTTCAAGGGTGTTGCTCGCTGGGGCGGTTGCGAGTGGAGGAACGGCCGTTGCCGAGACCCCTTTGTCAGGGTTTTCCCTGAGGTTACCCCGGCTTCTCTACCAATGGTAGGCAATCTGAGCCTGAATGAATACGCTGCCAACCATTGGTAGACAAGCAGGAGGGCGTGAAGAAGATGGTTCGGGTTCGCGCGGAGGAACGTCGGCAGGAGCTGATCGCGGCCGCATCCGCGATCATCGCGGAACGCGGCGTCGACGAGTTGCGCACCCGGGAGGTCGCGGCGCACGTGGGCATCACCCACGCCAGTCTGCACTACCACTTTCCCAGCAAGACCGATCTGATCCGAGCCGTCCTCGATGACGTGATCGGCAGGCAGATCGTACAACCCGTGATCAACCATGACGGGCCCGTTACGGCGGCGCAGCGGTTGCGGGCGTTACTGAGCACGCTCACCAACGCCGACGGCCAAGAGCCACAACATGTCGTGGTGCTCAAGGAACTGCATCGATACGCCGACAGGGATAACGCGGCGCGAGCATTGCTGGAGCCGTGGCTCGCCGGTTGGCGGGTGTTCCTGGTCGATCTGCTCGCGACGGGACAGCGCGAAGGCGATTTCCGTGCCGATCTCGATCCGGCCGCCACCGCGTCCGTCATCATGCTGGTCATTCTCGGCCTGCGGCTTGGCGGCGTGCTCGCCCCCGAAGCCGACCAGGCACTGGCGGACCAGATCCATCAGTTGCTCGCCCCGCCGTCCGCGGCCGGCCTGTGCCCCTGACCCATACCTTTGAGGAGTTTCCCATGTCCAGCAAGCGTGTCCAGGAAACCTGCGAGGTTCTGGTCGTGGGCGGTGGGCCGGCCGGGTTGTGCGCGGCCTTGTTCCTGGCCCGCAACGGCATCAACGTGGCGGTGGCCGAACGACGCGAGCACACCGGCGCCTTACCGCGAGCGTTCGCATTGACCAGCCGCACGATGGAACTGTTCCGCGTGGCAGGGCTGGAGGACAGAGTACGCTCGGCCGCTGCGGGGTTCGGTCACATCCGGCAGATGATGGCGGCCAGGACGCTGGCAGATCCGGAATTTCACTGGATCAGCGACGCACGCGCGCCCAGCGCGCAGCCGAGCCCGTACAGCCCCGCGGACCTCCTCATGTGCCCTCAGAGCAGGTACGAGGCGGTGCTCGCCGACGCGGCGCGTACCGCCGGCGCCGATCTACGGCCGGGCACGGAATTGGTGTCGTTCACCTCGGACGCGGACGGCGTGACGGCGCTGCTGCGATCCGTCCGCGATGACATCGAGTACGAGATCCGTGCCCGGTATCTCGTGGCGGCGGACGGCGCACGCAGCACCATCCGCGAGACCCTGGGTATACCCCGTACCGGCCAAGGGGCTCTGATAGAGGCGGCGGTCAGTGTCCTGTTCCACGCTGATCTGACCGACGCGATCGCCGGACGAGAGTTCTTCCTGTGCGCGCTGACCGGTCCAGAGGTTCGTGGCGTGCTCATCCCGATTCCTGACACAGGCCAGGCCGTGCTCGGCGTCGGATACGATCCACAGCGGCAGAGCGCCGCCGACTTCACACCCGAGCGGTGCACACAACTGCTTCGCCACGTCACCGGGCAGCCGGAGCTACCGGTGACCGTCGAGCAGATCACGGCCTGGACGTCCGGGATGCGCATCGCTGAACGGTTCAGTGCAGAACGCATCTTTCTCCTCGGTGACGCGGCACATCAGATGACACCCGCCGGCGGCTTCGGTGCCAACACCGCGATGCAGTCCGCCCACAACCTGGCGTGGAAACTCGCCGCCGTGCTCGGCGGCTGGGCCGATTCGGCGCTCCTGGCCTCCTATGAGGCCGAACGTCGTCCGGTCGCCTGGGCGACCGCCGAGCAGGCGGCGTTGCGCACCGCACTTCAGCACGGGCCACTGCCACGATCCCAAGCCGGTGAGCTGGCCGACGAGCCTGCGATCACTCTCGGCTACCGCTACCCCTCGCACGCGAGCGGCGGCGCCGACGGCCCGGCGATCGGCCGTCACCCGTGTCTGGACGGCTCCCCGGGCAGCCGCGCGCCCCATGTCTGGCTCCAGCGCGACGGTCGCCGGATTTCCACGATCGACCTTTTCGACCGCTCGTTCACCCTGCTCTCCGCCGGCGCGGACGGGCCATGGGGGGAGGCGGCGCAGCGCATCGCCGAGTCAACCGCTATCCCGCTTCGCCATCACGCCATCACGCCATCTGCAGGCAACGCGGAGCTGTGGGATATCGACGGCCGTTGGCCCCAGACCTACGGCCTGGGGCCGGGCGGCGCGGTACTCGTCCGCCCGGACGGCTATATCGCCTGGCGCGCTCCAGAATCGCATCCTGATCCCCACGACATGCTGCGTCAGGTCCTCGCCACCCTGACAGGAACCACTGCGAGGAACGAGAAATGACCACCCCCACACCGCGATCCCTCATCACCGCGGGCCTGGCCTGCGCAGCGGCATTCGTCCTCACCGGTCTGCTGGTGCGCCAGATGCCATCGCCCCTGGACCGCCTGCTACTCGACGGCATCCGCCTCGTGCCCGGCAGCACACTGGAACGCCTCGCCACCGTTCTCAGCGCCATCGGCGTACTGGCCGGCCTCACCCTACTGATCACGGTGGCGATCCAGGCGTGGCGAAAAGGGACTCCATGGCTGCCGCCACTGTTGTCCTTCGTCCTACTCGTGAAGTGCGGCTCGCTGGTCACCCTCCAGGCCGTGTTCCGGCGACCAGGGCCACCGGCGGTCTCCGGGACCTTCAGCTATCCAAGCGGACACGCCACGATCGCCAGCGCTCTCGCCGTCACCAGCATCGTGATCAGCGTCATGTACGCGCGCCACCTGCTGCGCGCCTTGATCCCCCTGCAAGGAGCCGCAGTAGTGATCACCATGGCCAGCAGGGTGGCTCTGGGCGAGCACTACCTCACCGATGTGCTGGGCGCGATTCTGGGGACCTCCGCCATCGCACTACTCGGCCTGGCAGTAGCAACAACCCGATGGCCTGGACGCCCCCAGAACGCCAGGGCGATGAAATGATCAACTCTCGGTTACGACAACTATGGATCGCCGTGTGGAACGACGCGAAGTCCTCTACCGACCGACGCCTTCGGCGCAGCCCGCCAATACTCTGGCACTCAAGGTATCCACACATCGGGGGCAAAGCCCCCGCGATATGCCCTTTGGTTGCTTCGGCGTGCGCTGTCTAGGAGGCATGGGGTGGGGTGGGTTCAGCGTCGTCTGAGTACTGCCCGTAAGGCGATGAAGCCCTTCGGAAAGTAGTCGATCCACCGCTGTGCGTACACGATGGGGAGGTCCCGGCAGGAACGCCGACCCCCCACTCCCTGGAGGTACCGATGAAGCAGCCCCGCCCCTCAGCACCCCCCACCGGTCACCGGCCGCCGCTGGCCGCCCGCGCCGCCCTGGTGGCTCTGACCGCCGCATCCGCCCTGACCCTGACCGCTCCCGCCGCCACGGCCGAACACCGGCAGGCCGGATGCGGCACCGGCATCGAGCAGTGGATCAGTAACTCGTTCGCTCAATACCAGGGATACCTGCGATCCTCCGACGGCGAGACCGTCGACGTGATCGTCCGACTGGACGGACAGGACGCCACCGTCCTCTTGAACGGCTCTCCCCAACCTCCCCAGCCCTACCAACTGGCCCCCTCCGCCGGCACCATCAGCTGGGGGCCGTTCGCCTTTCCCAGCACCCTGTCCGACCCATCCTGCGCAGATGACACCGTGACCGACGCCGAGATGTCCGTCCAGACCCCAGGACAACCCACCATGCAGGGCCGGGGCTACCGCACCGGCTGACCCCGCCGACACAGCCGATCACGCTCGCCACCCCCGCCCTCGAAGGCAGCCTGTCCATCACTACGGAAGCGCGACCGTGGTGCTCGATGGTCAAGCACCCTACGGTACCGACGACGTTTCGGACGACGTCACTCAAGACGCGGTGCTCATGTTCGCGCAGCGACCTCACCGACCAGGAGGCCGCGCCTGTGCCTGGTGGGTTACTTGTACTACTGCACCCACCACTCGACGGTGTGCGCCCTACCGAGGTTGAAAAGCGCGTGGTACCTCGAATGCCCCGCATTGTGAGCTCCGCTACAGCAGGGCGAGTGCTTGATCGCGACCGTGGTCGTCGCCCGTCCGGGTGAAGGTGGTCAGCGCTTCGGCGGCCAGGTCGCGGGCTCGGCTGGTGGCATGGGGATGATCTTCGATGAGGGCGAGGCGGGCGAGGGTGAGGAGTGCGTACGCGCCGAGAAGCGGGTCGCCGAGGGCCGTGGCGATGGCCCGGGCCTGCTGGGCGGCGGTCCTGGCGGCGGTGGTGTCGCCGCTCGCGAGGTGGGCCGCGGCGGTCTCCAGGAGGACGTCGCAGTGCCGGTGCCGGTCGCCCAGTGCGGCGAACAGGCGGGCGGCCTCGTCCAAGCGTTCGATGCCCTGCTGAGTGCGCCCGGCGCGGATCAGGGTGGTGCCGAGGGCGTGGAGTGTTTCGGCGGTCTCCCGCGTGTCGCCGATGGCCGTCGCGGGCAGGCAGCCGGTCAGGGTGCGCTCGGCCTGGTCGAGGCGGCCGAGAGCGAGGTGGACCTGGCCGAGTCTGCGCCGGGTCCGGGCGGCGTTGCGGTGGTCGCCGGCGCGCAGGAAGGCGGCGAGGGCAAGCCTGAGCTGGTCGTGCGCCTCGGCGTAGCGGTACTCGGCGTGGAGCAGGTCGCCCTGGTCGCGCAGGATCAGTGCCTCATCCCGAGGTCCGCCCGAGCGGCGGGCCGCCTCCAAGGCCAGATCGGTCACGTGCCGCCAGTCGGCCAGGAAACGGTGCCGGCCGAGGAACGGCGCGAGCAGGTGCGCCAACCGCCGGCACTCCTCGTCCAGGCCGCTGCCGTGCAGGTCGGTGACCAGTGCGACGAGGAACTCCCGCTCGGCCAGCAGCCACTCGATCGATTCGCGGATGTCGATGGTGGCCGGAACCGTGCCGGGGACGCCGGAAACCAGCGCGAACCGGGAGGCGGTGATGCGGGCGGCGGTCACCCGGGCCAGGTCGGCCAGCACGTCACAGACGCCCTCGCCGAGCAGTTCGCGGGCGAACAGCCGGGTCAGCGGGTGCATCCGGTACCGGGCCTGCCCGGCGACGTCGATCACGTGGTGTTCCAGCAGCCCCGCCTCCACCAGCGTTTCGGCCTCGGGATCACCGTCCTCGATCGCCTCGCCGTGCCCTGGCATCGCGCGGTCCGGCACCGCCTCCTCCCCGGCCGCTCGCCGGGACAGGCGCGTGGTCACCCAGCCGGCGACGCTCGGCGCCGACAGCGCGCCCAGGCCGCGCAGCGTCCGGCGGGCCGCCTCGGGCAGTCCGTCGTAGCCGAGGCGGAACACCCCGCGCAGCGTCTGGTCACCGGCCTGGATCCGGTCCAGCCGGCTGCCTTCATCCCGTAACAGCCCTGCCAGGTAGCCCACGGGCCAGTCGGGGCGGGCGCCGAGCCTGGCCCCGGCGATGCGCAGCGCCGCCGGCAGCCCGGCGCAGATCTCCACCAGTTCAGCGACACCCCCGCGGTCGGGGCCGATCAGGGTGGTCAGCAACTCGGTCGCGGTGGCCGCGTCCAGCGGGCCGACCAGCAGGCGGGTCGCGGCGGTGAGCCCGGCCAGCGCGGAACGGCTGGTGATCACCGTGGGGCAGGAGGTGAGCAGGGGCCGTACCTCGCCTTCGGCGGTGGCGTTGTCCAGGAGCATCAGCAGGTGCCGGTTGGCGCTGTAGGTGCGCAGCAGCCGTGACCGTGCGTCGAGATCGGGAGGGATGGCCTGGGCGGGGCAGCCCAGCCATCGCAGGAAGTCCTCGGCGACGGCCGCGGGGGAGGGCGTCTGGCGCAGGTCGGCGTATAAGACGCCATCAGGAAAGCGTTGCCTGTGCCGCCAGGCGGCGTGTACGGCCAGGGCCGACTTGCCCACTCCGGCCGGGCCGTGGACGATGACCTGGTCACCGATAACGCGGTCGATGAGGTCGCGGCGTCCGGTGAAGGCCGGGATATCGTGCGGTAGCAGCATCGGCGGGCCCGCCGACAGGTGCAGCGCGACATCGTCGTGCA
The DNA here is from genome assembly GCF_044326295.1 of Spongiactinospora sp. 9N601. Lineage (NCBI taxonomy): Bacteria > Bacillati > Actinomycetota > Actinomycetes > Streptosporangiales > Streptosporangiaceae > Spongiactinospora > Spongiactinospora sp. 9N601. The sequence continues at coordinate 90,753 of NZ_JBIRBB010000018.1, forward strand.
GCATGCGGTGGTAGAGGAGTTGCAGCGCGGGGTCGGGTTCGATGGCGTGCCCGTCGTCGAGTTCACGGCGTAGCTCGGTGTAGGTGGCCAGGGCGTCCACGCGCCGGCCACTGCGATACATGGCCAGCATGTAGTGGCCGCGCAGCCGTTGCCGGGCCGGGTGCCGGGCGACCAGGTCTTGCAGTTCGGCCAGTACCTGCTGGTGACGGCCGGCGTCCAGGTCGTGGCCGATCCGGGCGTCAAGCGCCAGCAGCCGTAGTTCCGCCAGTTCCGCGCGCAGCCGCCCGGTCTCCTGCCAGCGCACGGCCTCCGGATCGACATCGGCCAGTACCGGACCCCGCCACAGCGCGAGCGCCTGGGCCACCTCCTGCGGCCCGCCGGCCGTCACCAGCCGGCGAAACCGGGCGAGGTCGATCTGCTCGTCATCGGCCATCAGCGTGTAGGTGCCGGACCGGGTGGCGATCATCTCCCGGCCGAGCAGTTTGCGCAGCGCGCCGACGTACCCGCGGATCAGGGAGTCGGAGCGCTCACCGGTCTCGCCCGGCCACAGCAGGCGGCGCAGCTCGGCGACGGTCATCGGGCGGCGGGAGTTGAGAATCAAGATCGCCAGCAGTTCGCGATGCTTGGGGACCCCCGGAGTGCGGTCCCGGCCGCCGTCGCACACCTGGAGTGGCCCCAATATGCGAAAATCCACGACGAATCCCCCAAGTGGGTGGATGAACGCGCCTTCAGCGGTTCACAATCGCATATCTGATGGACATTCTCCTCCCATCTGATCCGATCCGGCTGGGCCACTGGTGGCCGGCCCGGCGGCTGGGCGCCGGCGGTCAGGGCGTGGTCTATGAGGCCTACGACGAGACCGGACGCAGGGCCGCGGTCAAAGTCCCACGCCTGGACGACGGCCTGTCACGCACCCGGCTGGCCGCCGAGGCCGAGGCCGCCCGGCGGGTGGCCTCCTTCTGCACCGCCGCGGTGTGGGAGGTCGCGGCCGACGCCGACCGGCCCTACATCGTCAGCGAGTACGTCCCCGGCCCCGACCTGCGCCGCGCGATGCAGGCGAACGGCCCCTACGAGGGCGACGCGCTGCGGCGGCTGGCGATCGGTATGGCCACGGCGCTGACCGCCATCCACGCGGCCGGCATCGTGCACCGCGACTTCAAACCCGACAATGTCATCCTCGGCCCGGACGGGCCGCGGGTGGTCGATTTCGGCGTCGCCCGTCAGGTCGGCCCGACCACCAGCGGGCCGATCATGGGGACCATCGCCTATATGGCGCCGGAGGTGCTTACCGGCCGCGCCGCCGCTCCGGCGGCCGACGTGTGGGCGTGGGGGCTGGTCGTGCTGTACGCCGCCAAAGGCAAAGACCCGGTCCGAGCCTCCGCCCCATCCATGTCCCCGGCCCCGTCTCCGGCCCCGTCTCCGGCCCCGTCTCCGGCCCCGTCTCCGGCCGCGTCTCCGGCCGCGCTCATGGCCGCCGTGCTGGACTTCCACCCAGATCCGGCCGATCTGGCCGCCCTGCCCGCCCCGCTCGGCACCCTGGTGGCGGCGGCTCTGGCGCACGCCCCGGCCGACCGGCCCGCCGCCACCGAACTGCTCGCGTCCCTGCTCGGCACCCACGGCAACGAGCTTCTGGCCGCCGGAGGCCGCGCCGCCGCGGCGCTCACCGGCGTACCCGATCCGGACCCGGATCTCGGGCAGATCGCCGAGGCGATCTATCAGGAACTGTCCGGCCGCGAGCAGCGCGTTCTGCCCGATGTGCTGCTGCGCATGGCCGGCGGTGACGGGAGTCTGCACGCCGTCTCCCGGGCGGGGCTGCCGCCCGGGGCGGCGACCGACGCGCTACTGGCACTGTACGGCTCAGCCGGACTGGTCACAGTCTCCGAGGCGGGGGCCTACACGCTGGCCACCCCGGCTTTGGTACACGCCTGGCCGCGACTGCGGCAATGGGTCGCCGCCCATCGCCAGGACCTGCCGATGCTGCACCGGCTGGCCGAGGCCGCGCGGGTATGGGACGAACACGGCCGCAAACTCGGCGACCTGCTGCACGGCTCGCAATTGGACCGGCTGCTGGGCTGGGCCGCCACCGGGCGGGGCGAGCTGGTGCTGCTGGAGGCCGAACGAGCCTTCCTGACCGCCGGCAGCCGAGCCGCCACCCGCACGCGGCGGGTACGCCGGATATTGACCGCCGCCCTCAGCATCCTGCTGGCCGTGGCGGTGACGGCCGCCGGCATCGCCGTGCGCAACCAGCAGACCGCCGACCGGCAACGCGACCTCGCGATCTCCCGCCAACTCGCCGCGGAAAGCGAACTCACCACCGACCCCTCCCTCGCGGCGCGGCTGGCCGCGGCGGCCTGGCGGATCAGCCCCACCGACGAGGCCCACACCACCATGGTCAACCTCCTGGTCCGCCCCGCACGCGGCGTCCTCACCGGCCACAGCGAGACCATCATTTCGGTGGCGTTCAGTCCGGACGGTCGAACTCTGGCCAGCAGCGGCACTGACAGCACGGTGCGGTTGTGGGATGTACGTACTCGTCGGCAGCTCGGCGATCCGCTGACCGGCCACAATGGCGCGGTCACGTCGGTGGCGTTCAGTCCGGACGGTCGCACTCTGGCCAGCGGTGGCAATGACGGCACGGTGCGGTTGTGGGATGTACGTACTCGTCGGCAGCTCGGCGACCCGCTGACCGGCCAGAGTGACGAGAACGCGTCGGTGGCGTTCAGTCCGGACGGCCGCATTCTGGCCAGCGGTGGCAATGACGGTACGGTGCGGTTGTGGGATGTACGTACTCGTCGGCAGCTCGGCGACCCGCTGACCGGCCAGAGTGACTCGATCACGTCGGTGGCGTTCAGTCCGGATGGGCATACCTTGGCCAGCGGCGGCAGTGACAGTACGGTGCGGTTGTGGGACGTGCGCGCCCGTCGGCAGCTCGGCGTAATGCTGACCGGCCAGAGTGGCGTGAACGCGTCGGTGGTGTTCAGTCCGGACGGGCATACCCTGGCCAGCAGCAGCCTTGGCGGCGCGGTGCGGTTGTGGGACGTGCGTACCCGCCGGCAGCTCGGCGATCCGCTGACCGGCCAAAGTGGCACGAAGGTCGTGTTCAGTCCGGACGGCCATACCCTGGCCAGCAGTGGCGATGACACGGTGCGGTTGTGGGATGTACGTACCCGTCGGCAGCTCGGCGACCCGCTGACCGGGCATGGTGATGAGATCGCGTCGGTGGCGTTCAGTCCGGACGGCCGCACTCTGGCCAGCGGCAGCAGTGATAGTACGGTGCGGTTGTGGGACGTGCGCGCCCGCCGGCTGCTCGGCGCGCCGCTGACCGGGCATGGTGATGAGATCGCGTCGGTGGCGTTCAGTCCGGACGGTGACACCCTGGCCACCAGTGGCGACGGCGCGGTGCGGTTGTGGGATGTACGTACTCGCCGGCTGCTCGGCGCGCCGCTGACCGGCCACAATGGCGCTATCACGTCGGTGGCGTTCAGTCCGGACGGCCGTACCCTGGCCAGCAGCGGCCGTGACGGTACGGTGCGGTTGTGGGAGGTGCGTACCCGCCGGCAACTTGGCGCGCCGCTGACCGGCCACAGTGACTCGATCATTTCGGTGGCGTTCAGCCCGGACGGCCGTACCCTGGCCAGCAGCGGCATTGACGACACGATGCGACTATGGGACGTGCGCACCCGCCGGCAGCTCGGCGCGCCGCTGACCGGCCACAGTGCCACGAAGGTGGCGTTCAGTCCGGACGGCCATACCCTGGCCAGCAGCGGGCGTGACGGCGCGGTGCGGTTGTGGGACGTGCGTACTCGCCGGCAGCTCGGCGTACCGCTGACCGGCCGCAGTGGCGTGATCACGTCGGTGGCGTTCAGTCCGGGCGGCGACACCCTGGCCAGTGGCGGCATTGACGGCGCGGTGCGGTTGTGGGAGGTGCGTACCCGCCGGCAGCTCGGCGCGCCGCTGACGGGCCACAGCGGCGCGATCGCGTCGGTGGCGTTCAGTCCGGGCGGCCATACCCTGGCCAGTGGCGGCATTGACGGTACGGTGCGGTTGTGGGAGGTGCGTACCCGGCGGCAACTTGGCGCGCCGCTGGCCGGCCGCAGTGACGCGATCGCGTCGGTGGCGTTCAGTCCGGACGGCGACACCCTGGCCACTGGAAGCGAAGACAACACCGTACAACTGTGGGGCGTGGGCATGCCCGAGGACCTGCCCGCCGCCGTCTGCGCGATCGCCGGCGGCTCATTCACCCCCGCTCAATGGGCGCAGTACGTGTCCCCCGACACCCCGTTCCGAACGGTCTGCCCTTGAGAAATCAGATCCGCTCAGATCCGCCCCCAACGCACGCCGCCTCCCCGATCCCTATAGGGCCGGGGAGGCGGAAGGCCGGCTCTAACAGGCCCGAGCTATTCGGATAGACCCGGGCCGGCCACTAGCACTTCAGGGTGAGCATGCAGTAGAGGCTCCGCGCGTGCTTGCGAACGTACCTTTTGACCGTCGGGTGATTCTTGAAGTGGGTCCAGCCCTTTCTCGCGATCTGTTCGAGCTTGTTCCACAGAGCCATGCCGCCGGCCTTCATGACGGCCTGGCAGATCAGCCACTTCTTCCAACTGCTCTTGAACCGCTTGCAGGGATTGGGCTTGCCCTGCGCGAGCGCCGTCGGGGCCCCCGCACCCGCGGAGGTTGTGGTGCTCTGAAGCCCCGTCGTGGCCGACGCGGAACGTAGCCCGGATGTGGTCGGCGCGGCTTGGGCGAGGGCCGGAATGGCGAGGAGGGCCATGGTGGTCAGCAGCGCCACCACCAGCGTCCTGAGGGATCGCATGTGTTCTCCTTCCGTTCTTCACTGCTCCTGTGAGGAAGTTCTGAGGCGGAATGTAGAAGCGATCATGTTGAGGGTCTGTTGAGTCACTGTTGAGTCGAGAACGCGTGCATTGCGCGCACATCGGGGGAGGCAACAGCGGCGTTTGGACAACTACCGGCGACCGAGATGTGAGGTCTGACCACTCCGTAGAAGCGGCGGTCGGTATAGGCGGCGATGCCATGCGTGTGGTCACGGTCGCTTTGCCCGGTTCCCGGGAACGTCCCGTGAGGTGTGCTCGATCATGGACAGCGCCGATCAGGGGCGGTCTCGGCGCGGAGATGACGATATCGTGAGCGACATGAAAGAAGCCGTATCGAGTCGAGAGACGACTCGATGATCGAGGTGCGGCAGGCCCGTTATTTCATCGCCGTCGCCGAGGAACTGCATTTCGGCCGGGCGGCCGAGCGGCTGCGGATGTCGCAGCCTCCGCTGAGCCAGGCCATCCGTCACCTCGAACGGCAACTCGGCGCACGGTTGCTCGAACGCACCAGCCGCGCCGTCGCGCTGACCGAACCCGGGCGTGTGTTCCTCGGGCACTGTTACACGCTGGTGGCGGCGGCCGAGCGGGCGGGCGTGGCCGCCGAGCTGGCCCAGGCCGGCTACCTCGGGACCTTGGCCATCGGTGCCGTCACCAGCGCGTTCTCCGAACCGCTGCCCGCCATTCTCAGCCGATTCCACGCCGGCCGTCCGGACATCGACCTACGGGTGCGGGAGGTGGACACCATGGAGGGGGTACGGGCCCTGCTCGACCGGCACCTCGACATCGCGGTGATCCGCCACGGGGCCGACGACGAACGGCTCCGGTCGGACCCGCTGCGCCGGGACCGCTTGGTGGCCGCCGTTCCCGAGGGGCACGAACTGGCCGCCGAGGGCGTCGTGGATCTGGGTGTGCTGGCCGATCAGCCGTGGGTGTGGATCCCGCGGTCGATCTCGCCCACCTACCATGACGAGCTGGTCATCGCCTGCCGCAGGGCAGGGTTCAGCCCCGAGCCGCGGCATCAGGCCAAATCCATCCATTCGCAGCTCGCGATGATCGGCTGTGGACTGGGGGTCGGCCTGGTCCCGCACACCTCCGCGAGCGCACCCGCGCGCGGCGTCGCGTACCTGTCGTTGCGGGAGCCCGTCTTCCTGGTCGAACTCGCCGTCGTCCGCCGGGCCACGGACACTGAGCCGCTTGTGGAGCATTTCGTGAGCTGTGCTCTGATGCAGGCCGGGTAGCGCTGAGACGAACGGCGCGGCCCGGCCCGCGACGGCGGGCGAAGTACGGCTCATGAAGAGCCGAGTGCCCGCTCGACCATGGCCGCGAGTCGCAGCAACCGGTGATCCGCGCCCCTGCCGCCGACCAGTGTGAGGCCGACCAGCCGGTTGGCCGGGGCCGGAAGGGTGACGGCCGGGCGGTCAAGGAGGTTGGCGAGCCTGCTCGTCCGGAGAAGATGGGGATTGATCTGTTTCTCGCTCTCGGTGCTCAGGTCGTCGAACAACGGCGGGAGCCTGGGGGCGGTGGGCATGAGCACGGCGTCCCAGCCCGCGGTGCGGGCGTCCACACTCGTGATCAGGCGTTCGCGTGTCCGCAGCGCCGTCAAGTAGTCGCATGCCCGGAGCCGTTCTCCTCGTTCGAGGCGGTCGCGGGCGAGCGGGCCGAGCAGGTCGCGGTCCAGTGGGGCCGAGCGGGCCCATGCGGCGGTCTCCGCTGCCGCGAAGTCGCCCTGTTCACGCAGTGCCGGGAGGTGGTGGAATTCCGGTATGTCGACCTCGGTGAGCCGGAAGTGCTCGCCCAGCCGCTTCAGCAGATGATCGAGCGACGTCTGGACGTGCGGGTCGCAGCCGTCCCAGACATAGGTGCGGGGCAGCGCCAGGATCGGCCGGGTGAGGTGACGGGGCGCGCTCGGCGGCGTACCGGCCAGTACGTCGAACGCGCGCCGTACGGTGGCGACGTCCCTGGCGATCAGGGCGGGCCCGTCGAGCGTGGGGGACAGCGGCAGCAGGCCGTCGCGGGAGAGCGCGCCACGGCTGGGGCGAAAGCCGACGACGCCGCAGAAGGCCGCCGGGATCCGGCTTGAGCCGCCCTCGTCGGAGACGAGGGCCAGCGAAACGAGCCCGCGTGCCACGGCCGCGGCGTCACCGGTGGAAGAACCTCCGGCCACCCTGCGGGCATCGTGCGGGTTGGCGATGCCGGGACCGAGCCCGACCGCCGATTCCGCGAGCTCGGTCATGGCCGCGTGCCCGAGCGGGATCGCCCCGGCGGCGCACAGGGCCCTCAGAGTGACCGCATCGGTGGTCGCGGGCGGGGCGGCGCGCAGGGCGCGGCTGCCGCCCGTGGTCACCACACCCGCGACGTCGATGTTGGCCTTGACGCTGATCAGTTCGCCGGCCAGTGGACCGGTGAGTTCGGCGCGGTCGATCAGAGCCGCCGCGGCCCGCGCCCGGCCGGCCAGCAGCACCTCGAACACGTCAGGGTGCGCGGTCGCCGCGCTGATCGCGGCCTCCACCGATTCGGCCGCCGTGGTGGGGGCGGGGGCGGTCCGGGACGCCGGCCGCCCCGGACCGGCGCCGGCGCGGCGATCGGTCATGTGAGGTGACCCAGGGCACGGCGCAGGCGGTCGATGGCCTCCGCCATGGCGGTGCCGCTCACCGCGAAGCCGATCCGAAGCCGGTCCGGCGCCCCGAACACCTCGCCGGGCACGACGGCGACGTGAGCGGTCTCCAGGAGCCAGGCGGCCAGGTCGCTCGCGCTGCTCCAGCGTCCGGAATGGCGGGCGAGCAGGCCCGCCACCGAGGGAAAGACATAGAACCCACCGGCGGGCAGCGGGCAGTCCACCCCGGGCAACGAGTTCAGCGCTTCGTGGAGGATGTCGCGATTGGCACGGTAGCGGTCGTGGGCCGCGCGCACCGACGCACGGCCCCCGCTCAGTGCCTCCTCCGCCGCGGCCTGGGTGATCAGCGGGACGTGCGTGATGGTCCGCGAAACCGCGCGTGACGCGCGGGCGAGGACGGACGCGGGACCGGCGAGCCACCCCACGCGCCAGCCGGTCATGGCGTGGGCCTTGGAGACCCCGTTGATCATGATGCAGCGCTGCCGGGCGTGCGGGGCGGCGGCGAGCAGCGCGGTGTGCGGGGCGTCGTAGACGAACTCCTGGTAAATGTCGTCGGTGATGCACCACAGATCATGGCGCAGCGCCCAGTCGGCGATCTCGGCCAGTGCCGCGCGGGGGTAGACGGCACCGGTGGGATTGCCCGGACCGGCCAGGATGAGCGCCCGGGTGCGAGGAGTGCGCGCGCGTGCCAGATCGTCCGGCGTGGCGAGGAAGCCCGCGTCGGCACCGGCCCGAACGGTCCGTGCGACGCCTCCGGCGGCTTCGATCACGCCGTGGTGCCCGGGCCAGCCGGGGGTGGTGACCAGCACCTGGTCGCCGGGGTCGAGTACGGCTTGGAGGGCGAGCGCGAGCGCGTGCTTGGCGCCCAGGGTGATCTGGACGTCACCGGCGTTCCACGGCAGTCCGGTCGCCTCGGCGAGCCGGGCGGCGGCCAGGGCCCGAAGCCCCGGGAGCCCGGCGGCGCCGCCGTAGTGGTGCAGGGCCGGATCGCCCGCGATCCGTGCCACGGTGTCGGTGATGTGCGAGGGAGTGGGCAGGTCGGGTTCGCCGGCGGCCAGGCTGATCACGGCGGCGCCTTCGGCGCGAAGCCGCGCGGCGCGGGCGCTGATGGCGAGGATGGCGTTGTCACTCACCGGCCCCTCCTCGGGGTCCGGAAGGGGAGAGGTCGTAGAGCTCAAGGGTGGTCCTTCCAGCGCGCAACCCGGCCAGGATTCGTTCTTCGGCGCGGACCCGCTCGTCGGCGAGGGCCAGCACCCGCCCTGCCTCCGCCGCCGGCAGGCAGACGACGCCGTCCTCGTCGGCGACGATGAGGTCGCCGTGCGCGACCGGTACGCCCCGCAGCACGATGGGCTCGCCGAGCAGGCCGGGATGGTCCTTGGCGGTCCGGAACACCGCGACGGAGGAGGCGAAGACGGGAAAACGCAGCCGAGCGAGTTCCGTCACGTCCCTGACCCCGCCGTCGATGACCAGGCCGAGCAGCCCGCGCGCCTGGGCGGCCACGGCCAGCACCTCCCCCCAATGCCCGCAGGCGGCCCCCTGGAGGTCGGCGACCAGGACATGGCCCGGCGGCGCGGCGACCACCGCGTTGTGCAGGGCGAGGTTGTCCCCGCCGGTCCCTCGGATCGGGTAGGCGGGTCCGGCGAGGCGGGCTCCGGGCCAGGCGGGCCGCAATCCCCGGGCGCAGGCGCAGTCCAGTCCGGACGCCTCGTACAGGGTCGCGGTGGAGTGTCCCCCTCCGTGCGGCACCCTCATCGGGGCCCCCGTTGCAGGCCGTGGTAGCCGAAGTCGGCGCGGGCCTGCCGCAGCGCGCGCCCCTGGCGTACCGCCCGGACGATGGCGCGCTCGGCCTCCTCGATCCGGCCCGCCACCTCGACGACCTCCTCCAGCCGCGCGGCCGGGACCACCACCACGCCGTCGGCGTCACCGCGCAGAACGTCGCCTGGCGCGACGGACACTCCGGCGATGGACACCCGGCCGCCGACGGCGGTCAGCCGCACCCGGTCCTTGCCGGTCCGCATGAACCTGCCCCGGCTGAAGAGCGGATATTCCCGGTCGAGAGATGTGGCCACGTCCCGGCACACGCCGTCGATCACGGTGCCCGCCACGCCCCGGGCGATCGCCGTCTGCGTCATGATGCCGCCCCAGACGGTGCAGTCGGTACGGCCGGCGTTGTCGATCACCACCACGCCGCCGGGCGGCACGTCGTCGAGGAAGTCGCCCACGTCGCCGTCTCCGCGTCCGGCCGGCTCGTAGCCGACGGTGAAGGCGTGCCCGGTGAGCCTGGCCGCCGGCCCGAGCGGGACGAGGCCGAGCAGCGCGCCGGGGAGCCCCAGGGCGTCGAGCGCGTCGGACAGGGCGGCGGTGGGCAGCGCCGAGGCGCGCGTGATCAGGTCGTCCATCAGTGCTCCTCGATCCCGGCCAGCCGGGCGTCCCGCATGGCCGCGTCCAGGGGTACGCCCGCGCGCAGGTCGTCGGCTATCGCCCGTTCCCGCTGGTCGAGCGCCTGGGCGGCGAGCAGGACATCCCTCGCGCGGGCCCTGGGCACGAACACGACCCCGCTCTCGTCGGCGACGACCACGTCTCCCCGCGCGACGGTGACCGAGTCGATCCGGACCGGCTCACCCGCGCTCACCTGCCGCAGCCGGCCGCGTGCGGTGGCCGGGACCCCGCCCCGGGCGTACACGGGAAAGGCCAGCTCACGCGCATCGCGAATGTCACGGCACGCGCCATCGGCCACCACGCCGCGCACACCGCGCAGCCGCGCGCCGAGGCTGAGCAGACCGCCCCAGCACGACACGTCGGTCCGCCCGCCGTTCGCGATCACCATCACATTGCCCGGGCCGCCCGCCGCGACGGCCGACGCGGCGATGTGCGTGCCGGCCGTCTGATCGGTGACGGGGGCGAGTTCGACGGTGGCGGCGAAACCCACCACCTTGGGATGTCCCCAGACAGGGACCATCCCCCCGATGCCACTGGGCAGGCCGGCCGCGTCGAGTGCGTCGCTGATCGTCGTGCTGTCCAGGGCCTCGTAGCCGGCCAGCAGCGCCATGTCCTTGTCGTCGTCCTTGTCGTCCACGGACTCAGCTCATCAGGGCCAATCGATATTGGGAAGGTCCTGATACGTCTACCGGCGATATGAGAAGCGACTCGATGCGAAGTCATCCGACCCGCGTGGCGCGTACGCCGTCGAGGACCTGCCGTTCGGAGTCTTCGAGATAGACCAGCAGCGCCCCGACGCACTGCGCACGGCGACCGGTGCGCAGCAGTTCGTACAGCTCCCGGTCACGTCCGGCCCAGGTGCGCTGGAATGCCTCGTCGTCCCCCGAAGCCGCCCAGGCCAGCCGCAACTGGGCCAGAAGACTGCGGAAGAAGTCATCGACGCGCCGGCTTCCGAGCACGGCGACCAGCGCCTGATGGAAACGCAGGCTGGCGGTCGCCGCCGCGCGCCACGCGCGAGCCTGTTCCGCCCGTTCGCTGGCGATCACCGCCGCCTCCATGTCGGCGAAACGGTCGTCGTCGGCCGTGGCGCTCTCCGTCGCCGCCTGCACTTCGAGTGCGCGGCGCGCGCGGTAGATGTCGCGTACGTCGGAGCGGGTGAGGGTGCGTACCGCGGCGCCCTTGTTCGGGACCTGGACGACCAGGCCCTCCGCCACCAGGCGGCGAAGCCCCTCCCGCAACGTGTTGCGGGAGATCTTCAGCTCGGCGGCCAAGGAGATCTCCCGCAGCGGAGAACCGGGCAGCAGCGCGCCCTCCAGGATCCGCTCGCGTAGCATGTCGGCGATCCGATCGGCTGCGCTCGGACTGCCCGCCTCGTCGGCATGCTGTGACATACCTTCAGATTAACAGTGATTGATCAACAATTCGACGCGGGCGATCGGGAAGCGAACGCACAGGTGAGTGCGCTGGCGATGGGGTGAAATCGCGGGCGCGGAGCGGTGCCGGATATGCCGCACCTCCGGTTGTTGAGCAATTCCGGCGAGTCCCGGAGAGTCCTCGGAAAGCCCTGGAGAGTCCGGTCTTTGCGCCGGTCAGGACTGCTCGCGTGCGGCGGCCTCGCTGAGCGGCCTGCCGTGCGTCTCCGGTGCCAGGAAGAGCGAAGCGATCGCGCCGATCACGCTCACGGCGCCGACGACGAGCATCGTGGTCGAGATGCCCGTGCCGTCGAGCAGGAACGGTACCGCGAACGTCCCGATCACGCTGCCGACGCGGCTGATGGCGAGCCCGACGCTGAACGCCGTGGCGCGGATCTCGGTCGGGAAGATCTCGTTCGGATAGATCCACTGGAGGATCGTGGGCCCGCCGATCGCGATCGCATAGATGCCCAGCAGGAGCACCACGACCGGCGTCGGCGCGTCGGCGAGCGCGCCGAGCGCGAGCAGGCTCGCGCTCGCCACCACGAACGGCCAGATGAGCAGGGTGCGGCGGCGCATCCGGTCCGCGACCGCGGTGGCGACGAGGGTTCCGGCGAGGAAGAGCAGGCCGATCATTACCGACCCGATGTCCACCGCGCCCGATGAGCTGAGGTCGAACGCGGCCAGGAGCTTGGGCCCGAAGACGTAGAGCGCGTACACGGGCGCGATCGAGCAGGCCCAGAAGATCCCCACGAACACCGTGCGGCGCAGGTACGGGTGCCGGAAGACCAGCCGGAAGCTGGTTTTCGCCGGCTCCTCGTGGAGCCCGGTGAGCTGGGCGTCCGGCCCATAGACGGACCGCAGCACCTGGAGCGCCTCCTCGGAGCGCCCCTTGCTGAGCAGCCAGCGCGGCGACTCCGGCATTCCGGCGCGGGACACGGCCAGGGCCACCCCGATGACGGCGGGGGAGAGCAGGATCCACCGCCACGCCCCCGGTCCGAACTGGGTGAGCACGACGGCGATCAGGTAGGCCATCGCGTTTCCCGCCGACCACATGATGGTCTGCAGGCCGATCAGCCTGGCCCGGGATTTCCGTGGCGCGAACTCGGCCAGCAGCGAGGACGCGATGGGATAGTCGGCGCCGATGGCGATGCCGAGGAGCACCCGCAGCACGACGAGCTGGACGATGTCGGTGACGAAGAACTGGGCGGCCGCGATCACGGTGATCGCGACGATGTCGAGCACGTACATCACCCGGCGTCCGATCAGGTCGGTCAGGTAGCCGAGGAGAACGACCGCGGGAAAGCCGACCAACGGCGCCACCGCGAGGGCGCTCTGCCAGAAACCGCTCAGGTTCCACTGAGCGGTGATCTGCGGGAGGGCGAGACCGATCACGCCGAGCGCGTAGCCGTCGAGGAACGGGCCGCCGGCGCAGAAGAGGGTGAGCTTGCGGTGGAACGACGTGATGGGTGCGTCGTCGATGACGTTTCGGGTGGGGGCGCCGCGACGTGGCGGCCCGGTCGGCGACTCGGTCTTGTCGGGTGTGGTCATCATTCCTCCTGCTTGGGGGGCATTTTCTGGGCCTGGAGGTGTAGGGAGAACATAGATTGCTCAACAATGTTCGTCAATGCTCGGAGCGATACTGGGCAGATCATCGACACTTCTCCAGGTTGGTCCAGCTCTGATCGCCCTCTTGATTGTGGAGCAATCTGCCGCCTACCCTGTCGGAGGACAGGACGATCACCATGTGCGGTGGACGGTCCGCTGACCCCCACCGCCGATCAGAACGAGGTGAAAGATGACCTCTCCCCAGGCGGCCTACCAGGCCAAGGCGGGCAGCATCCTCGACGTCGACCGGCGCTTCTACGATCGGCTGGCCGAGCGCACCGGCGAGCGCGAGATGACCGAATCGTTCGTCATCCCGATCCGGTCCGGCCGGGCATGGGAGGTCCCCGCGGGACATCTGTGCCGGATCATCACGACGGACGAGGGGCCACAGGTCGGCGACTTCAACGTCTGGAACCGCCACAACCCCAGGGAACGCCTCTGGGCCGCGCGGACCCGCCAGCTCCAACGCGCTCACGTGAGCCGTTACGACCGGCTTTGGTCCACACTTCCCTACCTGCGACCGCTGTTGACGGTCACCGGCGACTCCCTGGAGTCCTACGGGGTGGACGGCGACGGCGGACGGGTGCACGACCTGCTCGGCTCACGCTGCGACCCCTACGTCAACCGCATCCTCACCGGCGAGGACTTCGACTTCCACTGCCACTCCAACCTGGTCCGCGCCGTACTGCCGTACGGCCTGACCGAGTCGGACGTCCACGACGTGCTCAACATCTTCCAGTGCACCGGCCTGAACGACGAGGACCGCTACTTCATGAAGGCGTCGCCCGCCAAGCCAGGGGACTTCTTCGAGTTCTTCGCCGAGCAGGACCTGCTGTGCGCGCTGTCCACGTGCCCGGCGGGCGACCTCTCCCTGCCGTTCTGGGGTCCGGAGGCCCGTGATCCTCTGGAGGTGTGCAGGCCGCTGGCGGTCGAGGTCCACCGCCCGGCCGCCGGTCTGATCGATGGCTGGTCTCCGACGCCACCGGCGTCGTATCAGGGCGTGCACGGCCTCCGTGCACCGGTCTGGTCTGTGAACGGGGGCTGATGTGTCCGAGCGCGCCCGGCCGGCCATCGACCTCAACGCCGACCTCGCCGAGGGGTTCGGCCGCTACGCGCTGGAGGGCGACGTCGCGGTCATGCCCCTGGTCGACTCGGCCAACATCGCCTGCGGGTTCCACGCGGGCGACCCCAGGACCATCGACGCGGCGGTGTCCGCCGCCAAGCGGCACGGGGTGCGCGTCGGGGCGCACCCCGGGTTCCCCGATCTGGTCGGCTTCGGCCGCCGGATGATGGCGCTCGGAACCCATGAGATCACCACCGACCTGGTGTACCAGATCGGCGCGGTGGACGCGTTCTGCCGGCGGCACGGGGTCAGGCTCCGGCACGTCAAGCCGCACGGCGCGCTCGGCAACCTGGCATGGCAGGACACCTCCGTGGCCGACGCCGTCGTGGCCGCGGTGGCGTCCGTCGATCCTGAGCTGGCCGTGCTGGCGATCAGCGGCTCCGCGCTGGAGAGCCGCGCCCGCGCGGCCGGGCTGCCCGTGGCCAGGGAGGCGTACCTGGACCGGGCCTACCGCGCCGACGGGACACTCGTGCCGCGCACGGAGCCCGGCGCGGTGCTGCACGACGAGCACGCGATCGTCGAGCGGGCTCTGGAACTCGTCCGGCACGGAACCGTACGGGCCGTCGATGGCACCGTGCTCGACGTCGGCCCCGACACCCTGTGCCTGCACGGCGACACCGACATGGCCGCTCCCCTCCTCTCCGCCGTACGGACCGCGCTGGAGTCCGAGGGGGTGGCGCTGCGCGCCTTCGGCGGCCCCGCTGATCTCCCGCGAACCGCCCACCCCGCCCCGAGGAGCACCCGCCGATGACCGTGGAAGCCGACGTCAGGGCCTTCATCCAGGCGAACGGCGATGCGTTCTTCGCCGACCTCGCCGAATGGCTGGCCATCCCCTCGATCTCCATCGACCCTGACCGAGCCGGCGACGTCCGGCGATCCGCGGACTGGATCGCCGGCGCCCTCCGGCGGGCGGGCTTCCCGACGGTGGAGGTGTGGCCGACGGCAGGCCATCCCGCGGTGTTCGCGGAGTGGCCCGCCGCGGAGCCGGACGCCACCACCGTGCTCGTGTACGGGCACCACGACGTCCAGCCGGTCGATCCGGTCGAACTGTGGGACACGCCGCCCTTCGAGCCGACGGTACGCGGCGAGCGGCTGTACGCGCGGGGCGCATCGGACGACAAGGGACAGATGCTCTTCCACGCCCTCGCCGTACGCGCGCACCTCGCGGCCACGGGCAGGTCCGCACCCGCGATCCACCTCAAGCTCCTCATCGAAGGCGAGGAAGAGGCCGGGTCGCCCAACCTCGACTCGCTCGTGCGCGGGCACGCCGATCGCCTCGCCTGCGACGTCGTCGTCAACTCCGACGCCAGTATGTGGTCCAAGGACGTCCCCACCACGTGCACCGGGATGCGCGGCATCGTCGGAGCGCGGATCGTGTTCCGCGGGCCGTCGAGCGACGTGCACTCCGGGTCCTTCGGCGGTGCCGTGCGCAACCCTCTGACGGAGCTGTGCCGGGTGCTCGCCCGCCTGCACGACGACCGGGCCCGGGTCGCCATCCCCGGCTTCTACGATCGCGTGGCCGAGATCACCGAGGCCGAACGGGACCTGTTCGGGCGGCTGCCGTTCGACGAGCGGGAGTGGCTGGCCAAGGCGCGGTCGCGGGTCGCGTACGGCGAGCAGGGCTACACCACGCTGGAACGCGTTTGGGCCCGGCCCACCGCCGAGCTGAACGGCATCTGGGGCGGGCATCGGGGCCCCGGGCTCAACACCATCATCCCCGGCGAGGCCGGGGCCACGGTCACCTTCCGGCTCGTGGCCCACCAGGAACCCCTGGAGATCCAGCACGCCGTCCGGCGCTGGGTGGAGGACCTGACGCCCCCCGGCATCGAGGCTCAGGTCGAGTTCTACGCCGATGGCGTCCGGCCCATCCTCACGCCGCTCGGCCATCCGGCCCTCGGGGCGGTGACCCGTGCCCTGGAGCGCGCCTTCGACCGTGAGGTGCTCTACACCCGCGAGGGGGGATCGGGCCCCTCGGCCGTCCTTCGCGATGCGCTCGGAGCCCCCGTCGTGTTCGTCGTGATGACCGTGCCCGACGACGCCTACCACGGGCCGAACGAAAAGGTGGAGATGCCGTTGCTGCTCAAGGGCGCGGAGGCGGTCGCGTACCTGTGGGACGAACTCGCGAGTCCCGGCGGGCTGCGGTGACCAGCGGTGCGGACAGGGTCGCCGGAATCCGCCCGGCCGGCGACCGGGCGGTCCTGATCGAGCTGGACGACCTGGACAGCGTGCGGCGGCTGCACGAGGAACTGTCGCGGGCCCACATCACAGGCGTGGCCGACATCGTCCCCGGGGCTCGCACGCTCCTCGTGATCGCGGACCGGCCGCACGGCACCGCCCTGGCCGCCGCCGTACGCCTCGCCCGCGGACCGGCGGCCCCGTCCGGCGGGACGGCGCCGCCGGCGACCGTGCGGCTCCCCATCCGGTACGACGGCGCGGACCTCGCGGACGTGGCGAGACGTTGCGGGATCACCGTCGCGGAGGTGATCGAGCGGCACAGCCGTCCCAGGTACACCGCCGCCTTCCTCGGACTGTCGCCTGGGTTCGCCTATCTCGTCGGCCTGGATCCGGTCCTGCGGCTACCGCGGCGAGACACCCCCCGGACCTCGGTACCCGCCGGCGCGGTCGCCATGGCCAGTGAGTTCACGGGCGTCTATCCGAGGCCGTCACCGGGCGGCTGGCACCTGCTCGGCACCGTGGAGGAACGCCTGTGGGATCTCGATCGCGACCCCCCGGCGCTGATCACGGCCGGGGTCGCCGTGCGTTTCGAGCCGCTCGCATGAGAAGCATCGACGTACCGTACTTCCTGGTCCGAGAACCGGGACCGCTCACCCTGGTGGAGGATCTCGGCCGTCCCGGCCACGCCGCCCTTGGCGTCCCGCCGTCGGGAGCGCTCGACGCGCCCGCGCTGAAACTCGCCAACCGTCTGGTCGGAAACCCCGAAGGCGCCGCGGGTCTCGAAATCGCCTTCGGGCACCTGATCGGCGAGTTCTCCGACGGCCGATGGTTCGCCGTGACCGGCGCCGATCTCGACGCCCGGCTCCACGAGACCCCGCTGACCCCCAACGTGCCCTACTACGCCGCACCGGGGCAGGTGCTGCGCATGAGAGGCCGCCGGGGCCGTGGTGTGCGGGCCTACCTCGCGATCTCCGGCGGTATCGAGGTGCCCGCGGCACTGGGCAGCAGATCGGCGGACCTGATGTCGGGCCTTGGCCCCGCCCCGCTGTGCCGCGACCGGCGGCTCCCGCTCGGGCGTCCGTCCGGCCGGCTGCCCGGCGTCGATGTCGCACCCGTCGGCGCGATCGTCGAATCACCCACTCTGGAGATCGTCCCGGGCCCTCGCGACGACTGGTTCACACCGGACGCGCTGGAACTGCTCACCGGTTCGCCGTACACCGTCACCGCGGACGCGAACCGGATCGGTATCCGGCTCGCCGGCCCCGTGCTCCCCCGGAGCCGGACCGCCGAACTCCCGTCGGAAGGCATGGTGACCGGCGGCCTTCAGGTGCCCCCGTCCGGGCAGCCCATCCTGCTGCTCTCCGACCATCCCACCACCGGGGGCTACCCGGTCATCGCCGTCGTGACCTCGGCCTCCCTCCCTCTCGCAGCCCAGCTCGCCCCCGGCGACACCGTTCGCTTCCACCGGGTCCCCCGCCTTGAGCCCCGCCGCGCTGACCGTCGGAAGGAAGAAGGCTTCCCATCCGGATAGGTGGCCTTGCGGCGGCCCAATGCACCACGGCGTCGTCGGCGTAGCGCTCTATTGATCAGCGACCGGCGCGTTGACAGCCTGGAACCAGGCGTTGCTTTTCGTTAGGAACTGCAACACGATCGCCGGGACGATGAACAGGGCGGTCCAGATACCGAACAGCGTCAGGGCCCCCAGCACGGTCAGCGCGATTCGGGCGCCGGCGTTCCCTCGCCGCATGAGCTTGGCAAGGACGATAAGGACTACCCCGTAACCAGCCAGCAGGAACAGCGTGAACGACCCTGTGTACAGAGGGGCCGATCGCGGATTGAGGAAATAGAGAATCGTGCTGATGGCCAGTATCGCCCCGTAGCAGATCCACAACGTCGAAGCGATCGAAACGGTCCGGGGCGGCGGTGTCCAGTTCAGGCTCGCTTCATGTTCGAGCGGACCTGGCCGGTGGTGCTGAGGTGGCGGTTCGTGGGATTCGTCGGACGGCGTGGACTCCCGCTCACTCGTCATGTCACGCAGTCTTCCACAGCTGTCCTTCGGGCCGCCCTCACCAAGTTCGATCCTGTCTGCGACCAGATCGAAGCTCAGCTTGTGCTTTATGTGCGCCACGAGTGCGGAAGGTGAGGTCGTTGTGTGGGTGATTTTGCCGGATGCGGTGCTGTGCGAGAGATGAAGACGAACGGGTCCAGCCGAGATATCGGGAAAACCGGTCATAAGCCGATCTCGACGCCAGTTTCCCCAGGCGTGGCTCGTCGAGCCAGAGCTGCAACTCGGTGCGGAGTTCGGGCGGGCACCTCGCCGGTCGTCTCATCGACGATGAGGTCGCTGGTGCGGGTCGGTGCCGGGCCCGAAGTCGGGGACGTTCACGCCGAGGTGCATCAGGTCATGCTCCTGCCCCCCGGCCGCGCCGCAGACCCGCGCGGGCCTGAATGTGCGCGGTGGCCTCGTCCAGTCCTTCGGCCAGCGTGGTGTTGTCCTCGTAGGTGACCCCGTTCGGGACCGCGTCGGCCCCGTAGGGGTCGGCGTCCCAGAAGTTGCCCCGGTAGACGACGTTGTCCAGCGGCGGCGACACCTGCAGCGCGGCGGTGTTGTCGGCGCCCGCGACCACGTTGCCCTCGACGGTCACCCAGGCGGCGCCGTAGTCGGTGTAGAGCCCGAAGTTGTACGGCGTGCGCGTGTCCTTGATGACGTTGCCGCTGATCTCGGCGCCGTCGTCGTGCGAGCTGCCCTGAGGACCGGACAGGTAGACGCCGCCGCCGTCGGCGAGCACGCTCATCGTGCCGGTGGTGAGGTTGCGCAGAATGCGGGTGCGGCGGCTGGGTCCCGCCACGATGCCGCAGTGCGGGACCTCGCGGACGTGGTTGCCGGCGACGGTGCAGCCGTCGGTGCCGGACAGGGCGATGCCGGGGGAGCCCGAGTAGTCCAGGCCGACGCGCTCGACCAGGTTGTCCTCGACGAGGACGTCGCTGCTGCCGGTGACCGTGATCGCGGAGGCGGACAGGGTGTCGAAGTCGCAGCCGCGTACGACCAGCCCCGAGCCGCCGGTCAGGCCGAGCCCGGCTGCGCCGAGCCGGGTGAACCGGCAGCCCTCGAAGACGATGTCGCCGGCGTCCTCGGCGACGACGCAGGCCGGGATCGTCTCGGCTCGGCCCGGCACTGTGACCCACGCCTGGCCTTCGACGATGACGACCTTCTCGATGGGGCCGCCGTCGTAGTGGCCGTTGCCGTGGTAGTGCAGGAACCCCGCCGGGCCGCTGGGGCGCAGCCAGGTGGCGTCGGCGAAGACCAGGCCACGGAAGGAGACGCCGTGCGCGCCGGTGACGCGTACCAGGGTCTCCAGGGCGGGGGCCACGACGCGGGGCCTCTCGCCGGGGTGGGGCAGGTAGCGCAGCCGATGGTGGCCGGGGCGGGAGCGGTCGAGGACGAAGGTGCCCGGCTCGGTGAGGAAGGCGGCGTCGTTCTCGATCCTGGTGGGCAGCGGCGGGCCGGTCTGGACGTGCTCCTCCCAGGTGAAGTTGTAGAGCTCGATCGCGCGGGCGAAGGCGGGCTGCGCCATGGTGATCGCCGCGCCGTCGCCATCGGCGGTGACGGCGGCGACGCCCATGCGGGCCTCGGTCCACGGGTAGACGCCCCGGTGGACGAACTCGACGTCGGACGGGCTGCGCCAGGCGAGCGGGGCGGCGCTGTCCGTGACGTAACCCGTGACGGTCCGGGTGGCGTCGCCGGGCAGGGCGTCGATGCCGGCGCGCTCGGCGCGGCGGAGCGGATCGCCGGTGTAGAGCTGGCGGGTGTCCAGGTCGCCGACGTCGGCCACCAGGTGGCCGTCCTCCTCGCGCCAGCCGGTGATCTCCCGGCCGCCGCTGACGACGGCCGTCTCCTGGGTGGGGGTGCCGTAGCCGAAGGCCTGGTAGGTGATCCGGTGGCCGTCGGAGCCGCCGTCCTCGCCGGTGAGCACGAGGGTGGCGGCCAGCGTGTGAGTGCCGGCGCGCAGGTGGACGACGACGTCGCCGGACAGCTCCCGGGCGGCGAGCCTGGCCCGGTCGAGGGTGGCGAAGGGGCTTTCCTGGGTGCCGGGGCCGGCGTCGTCGCCGTGCGGGGAAACGTACAGGTCTTGCTTGTTTATGGCGTACATGGGTATACACCGTAAACGAGGAGGATGACATGGGCAAGGCGCACGACCCCGATCTCGGAGTGGAACTGCTGTGGGGCCAGGGCCCGCGTGCCAGGCTGAGCGCGGGCCGGATCGTGCGCGCGGCCGTCGAGGTGGCGGACGCCGAGGGCCTGACCGGCCTGTCGATGCGCAAGGTCGCCGAGCGCCTGGGCTTCACCACGATGTCGCTGTACCGGCACGTGCCGGGGCGCGACCACCTGGTCGACCTGATGCAGGACGCGGTCCTGGCCGGGGTCACGGCCCCCGATGGGCGGACCTGGCGGACGCGGCTGGAGGCGTGCGCGCGGCAGGGGTACGAGCTGCGCCGGCGGCATCCGTGGCTGGCGGAGATCCGGGGCGGCCGGCACGTCCCCGGGCCCAACGCGGTGGCGTACTACGACTCGATGCTCGCCACGGTGCGCGACACCGGCCTGACGCCGGCCCAGATGATCGCCGTGGTCGACCTGGTCGGCAGGTTCGTCGACGCCGAGTCGCTGCGGCTGGTGGAGACCAGGCGGGCCGAGGAGAGCAGCGGCGTCAGTCACGAGGAGTGGTGGGGGGCGCGCGACTCGCTCTACGCCCGCCTCGACCGCTATCCGACACTCACCTGGTTGTGGGAGTCGGGCGGCTACGACGAGCCGGAGGACCCGTTCGAGTTCGGCCTGGCCCGCCTGCTCGACGGCGTCGAACTGCTCGTCACCCAAAACCGTGACGAAAACCGTGACGAAAGCCGGTGCCGGATGTGCGGCGAGCCGGTGGAGCAGCCGGCGTCGGGGCGGCCGCGCGCGTACTGCTCGCGAGCCTGTCAGCAGCGCGCCTACCGCAGGCGCCGGACGGACCCCTGACCGGGCGCCCGGCCTGGGCGACCGGGCAGCGGGCGGACCCCTGGCCGCCCCCAGGAGTCCGGCACGCCGCGCATGCGCCCCCCTCGACGCCCGGTGTCGGTGACCTCCGCCCTCGCGCCGAAGCGGCCGAGCGAAAAGGCGCCCCTACTTTGGCGACCGCTGCCTACAACCAGGCCGCCCTCGTCGCCTCGGATGTCGGATTCCCGGACCTCCCCCGGACAAGATGCAGCACAGATGGGCAGGAAAGCCTTGATGTCGGCGCACATCAGGAGCTAGTGATAACCGAAGGCTTTCACCTGGGGAATACCCGCTGACCGCCTTGTCTATGTTCGCGTAGCCCTCGCTTTAGGAGAGCTCGCGCCATTTCGAGCCCAAATTCTTTACTCATGGGCGTTATGTAGTTGCTGTCTGACGTGCATTGGCGCCTCGGCAAGGACAGCTCGTTGTCCATTGCCTGACGGGTATTTAGCCTGGCCAGAGCGATACCTGTAGTCGAAATCTGGCAAGACGTTCCCGCTTCTCAACTGTGCGTGTCTTCATGTGAGGAGTGCCATCCGGTTGGGTCAGCCAGCGGTGGCCTTGGCGTACTGGAACACCTCGGGTGGAAGCGGGTGGTCTAGGTGCCAGACGAAGCGAACTGGTCGCTCGCCTTCGTGGCTCACGTACCGCATCGGGCCCGCGTACGTGTACGGCGGAGCGCCCAGCCCTTCGTCACGCTTGGATTGCCTGATGAGCAGATGGACCGTGGATTCACCCATCAGGTAGCGGCGGGCGGTGGCGGTCGAGGTGCGCAGGGTGCTCTGCGATTCCCATTGGAACAGGTTCTCGCTGATCGCCCGGTCATGGTACAGGGTAGTGGGGGAGTAGTGGTCCTCGGACTTGTCGATGGTGACGAAGAATAGGTCCGCTCGGTGCTCCGGTACGTATTTGACCCCTTCGCGCATGTGGGCGGGCTTGTCGATGCCGAAGGCGGCCAGCACTTCGTTCTTGCTGTAGCGGGCGTGTACGTGCAGCGGCACCACCGCGTCCAGTGGCGGGGTCACGTGGCGGAGACCTGAGTGAAGTACGTCCACCAGCTCTCCAAGCTCGGCGGCGCGGACGCCGGTAAGGCGGGCGAGCCGGGCTTCCATCCCGGATACGGGCTGGGTGCCGCCCCACAGCATGGCGTCCAGCATGGCCAGTAGGCGGAGCTCGCGCGGGGATCGTGGCAGTCGCCCGGCGAGTACGTCGGTCAGGAAGGTGAGCCGTTCGACGTCGTCGATGTGCAGCATCCGGCCGAAGGCCCGGCCGAGCCCTTCGTCGGCCGGTACGGGGTCGAGTCCGGCGGTGTGCCGGAGTGAGGCCCAGCCCTGGCGGCGCCGGTACAGGTCCTCCACCTCCAGGCCGGTCTCCCGCAGGAAGGTGGACAGGCCAACGTCGCCGAGGTCGCGCAGCTCGCGTGCCAGGTCTCGCCAATTGAGGCTGAGTGCCTGGCGTATGTTGTCGAGGACGAGCCGGCGTACGTCGCGGTCCAGGTCGATCACGCAACCGGCGGGCAGCGTCGGGAAGCCCTGCTCGATCTCCCGCGCGATGCCGGTACGGCTCGCGCCCGTGAGCGCCCGGTAGCGCCGGTCGAAGCGGAATTGCTTGTGCTGGTGGCCGACGAAGTCGAGCACCGTCAGGCAGGGCTTGTCGTCGGCCAGCCGCAGGCCGCGGCCGAGCTGCTGGAGAAGGACGGTGGCGCTGTCGGTGGGCCGCAGGAACAGTACGGTGTCGATCTCGGGGACGTCGACGCCTTCGTTGAAGAGGTCGACGGTGAACACCGCGTTGATCTTGCGCTCGCGCAGGTCACGTAATGCCTGGTCCCGTTCGCCACGGGAGCTGCTGGCGGTGACGGCCACGGACGGGAGCCCGGCTCGGGTGAAGCGGTCGGCCATGAAGCGGGCGTGGTCGATGCTCACGCAGAAGCCGAGGGCGCGCATCCGCCCGACGTCGCCGATCTTGCGTTGCAGCGTCTCCAGGACGACGGCGGCGCGGCGGTCGTTGCCGGTGTAGACGTTCGAGAGCTGGTCGACGTCATATCCCTGTCCCCGGCGCCAGCCGATCTGGCGCAGGTCGGTGCCGTCGTGCACGCCGAAATACTGGAACGGCGCCAGCAGCCCCCGCTCCAACGCCTCCCACAGACGCAACTCAGCGGCGATCCGGCCGCCGAACCAGTGCTTGATGTCCTGGCCGTCAGTGCGTTCCGGCGTCGCGGTCAGGCCCAGGAGCACCTTGGGCCGCACTCCGCTAAGCAGTTTCCGGTAGGTGGTGGCCTCAGCGTGGTGGAACTCGTCCACGATCACCATGTCATAGCGGTCCGGTTCAGGGAGCGGGTTGGCGTCCAAGGTCTGGATCGAGGCGAACACGTGCCGCCACTGCTCGGGCCGCGCACCGTCCACGTACAGCTCGCCGAACGTCTCGTCCCGCAGCACCTGCCGGAAGGTGAGCAGGCTCTGCCGCAGAATCTCCTTGCGATGGGCGACGAACAGCACCGACTCAACCTGCCCGGCCATCCGCAGCCGCCGGTAGTCGAGCGCGGCGACCACGGTCTTGCCGGTGCCGGTGGCCATGACGACCAGATTGTGCCACCGGCCGTGAATCTCCCGCTCGGCGTCGAGCTCGTCCAGGATCTCGCGCTGGTAGGAGTACGGGCGCACGTCCACGTGCGCGAAGTCGAGCACCACGCCCTTGCCGCCCGACCGCTCGGCGGACAGGGCGCGGTCGAGCCGCTCGGCGTCGTGCGCCGGATCGTAGGGCTCGAACGACGGATCGCCCCAGTAGTCGTCGAACGTGGCGGCAAAGGTGTCGATTAGGTGCGGCTGCTCGGCCTGGGCGAGCCGGACGTTCCACTCCAGGCCGTGGCTGAGCGCGGTGCGCGACAGGTTGGACGAGCCCACGTAGGCGGTGGACAGGCCGTTGCTCCGGTGGAAGAGCCACGCCTTGGCATGCAGCCTGGTCGTACGGGTGTCATAGGAGACGCGGATCTCGGCACCCATCGCCGCCAGCCGGTCCAGCGCCAGGCGGTCGGTGGCGCCGATGTAGGTGGTGGTCACCACCCTCAGCCGGCCGCCATGCTGGAGGAACTCCTCGATCGCCTCGGCCAGAACCCGTACCCCGTTCCACTTCACGAACGCGCACAGCAGATCGACGTGCTCGGCGGAGGCCAACTCCCGCTTCAGCTCATGCCCGATCTCCGGCTGCCCGCGCCCGTTGACCAGCAGCGCACTGCCGGTGAGGGGGATCGCCGGTCGGGGCGGAAAGCGTACCGGACCACCCGCCTCCCGGCCCTTGGCGATAGCCAGCAGTTCTTCTGCGGCCTCCACCATGTCGTCGGCGGAGGTGGCCTCGGGCACCAGGTCGCTGAGGAGATCGGCGACCCGGTTGACGATCGCCACCTGCCGAGCCAGTCGCACCGCGTCGTTCTCGCCCCGTACGGCACGCAGCGCCTGACGGGTGAGCGCGCCAAGGTGCCGGGCCAGGGTCTCATGGGAGTCGGCGAGGTCCAGGGAACGCCGGTCGATCAGGTCACGATCGGGCACCGCACGCAGCAAGCCATCCAGCTCACGAGTGACCAGATGCTGATATACGCCCGGCTGGAGATCGCTCACCCGGCGACTATAGGGCGCGGCCGGCCCGCGCGAAATACGAATACCGTGACCGAAAAGATCGTCCTACACTGGCCGATCGTGGACTGGATCGAGCGGGTCGCCGAGATCCGGCGCTGGAGCAGAGGTGGCGAGCGCGCACCGCACAAGCCGCTCCTTCTCCTCTACGCCCTGGGCAACTTCCAGCGGCACGGCAACGCTCCTATCCCGTTCAGCGCCGCCGAGGCGGGGTTGAAGGCACTGCTCAAGGAGTACGGCCCACCGCGAGTCACCAGCCCCGGCTACCCGTTTCACCACCTGACCAACGACGGCCTGTGGCTGGTCGACACCCGCCACGGCCCTGGCAGCCCGGGCCCGGAGCTGGGCCGCCTGCGCGAGAGCCAGGCCGCCGGCCGGCTGCATCCCGACCTGGCCCGCGCGCTGGCGGAGGAGCCGGGCCTGCTGGGGCGGATGGCCCGATATCTCCTGGACGCCAATTTCGCGCCCTCCCTGCACACCGAGCTGTGCCTGCTGGCCGGCCTGGACCTGGAGACCCTCGAAACCACCGCGACGGCCAAGAGGCCGCCTGCCGCGCGCCGTGACCCGGGTTTCCGCGACCGGGTGCTCATGGCGTACGAGTACTGCTGCGCGTTCTGCTCCTACGACGGCTGGCTGGACGGCGCGGTGGTGGGCCTGGACGCCGCGCACGTGCGCTGGTGGGCCTTCGACGGGCCCGACGACGTGGCGAACGGCCTGTGCCTGTGCGCCATTCACCACAAACTGTTCGACAAGGGCGTCCTCGGGCTGACCGCAGAGCGCGCCATCACCGTCTCGGCCAGGTTCGTCGGCCGCTCGCAGTCCGCCCTGGACATGGTGCTCTGCCTGGCGGGCCGGCCCGCCAGGCCTCCCCAGCCCGGCCTGGACGCGGTCGAACGGGACCACATCGACTGGCACGCCCACCAGGTGTTCCGCACGCCCGCTCGTGGCTGAGGCAACCAGGCTGAGAACCTTGTGCGCACTGCTGGGCTGAGTACCTCCAGATCCACCAGTCAGTAGCTGGCACGGCCGACGACCGAAACAGTCGGAAGGGCGGCGTAGTGTCACCGGCACATGCCGGCCCTGGCAGGCGGCACACGGGATGTGAAGCAAGGCGAACTCCTGCGGGAGGAAAGCGCAACAGCCACGCGCACCTGGTGGATGGGCAAAGTCAACTCCGGCGCTACTTCTTGTCAGCTTGACAAAAATATGGGATCGAGTTCGTGATCAACGACCGATGGGTGATTCACGCTTACACGTGCTGCTCGTCGAGCGCGGCATCGAGCCGTACGAGGGGCGCCGAGGCACTGCCGGGAGGCTTTCTGCAGCACTCACGAGAAGGCCTCCTCGCTGGGGCTCACCGGGAACTGGCGGAGGAGACCGACCTGAACGTCGAAACGCTCCACCTGGAGCAATTGGGTGTGTACGACGACCCTGGGCGTGACCCGCGCGGCCGGGTGGTGAGCGTCGCCTTCCTGGCCAGCGCTCCCCGGCTGCCCGAGCCGACTGCCGGGACCGCTGCCGCCGACGCCGGGTGGCAGCCTCGGGTGCTCTCCGGTGAGCTGGACCTCGCGCTCGTGTACGAGGCGGTGTGGGGGATGCCGCTCGATCCCCGGAACTTCTACCGAAAGATCAAGAAAACCGACGGATTCATCGTCCCTGCCGGTTCGGTGCGCAAGGCTCCGACCGGACGACCGGCCCGGCTGTTCCGGGCCGGCCCTCACAAGGTCCTGTACTCCCCGATGATCCGTCCTGCCGACTCGTCGAATGGAAAGGAGCCGGCGCGGTGAGCGAGCCTGTGCGACGAGCTCACGGAGGTCTACGGCGAGAACCGAGCCGGAGTCGAAAAGATCGCATGGCTCATCCGGTACCGGGCGAGCAAGGCCGCCACGCGCCGCAGGAAAGGCACGCTGTGGAGCTACCGCCGGGAACTCGCCGCTCCCCTCGGGACGAAGGTGCGGGCGATAATCGGACTTCTCACCCTCGCAGGTGCAGGCGGCTGGGCCGCGGTCGGCATCGTGCCGGTCGAGCCGCTGCCCCCGATCGGCGCGATTCTCGTCCTGCTGATCTCCGGGTGGTTCTGCGCCCGTACCTGCCTGTACATCGGCAGCGGTTCAACTACCGCTTCTAAGCGGTCGCGTCCATAAGCATCAAGCAGTCGGACGACGGCGGGCGCGATTTCCAGCTCGCGCCCGTCAACGGCAATGAGATCAGTGTCGAGGTGAACTCGGGGGTGGAAGAACTACAACAGGGAGAACGTCCCGGAGCGGTGTCCGAAGTGTCGCTGGATGCCGCAGGACTGCCGCACACCCTCCATGTCCTGGAAGCGATCGCCGCCGAAGGAAAGAAATGGGTCGATCAGCGGGAGCTACGCACGGGGAACCTTTCGGCGGCTTTGAACGACCCCGAATAGGCGCACTCAGGCACTCGTGCGCGCGGCTTCCGCCGACAGTGACCTGGTACCTATGAGACCTGGAACTTTGCCGGTCTCGCGGCTACCCTGCAACATAGTGTGTGATCAGTTGCGAAGCGTCACTGGAAGAGCCGGAGGTCCAGTGGAACAGCGTGACGCGCAAAGCCTCGCCGACATTCTGTCGGTCGCACCATGGATGGAACTGGAAAAGTACGTCGATCACCTGCGGGATAGGGTGGATGCGGCCGTTCTGGCCTCGCACGGGCGGCGGGAGCAGCTCCGTGCCGAGATATTGGCGGAGAATCCGCATTTAAGCGCCCAAATACGCCGTCCGTCGCTCGAGACGACGCGATGGGCCAAGCATCTCCTACGTACTGGGATCGTCGCCGCCTCCGATGGGACGCTTGCCGCCGTACCCCTTCTGAGCGGTACGAAGATCCAGGTAGGGGTGGTGATCGTCACCAATACCGGCGAATCCGTCGGCCTCGTGACGAGGGTCTTCGAGCACGAGTTGACCACCACCGGCGACACGGCCAGGGAGTTCTTCGACAATCTCCGCAAGGTGCACGGCGCCTCGAACCTGGCCAGCCGCGCGCTCATGCTCTTCGGTGAACGCAAGCTCCTGCTCGCGCAGGAGGCCGACTGGCGGATGATCCACGGAGAGCTGATTCCCTTCGAACTCCGAACGGGCGTGGGGCACCCGCGAGAGAACCTGCCGCCCGTCTTCGATCTCGTCCGCCGATACATCAAGGACCAGCGGTTCATCGCGGTCAGCGAAAGCCCCGAGGATCTGGACGTGCTCAACGCGGGCGTCGTCCTGGAGCCCGGGGAGTTCATCGAGTTGCGTACGCTGGCCGACGACCTCACCGGTTTCCTGGACGGCGATGAGAAGGCGGGGACGACCAGGGCGGGGTTCAACAACCTGGATCGGGCGAGGTTCCGGGGCTTCATCGCGGAGGTGGGGCCGGAGGTCACCATTCTGCTCATCAAGGCCGGGCATCGTCCGTTTCTCCTGGAGTGCCACCGGGAGCGGGTCGAGGAGGCGGCGGCGCTCTTTCTCGCTGACGCGCTCTGGACGCGAGGTCTGCCGGACACCGGCGCGCCCGTGACCGCGCGCGGCTTTCCCTTCCACATCGACCTTGCCGACAACGTGGCCCGCACGATGTTCAAAGGCGGGGAGTTCCGGACGTTCATCGAAACGCGTTTGATGGAACTCGGGGTGGAGCACGGACTCACCGATCTGGACCCGCGGAGGACACGAGGATGAGCTCGGACACCGAGGTCGAAGCCGAGACCGAGGAACCCCTGGAAGCACCTGAAGATCAGCACGACGCGCCTTCCCCCGCAGAACAGGAGATCTCTGCCGAAGATGTCGAGGCCGCCGCAGCGAGCCTCGCCCGATCGCTTGTCACGCTCGGTTTCGTCGCCTTCGACGGGCCGGGGACGGACAACACCAGCAGCGGCGTCATGGTGTCCGAGCAACTGCGCCGGCATTTCCGCCGCGACGCGTATGTGGGCGTCAACGACACCGAACAAGGCATCGTCTTTCTGGGACGCGTTGTCGAAGGCCCCTTCCACAGCCCGCACGAGATCGGCCCCGATTCGGCCATCAGCCGCACCACACTGCTTCATCCGGACCGCACCCAGTTCCGGCCCACCTACTACGCCGCCGGCACGATCGAGATACTCGGTGAGGTCACTCCTTCGGAGAACGTGCTCCCCACCTCGACCCGCCCCCGGCCGTACTCCCAGGTGTTCATCTATCCCAGCGACCGGCTACGCCGGATGCTCGGCATCGAAGGTGATATGCAACTGGGCTCGTTGCTCGGCTACGACGACGTGAGAGTCGAGGCGGACTCGGCGAACAAGGGTTTCCTGCCGCGTAACGCCGGCATCTTCGGCACCGTGGGATCAGGTAAGTCCAACACCACTCAGGTGCTGATGGAAGAGGCCATTCGCGCCGGCTGGGCGGTCGTCGCCATTGACGTCGAGGGCGAGTACGTACGGATGGACAAGGGGAACGACGAGCCGCACCTCGCGCGCCTGCTGGAGGAACGCTTCGACGAACGGCGTCCGCGCGGCATACCGGACTTCCGGGTGTACGTGCCGAACGCCGGCATGACGGACGCACCCGATCCGCTGCCGTTCAAGGTGCCGATCGCTGATGTGCCCGAGGAAATCGTCGCCGACGTGCTCGAATTCAGCGAAGCCCAAGTGCGGATGTGGGGTGCCATCACGGGCCAGGCTCGGCGTAACGCGGAGAAGGCTTCCCGGCCGAGCAGGATGGGCGCCCTCGCCGCTCCCACGCCGCCGTCTCCCGCCCGCCCGTACGACCTCAGCGACCTGATCGACGGCTTGCAGGAGGACCCGACCACGGGCGCCATGCCCCTGCTCTCGCCGAAGATCCCTTCGACGGAGAAGGCCACCGCGTCCACGCTGAGGAACAAGCTGTACAAGCTCGGCAGGTCCGAGATGCTCGACTGGCGGCCCACGAGGAACACGCCGTATTTGGACGTGGACGAGCTACTTGTGGGGCGGCGCCTGAGCGTCTTCGATGTGAGCGAGACCAACGACAGCGCCCGTAACATCGCCATCTCCTTCCTGCTACAGGCCCTGTTCGACCGGGTGATCGCGGTCGCTCGCGGCGAACCCATCGGAAAAGGACGGCCGGCCGCGGCCACCGGTACTGGTGGTGATCGAGGAGGTGCACACGTTCGTCTCGCGGGCCAGTGCGGGCCGGATGCGGGCCGTGCTGGACCAGCTGCAGGTCATCAGCCGTCGTGGCCGCAAGCGCTGGATGGGCTTGGTACTGGTATCGCAGCAGCCTGGGCATGTGCCGGAGGAGCTGTTCGAACTGGCGAACACGCGGTTCATCCATCAGCTCAAGTCTGCTGGCAACCTTGCTCCGGTACGTGCCACCACGGGCGGCGTGCACGAGGCGCTGTGGTCGACGGTTCCCGCGCTGGGGCAGGGGCAATGTCTGCTGACGGGCTCCGTGTTCCGTAATCCGGTCTTCGTGCAGATACGTCCGGCGCGTTCCCGGCGTATGCACACGGCGTGACGAACCCGGCCCTCGACCGCGCCGAGTTTGATGGAGGCCGATTATCTGGCTGGGGTGACATTTGCCCGGCTTCGTGTGATCTCTTAAATGTTCAGTCCTGGTCGTTCTGCAAGAGAGCCGCCATCAGCTGTCATGGTGGGCCAAGATCTCCACACTGGAAATCGGGCATCCCGGCGCGCTGGCCTTGGATCGGAGACTGGTCCGGATCCGGCAGCGTCGCAGGGAAGCCGAGTTCATCGCGTTCCGGCGTGCTGACCCCTGGCCCACCGGAGACCGGGAGGCGGCGGGAGTCACTGACCAGCCAGTCGGGGGATCTTGGTGAAGCGGCCGGTGTGGTAGGTGCCGGCTGCCGCTCCCGAACGTGACCGGCACGGCGAACCCGCCGCGACGGTGCATCGCGGGCACGGGCGACGCTCGATATCAACGGCGTTACGGGTGTGTTCCTCGGCGATAGCAGATAGATGAGCTGATTCGGCGCCGCGCTGGAGTCGCGCAAGCTGGATGAGTTCGCCGATCTGCTCTCAACAGGGCCCTACGCGCAGATCGGACCACAACCGGGCGGGGATGCGCGCTGAGAACGCGGTGGCATTGCGCCGCACCTCCTGCGCCGAGCGCATACCGACCACGATGCCCGCGACCGCGGGGTGGCGCAGCGGGAAGGCCATGGCGGCCTGGGGGACGGTCACGCCGTGCGCCTCGCAGACATCCGCGATGCGGTTGACCCGTTCCAGGAGCTCCGGGGCGGCGGGCGCGTAGTCGAACCGCGCCCCCTCGGCGGGCCGGTCGGTTGCCAGCAGACCGGAGTTGAAGACGGAGGCGGCCAGGACCGAGACTCCGCGTTCGACGCAGGCGGGCAGCAGTTCGTCCAGGGCGGTGTGGTCCAGCAGCGTGTAGCGGCCCGACAGCATGACCACGTCCGCGTCGGTCTCCCGCACCAGGCGGGTCAGCTTGCCGGGGTGGTACATCCCCGCGCCGATGGCGCCGACCACGCCCTGGGAGCGCAGCTCGGCCAGTGCCGGGTAGCCGTCGCGCAGGGCAGTCTCGAAGTGCTCCTCGGCATCGTGCAGATACAGCACGTCGATCCGGTCGACGCCCATGCGGGTCAGCGAGTCCTCGACGCTGCGCAGGATGCCGTCGCGGGAGAAGTCCCAAACCCGGCGGTGCGTGGCCGGTACGGCGAAGCCCTCGTCCATCCGGCCGTTCGGATCCTGCGGGACCAGCAGCCGGCCGACCTTCGTCGACAGCGTGAACTCTGCCCGCGGCTTGCTGCGCAGCAGCTCGCCGATGCGGCGCTCAGAGTGCCCGATGCCGTAGTGCGGCGAGGTATCGAAGTAGCGGATTCCCGAGTCCCAGGCGGCTGCCAGTGCCTGCGCCGCGGTGTCGTCGTCCAGCGGTTCGAACAGGCCGCCCAGTGGCCCGCCCCCGAAGCCCAGTTCGGTGACCTCCACCGTGCTGCGGCCGAGGCGATGAGTGCGCATGTGACTTGTCTCCCTCGTGTTCGGTTCCGGCTTCCGGCCGGACATTGTGATGTTCATGCCGTTGCGCGACGGTCGCCGCAGTCGGCTCCAGATGCGGCGAAGCCGCGGCACGTCCAACCGCCCCTCGCCTTCTCGGAAACACTGCTCCAGCCAGGGCGTGGTGGGTGAGATCGTCACCGTGTCCTGCGCCGCTGAAGCGCCGGCTCTCCAGTGGAGTCCGCGGAGTCCGCCAGGCGACGGCCTTGGTCTCCAAAGCGCCCGTCAGAAGGCGGGGAAGGCCCAGCCCGAGGGGTGGAAGGGCTCGCGCTCGCCGCGGAAGGCGAGCGAGGCGGCGGTGACCGCCCCGGGGCGCAGTTCCTCGACGCGGCCCGCCTGCGCCAGGGCCGCCAGGGTGGTGCCGCCCAGATAGGCCGCACCCAGCTCGGCGGAGGTCAGCCGCAGGCCCGGCCGGGCCTGGGTGCGTTCGCAGGTGACGGAGTCGCCGTCGGCCCACAGGCGGTAGCGCCCCGCGTTCCATGGGCAGAACGTGTCCTGAACCTCCAGGACCAGGTCCAGCGGGGTCGAGTAGCGGCGTGCCGCCAGCGCGCGGTCGACGTCCACCAGGCGGACCCAGAGGTTGTCGATCACGGTGGTGCGGGCCGCGCGCGGGTCGGTCAGCAGGTGCTTCAGCGGTTCGTCGACGGCGCCGTCATAGGTGAGGCCGGCGTGAGCGTCGAGGTCGATGAGGTAACGCCACAGGGCGGCGTACGACTGCCTGGTGGTGGCCGCGACCTCGATGACCTGCACCAGCCGCGGCTTGGAGCGGTAGAAGACGTAGCCGCTGACCTCGCCGCCGGGCTCGGTGTGGACGGCGAAGCGCAGGGCCGTCCCACCGTCGCGCGCGAGTTCGCCGTCGGCCAGCCGGGCCTCCCAGAACTTCTCCGTACGGTCCACCCAGCCGACCCCGGTACGGCGGGCCGTGTCGTAGACCTTCTCTAACAGCGGCCGGGCCCGCCGGCGGTCGAGCAGGCGGATCGTCCCGTCGCCGAGGTCGGTGCCGGGCCTCAGGGCCAGGAGCTTCTTGTCCGCCTGGATCTCGGCCACGTGGCTGGCGACGCCGTACCCGAAGCGGCCATAGATCGTGGCCTCGGCGGCGTTGAGCGCGGCGATCGGCTCGCCGCCTGATTCGTGCAGGTCGGTGAGCTGCTTGCGCATCATCGCGGTGAGGATGCCGCGGCGCCGGTGGGTGGGCAGGACCGCGACGAGCGTGATGCCGGCGACGGGCGTCACCGCGCCGGGGACCGTCATGACGCGGCCGTAGATCGACGCACCGCCGACGATCTCCTCGCCGTCGTAGGCGGCGATCGTGCGTCCGGGCTCCAAGGAGACGGCGGCGTTCCGCAGGCCGCCCTCGTACCAGTCCTGGCCGTAGGTCGTGGTGATCATGTGAGCCCACGCGTCCAGCTCGTCGGCGCGGATCGTCCGCAGGGGGTAGGTCGCTTTCATGCTTCGAGCATGGCGGGGTAAACAGGCGCCGCACATCGGGTGATCTGTGTATTTATATGCTGGCGTCGTGGTGGCGGAGCGCGTGGTCAGCCCGGTGTTCGTCGGCCGGGGCGAGGAGTTGTCGGCGCTGGTGGCGGCCCTGGACACGGCTGTCGGGCAGGGGCCGGCGGTGGTGCTGGTGGCCGGGGAGGCCGGGATCGGCAAGTCGCGGCTGCTCGCCGAGTTCGCGCGACCGCTGGGCCGGGGCGTGCGGGTGGTCGAGGGCGCCTGCGCGGAGCTGGGCAGCGACGGCCTGCCGTACGCGCCGTTCGTGACGGTGCTGCGTCGGCTGATCCGGGTCGAAGGGGTGCTGCCGGGACCCTACCGCCGGCTGGCCCGCTGGTTCCCCGAGCTCGGCGAGGCGGGCGACGCGGAAGGCGGCAAGCATCTGCTGTACGAGGAGGTCCTGACGCTGGTCGAGCGGGTGGCCGCGAACCAGCCGCTCGTCGTCTCGATCGAGGACCTGCACTGGGCCGACGCCGCCACCCGCGAGCTGCTCGGCTTCCTGGCCAGGAACCTGACCCAGCCCGGCGTGCTCCTGGTGATCACCTACCGGCCGCCGGAAACCGGCGACGGACTGCTCGGGCCGCTGCTGTCCGAGCTGGCCCGCCGCCCGCGCACCACCACGCTGCGGCTGCATCGCCTGGACCGGCAGGGCGTGGGCCGGCAGCTGGCCGCGATCCTCGGCACCGAGCCGGACGCGGCCACCGTACGCCGCGTACACGAACGCAGCGACGGCACCCCGCTGTTCGTCGAGGCGCTCGCCCGCGCCGGTGAACGGACCCCGGACAGCCTGCGCGACCTGCTGCTGCACGGCCCGCGGTCGCTTCCAGGCCCGGCGCGCGAGCTGCTGCGCATCGCTTCGGCAGCGGGCGGCCGGGTCGGCCACCGGCTGCTGGCGCAGGTGGCCGGGCAGGACGGGACCGGGCTGGATGTCCTGCTGCGCGAACTCGTCGACCGCAGCCTGCTCGTCACCGCAGGGGACGGCTACGACTTCCGCCATGCCCTGATCCGGCAGGCGGTGTACGAGGACCTGCTGCCCGGCGAGCGGGCACGCCTGCACGCGCAATACGCCGAGGCCCTGCGCGATTCCGGCGCCCACGCGGAACTGGCCGCGCACGCCCACGCCGCCGGTGATCGCGGGCTGGCCCTGTCCGCCGCTTACCTGGCCGCGGGCCAGGCGCGCAGGTCCTACGCCTACGAGGAGCAGGTCCGCATGCTCGACCAGGTCCTCGAACTCTGGGACCCGCAGGCGCGGCTGGGCGCCGACAGGATCGACGTACTTACCAGCGCGGCCGAGGCGTGCATGCTCAGCGGCGACTACGCTCGCGGGGTCGAGTACGCCAGCGCCGGGCTGGCCGCCGTGGACGAGCGGCGCGAGCCCGAGCGGGCCGCCCGGCTGCTGGAACATCGAGGCAGGCTGCGGCACCGGCTGGAGGCGACCGGCGTCTCCGACTGGGAACGAGCCCTGGAACTGGTGCCCGCCACCCCCGGCGGCGTGCATCGAGGGCGGCTGCTCGGCGTGCTGGCCATGGGCCTGCTGCCGGAGGTGGACCGGGCTCGCGAGCCGTTCGAGGAGGCGCTCGCCATCGGTCGGCGTACCGGCGATGCCACGGTCACGGTCCGTGGGCTGCTGGGCGTCGGGTCCATGACGGGCGACCTCGGGATGCTGGCGCAGGCCCGCACGCTGGCCGAGCGGCTCGACGGCTACGACCTGCTCATGACCGTCCCGATGTACGAGGCGACGCTGCACACCAAGGCCGGTGACCACGACCGCGGCATCGAGGCGGCCCGCGACGGCATCCGCCAGGCCCGCCGGTACGGGCTGGGCCGCAGCCGGGGCGCCGAGCTCGCGCGCTTCGCCGGACACAGCCTGATCCTGGCCGGGCGGTGGGACGAGGCCGCCGCCGTGCTGGAGGAGAGCCTCCAGGAGGACCCGCCACCGCTGCCGCGGCAGGCCCTGTGCGTGCTCGCCGGCTACTTGTCGCTCCTGCGCGGACACTTGGCCAGGGCGGCCGGCGCCGCGGCGGCCGTGGAGCACACCGGCAACGGGGGCCTGTTCTCCCGCTATCAGTTGCTCTGCCTGCTCGCCGTCGCCCAGGGCGACCACGAGAGCGCAGACCTGCTCCTGGACCGGGCGCTGGCCGACCCGGCGCTCACCCGGATCTACAGCAGCGACGCCCGGCCGGTCCTGGTCGCCGGCGCATTGGCGCAGCGGGCCCGGCTCGCGCACGGCGACGGCAGGGAGGTACGGCAGCGGGTCGCGAAACGACAGGCCGAGCTCTCCGCGGCCGATGCGGCGCTCGGCGTGGACGGGCCGCTCGACCGAGCTTGGCAGATCATGCTGCGCGCGCTGATCGAGGACGACGGCTGGGACCACGCCGCGGGTGCCTGGCGGGAGCTGCGGCAGCCGTACGAGCTGGCGCTGAGTCTGTTCCACGGCGCGCGAGCCGCGCTGGCGGCGGGCGACCGGCCCGGATCAACGGCGCGCCTCAGGGAAGCCGCGCGGCTGGCCGAAGACCTGGGCGCCGCGCCGCTCACCCGTGAGATCGCCCTGCTCGGGCGGCCCCGACCGGCCCAGGACGGGCTCACGGAGCGCGAGCGGGACGTGCTCAGGTTGATCGCCGAGGGCCTGAGCAACCGGCAGATCGCCGCCCGGCTGCACATCTCACCAAGTACGGCGGGGGTGCATGTTTCCCACATCCTGACGAAACTGGGCGCGGCGACCCGCACCGAGGCGGCGGCCATCGCGTTCCGTGAGGGGCTGGCGGGGAGAGAGCCCCGTACGAGCGCCATGTCCCCTCACCTGTGGTAGAGCCGTGTGCGGGTGAACGCCGACGCATTGTCCGCGATCTGGCGCGCGAGGGGGCGGAGGGTGGCCCGGTAGGCGCGTGCAGGCGCGACGGGGTGCGGGCACGGGTGGCGCGGCTGGCCAAGGCCGCTAGGGTCCGCTCGCTGATCAGATCGCGTTCCATCTCTTGTCCGCCATGGTCTGACCGCCGGGCCGGTGGGTCCCGGCGCAGATGCCGGACAGGATCTACAGCCGCTGCTCTCGAACGACATCGACCAGTCCGTCCAGACCGCCAAGACTCCCGCAGCCCGAGTCATGGTCGCGCTCGCCGGAGTCGACGCCGCCCGCGCGGCCGAGATGCTCGCATTACGCCTGGACGATGATGCTCGCCTTACGCCTGGACGATGTCGACCTCGGCAACCGCCGCATCATCATCGCCGGACATGCCCGCCCGCTCGACGACCTCAGCCATCGGCTGCTCCTCCACGTCACGGGAGGTCGGCGCCGGGCCTTGAGTGCCCCCAACCCGGACTCGTGGTGAGGCATGCCCTTACGTTCTCAAGATCGACTTATGGCCGGTATTACTCGTATCTCGGCTGGACCCGATCAAGGACGTCGTCAAGGACCGGATCGGCTACCGTGCCGGATATGGCCTGCGACATCTGCGGTTCCTTGTCGGGTGCGGGCGCTGATCTTGGGGTGGTCTGCGCCGGGCGCGGGCCACCCCCGGTGTTCACGGGCCGTTCTGGGCCGAACGCCGCTTCCGCCCGAACGGCACCGGGAAGCCCGAGGGGAAGAAATTCGGATGACACGCCGGGCCGAGACCTGATTGCTGCCACCAAGTGCCAAGTAGCTCTCTGTCCATCCGCTGAAATGTCGAGGTCGAGCCGATGAACCAAGGCACCCATCCCGAAGAGCTGCCGGCCGAGGTCCTGGACGACGTGGCCGGCGTGGTCGGGGCAGAGGTCACTCTTCTCAGTCGCCTCCCCGGAGGCGTCAATGGGGGTGCCATGCGCGTCCAGTTGGCCGGAAGGGCACATGCAGTGCTCAAAGCAGTGCCCCGGGCCCACCCTGACCACCTGGATGAGACGTTGCGGGCCCAGAGAGTGGTCGAGCACATGCGTAGGCGCGGCTATCCCACCCCGGCCTGGCTCGGAGTGGGGGCCACAGCCACTCATGTATGGCATCTGATGGACTTCGTTGACGCGGCTCCCGCGCCAGAGCTGACCCCGTCCCTCGTTGAGCAGCTAATGGAGATCATCGAACTCCAGGCCGGCCAAGCCTCCGAGCCCTACGACCACTGGTCGTACGCCTGGCGGGTCGCCACCGGTCAGGATTCGGCTGTCTCCGGGCTGGATTTCAACGAGACGCCGGAGCAGTCGCGTCTCCGCCAGTCCGTGGCCAGGCTCTCGGGGTATTCCTCCGTGGTGTCGGCCTTGGTCGAGCGCCTGCGGCTCGTGTGTGCCGACGTCCCACCACCACGAGAGGCACCTGACATGGTCCATGCCGACCTCTCAACCCCCAGCAATATTCTGGTCCATGACGGAGCGGTGGTGGCGGTCGTGGATATCGGGAACGCAGGCAGCGGCACGCGGGCGACTGATCTCACCACCCTCGTGTGGTACACCTTCCGGGATCCGCTGCTGGACGGTGTCCGAAGGCGACTGTGGACGAGAATCCTCGACCTGGTCGGCTGGGAGGGGGCGGCGGTGCTCGCAGCGGCACAGACCCTCCTCATCCTCGAGGTCCCCATCCGTCACGGGCGCCACGATGTCGTTCCAGGGGTGGTCAAGCGCGGCCATCGCGCCCTCGAAGAACTGAACGCGCTTCGCTGACCCTACGAAGGCGTTCGCGGAAACTGGCCCCACCGTTCCGGCCTTCGCCCTGGTTCGTGTCGTCCGGTGCTGCCCGTGTGAGAACCTCGGCCCTCGTGCTCGGCGTGGCTCGCCCGACATTGCTGCAAGGCTTCGGGCCCTGGGCAAGGTACGGCGTCCACACAGTACGCCGAGGTTGTTCTCGCAGATCAACCGTGACGGCTGCACGCGGGATGGAGAGGCTTGGCGCACGTTCCCGTGCTGCGCGCGCCATGATCATCGCCCCGGCTTCGATCTGCGCGTCGTGGGAGCCGCTGGAGAGGTGTCATGCAGTGCTGGACGATGACGGGCGCAGGCCGTCGAGGGTGACGGCGAGGTTGCGTCGCCATTGGTCGGGCCTGGCGGTCAGGCCGATGGTGCGGTCAGCGGGTATGGCGGTGGCCAGCAGGAACGGGATGTCGCGCCAGTCGAGATCGTCGCGGATCGCGCCGGCTGCCTGCACGTCTTCGATCAGGTGCCGGACCTCCTCGCGGAGTCGGTCGATATGGAGTGTGAGGTCGAGGGGATCGGCGTCCGTTCCGGACAGCGCGGCGTGCAGACCGCAACTGGACGCGCGGAGCTGCACGTAGGCCTCGGCGAAGCCGGCGAAGGCCGTCCACGGGTCGGGCTCCTGACGAGCGCGGGTGGCCAGTTCGGTCATCTCCGTCAGGGTGTCGATGAGGATGGCGGCCAGCAAGGCGTTGAGCGACGGGACGCGGCGGTATAGGGTGCCGAGCCCGACTCCGGCGCGGTTGGCGACGTCGCGGGCGGTGATGTCGAGTCCCTTCTCGTCGAGCGCCGCCCGAGCGGCAGCTACCAGGCGTTCGGCGTTGCGGCGCGCGTCGGCGCGCAGCCGGGTGCCGCCGTCAGCGAGCAGGGCCTCTACCGCGGTCATGCCACCAGACTAACGTAACCGGATCAAGATGTTCCAGTTATAGTAGGCAAGCGGAACAGGTTGATCCGGTTGTGAGGTGGCAGATGAATCAGCAGATCGGGGTCGGGATCCTAGGGGCCAATCCAGACCGAGGATGGGCGGCGCGAGCGCACGTCCCAGCCATCAATGCCTCGCCGCACTTCGCCCTCGCGGCGGTGGCGACGACCCGGGCCGAGAGCGCGCACGCCGCACGCGAACGCTTCGGCGCCGCGCATGCCTTCACCGATCCCGTGGCCCTGTCCCGGCATCCCGACGTGGACCTCGTCGTGGTGACCGTCAAGGTGCCGGCGCACGTCGAGCTGGTCACGGCCGCTCTGGAGGCGGGCAAGCACGTGTACTGCGAATGGCCGCTCACCCGCACCAGCGCCGAGGCCGCGGCGCTGGCCGAGGCGGCGGAGCGGGCCGGTGTCCTCGCCGTCGTCGGTCTGCAGGCGCGCTTCGCGCCGTCCGTGGCGCGGGCGCGCGAGATGATCGCCGACGGAGCGATCGGCACCGTCCTGTCGGCGAACGTCTTCAGTTCCCGCGCCAAAGGCGGCGCGCTCGACGTCCCGGCGTGGACGGCCTACACCTACGACGCGACCACCGGCGCCGGGCTCGTCGAGGTCCTCGGCGGGCACGCGCTCGACCTGGTGCAGCACGTGCTCGGTCCCATCGGTGACCTCAGCGCGCGCACCGCCGTACGGGTCCAGGAGCACCGCATCGCCGAAACCGGTGAGGCGATCGCGGTCACCGCGCCTGACCAGCTCTTGGCCATCGCCGAATTCGACGGCGGTGCCGTGGCGGCCGTGCACGTACTCGACGGCGAGACCGCCCGCCCGCATACCCGGCTGGAGATCTCCGGCACGGCCGGCAAGCTCATGTTGCTGTCGGCACCCGAGACCGAGCCGCAGATGGCGCAGCTGCAGATCAGCCCGCTCGACCTATGGCAATGGCAGCCGGGCGCGACCACGCCCGACCCCATCCTGCCGGACGCCGACGAAGCCTCCACGCTGCCGATCGAGGCGGCCAACGTCGCACGCCTGTACCGACGCCTGGCCGCCGACCTGCACGACCACACCCGGCACGCGCCGAGCTTCCGCGACGCCCAACGGCTGCACGCCTTGATCGAGCGCATGCGGGCGAACCCGAACGCGCCCAGTCCTCGTGATGAACATATGGCAG
This sequence comes from Spongiactinospora sp. 9N601, assembly GCF_044326295.1. Classification (NCBI taxonomy): domain Bacteria; kingdom Bacillati; phylum Actinomycetota; class Actinomycetes; order Streptosporangiales; family Streptosporangiaceae; genus Spongiactinospora; species Spongiactinospora sp. 9N601. The sequence continues at coordinate 130,826 of NZ_JBIRBB010000018.1, forward strand.
CAACGGCCTGAACGACCTGCTGCTGCTGCATTCATGACTGCCTCCTCGTAGCGAGGCTCTAACTACTACCGCAGGTGGCGCGAGGACGCACCGACAAAACCATCCACGACCTTTGTCCCTACGGGAGCGGTATGCGCGGTGCGGCGCACTGGTGGCCTTGCGCATGTGGTGGGTGTCGGGTACGACGAGTCCTGCATGCTGATCGGCAAACGGTGCCCGCGCGCCGTACGCGAGGTCATGGTGATGTCGTCCAGTGCCGGCTCCCTCCAGGTCTGCACGATCACGTCGGCGGTACGGCTGCTCGCTGGTCGCGACCCCAGTACGGTGCTGGCCGCTTCTATGCTCATGGTCGGTGCGGGCTATGCGGGATCGGTCCTGGTCTGGACCCTCGTCGAGATCGGCATCGCCGTCATGTTCGGTGCCACCTTCGCCGACCTCGCCCCGGCAGACCTGCGCGGCAGGTATATGGGCGTCGCCTCCGCCACATGGAGTGTCGGTGCCGTGTTCGGCCCGCTGCTCGGCAGCGTACTGCTCGACCACGCCGGACGAGAGACCCTGGGAGCGGCGTGCGCGATCACCGGGATCGCTCTCTTCGCCGGCCGGCAAGCGCTCGGCCCGGCGCTCCGCCAGCGGGCCGTAGCGCAAGCAGACGGTCAGTCATGACAACTGCCCGTCTCGCTCCCAACAATAGATCACCGATGTCCACGTTCCAACGCGACGCATTCACTGAGCGGCCCATCAGCAAGACGCCAAATACCGCCGGGTAACTCACGCCATCAACCTGGCAGGACACCGTCCGAGTGAACGGGGCTCGGCCTTCTCGGGGGTCGGAAAGTGTGGCGGAACGAAAACGTACGCTTCGGGGGCCTGGTCAGCGGTCGGACAGGATGTGGTCGAGTTGTTTGCCGATAAGGCGGAGGTGCCCACTCGCGTCGTCGGCGGTGGGGACGTAGATGGCCTTGAAGGCGAGTCCGTCGATCAGCGCGCACAGCCGCTCGACATGATCGTCGCGATCCCGTACCTGCGCGGCGTCCAGGATGCGCCGGACGAGTTGCCTCGGGCCGCGGAGCAGTTGCTCGGCCAGCGGCCGCAACTGCGGATCCCAGCGTGACTGGCAGACGAACGCGAACGCGATCGTGCTCTCGTCGCGCCGGCGGGCGTCCAGCGGGAGCAGCTCGGCGAGCATGTCCTCGACGATGGGCCGCTTGTCCGGCTCGGACCGCAGGCGGGGGAGGTGCGCCTCGATCCGTGCGGAGATGCGGTCGACGATGGTCTGGGCGGCGGAGGTGAGCAGGTCTTCGTGATTGGCGAAGTAATGCCGCACCGAGCCGACGTTCAGGCCGGCCTCGTCGGCCACCTTGCGCAACGACGCGCTCGGCACTCCCTCCCGCAGGATCAGCCGGAAGACCGCCTCGACGATGTGGTGGCGGCGCAGGTCGGCATCGACGATCTTCGGCATCCACCCATTGTATCTCACCTGTGATACATTCTATTTATCGCGAGTGAGATAAATCGATGAAGGAGTGGATACTGGATGAGACGACGATGGGTGGCGGTCGTGACCACGCTGGTCGTGACCACGCTGGTCGTGACCGGGAGCCTGCTCGGTACGGTGCCTGGGTGGGCGGCTGCCGCGCCCGTGCCGGACCTGCGGGCCGATGTCGACAGGGACGGCCGGATCGACCTCGTCGGGCCGGGCGATGAGGAAGGGGAGGAGAGGTGGACGCAGGCACGGGGCGCGGTCTTCCTCCCCAATCTCGACGACAGCGAGCGCCGGTGCACAGTCGATTCCGCCGAGCTGGACGAGCCCGGGCTGTGGGTCGATCAGCGGCTGGCCGCCTGTAACGACGCTGCGGATTCCCGGGTGAACGGGCAGGCGGACACCCATGATCTGGCCCGGATGCGTACGCTCCCGATGCCTGAGCTCAGCGGGTCCGCCCTCGGCCAGGTGCGCCTCAACGCCCCGGCGGCGGCCAAGGTGCGGATATTCGTCAGGCACGAGGGCGGGTACCGTCCGGTGCTGCCTGAAGGGCGCGGATGGCTGACGGCGGCCGAGTTGCGAGGCGGTGTCGAGTTCGCGCTGGAAGGACGCGACATCGTCCGCGACCCGGCGCTCTGGGACGGCCTGGCCATGGTGACGCTCACCGTGACAGACCATGGCCGGACCGGCGAGGATCGGGTCCAGTTGCGGGAGGCCCCGCTGCTGCTGCAGAACGATCTGCAACCGGCCGTCCGGGTGATCGCGGGCAGGCCGGGGAAGGGCCCCGGCTGGCCGACCGATGGGAGCCTGCCTCCCCTGCCGCCAGGCTTTCCTGGCGAGTGGTCACGCTTCGCCGGGTCGCTGCGCAAGGCCGCACGCACGGCTTCGCCGGAATTCATCGCCGGTACGGCCGGATACTGGAAGGACGTGTGGTGGCAGGACATCTTCGAGCCGATGACCGCGAGCATGCCGGGTCCGCGCGGCACACGGACCATGCGGGTGCTGGTCCGTTCCGCCAACCTGCTTGACCTGCCCGGCAAGGACGGCAAGACCCATCGGACACTTCGCCCGTCCGGCCGGTTGCTCTTTCGCCACCTCCGTGGCCCGGGCGTCGCGGTGGTGCAGGGATTCACCGACGTGAGCCGCGACCCGCTGACCGACCTGCGCAACGCGACCGGAAACATCGAATCGCTCCCGCCCTACGACGGCTATCCCAACGGCCGGATGGTCTACGGCTCCGGCGCGACCATGCGGCCGGACCCGGCGTTCATCCGCCTGCTGATCGGCCAGGGCCATCAGCCGCCGGTCGTCATCGACACCTCGTGGCTACTTGTCGGACACGCCGACGAGACCATGCACGTCATCCGGGCCGACAATGATCGAGGCTGGACGCTGATGGTGGCTGATCCGCGGCTGGCCGTACATCTGATGAAGCAGGCACAGGCACGCGGCGCCGGAGGCGCGCGCCTGCTGGGGGGCACCCGTTCGGGCGATCAGCCGACCATCGACCAGTACCTGGCCAACGATCGGGCGCTGGCCGCCAACGACGCGGCAGCCGGGCACATCGACCAGCAGATCGCGGTCATGCTCGCCGCAACCGGCCTGCGCGCCGCCGATCTGATCCGGGTGCCGGTTCTGTTCGCCAGGAACGATCATCTGCCGCTGCTTCGCGCCTTCACCCCTGCAATCCCCAACGGTCTCTCCCTGACCGAGCGGGACTTCGCCGCACCCGACCCACACGGGCCCGTCGTGGACGGCCGGGACCTGTTCCGGCGGGCGACCGAGCAGGCCCTGGCCTCCCGCCGGGTGCGAGTGAGCTGGGTGGAGGACTACTCCTGGGCGCACGCCGGAGGTGGCGAGGTGCACTGCACCACCAATGCTCTGCGGGCCATCGAACCCTGACGGTCCGTTCACGCAGACGTGGCGCCCGTACGAGCCCGCGCCGCCGTACCTTGCCGACGAGCCGATCGGCTGGGCACCGCGATGCCGAAGATGCCGAAGATGCCGAAGATGCCGAAGATGCCGAAGATGCCGAAGATGCCGAAGGCTCCGACCTGGTCGCCGGGCGCGCGCTGCTCTCGGTCGCCGTCGTCATCCGCTCCGAACTCGTCGGCCAGGAACCACAGCCAAGTCGCCCAGCCAACGGCTCGACGACAGTAGGGAGTCCGATCTTGCAAACCAGGAAGGGAGAAGCAGATGAACCTGCCGAACGTAGTTTTGCATCTGCCGGGGAGACCGCGGCATCCGCCATGAGCGGACGACGCGGCAGACGCGACGAGCCCCGTGATCGGATGGATCACGGGGCTCGATGTTTCCTCGTTCGTTCTCACGCCTGAAGCCGCGCGACCGGAACCGAGTGCGGACGGCATGGCGCCGGGACGCCGTCCATAGCACCGACCCCAAGCCCCGAGCTTCCCCGGTACCGATTTCTACCTTCCTGATCGAGTGGAGGGCGGGGCCCCCGATCCGGCGTTCACTCGGATGCCGATTCCCGCCGTCGCGGTCGTGATCCATGTCTAACGGGGGCGGAATTGTTCGGCAGGCCCTCCCGCCAGGGCGAACAAAAAGACTCAGCACACCTCGCGGTACGGCTCGCCGGGCAGATACTCCGCCTATTCGGCGCGGGCGAGGGATCGGCCGGCGGTCGCGCAACACAGGTGGCAGCAGTGGAATCCGCTGAGACCCCGGCGGCATGACGGAAGCCGCCGGGGTCGATCAGTTGGGTACCACTGCTGCCGTCGCTGGTCTCAGACGCCGCGATGCCGAAGTGATGTACCGGCGGGGCCGCGTCATCGATTTCGAGATCAGACGTCGTCCATGGTGCCGCGCCCATGGCAGGTGGTGACCGGATCCCCACCGCCCGTGCACCTCAGCCGGAACCAGTAGTAGCCCGTAAGAGGCGTGGTGTAGCGGCTCTGCGCATAGTCGTGGTTCGTCTGGACGAGATTCGTCCAGACGGCGTCCTTGCAGCCGGTGTTCGTTGTGCAGAACAGCCAGTCACCGTTGATGGTATTTCTGCTGTCGCCATAAGGAACCAGTGTCAGCGCGACGACCTCGCCCGCGGCGTAGTAGCGCGCTTCCGACGTGACGCTGTACTGCCCTCTTTCGATGATCCGGTTTGCGGGCACGTTCGCGGCAGCGGGTAAGGCGGTGAACATGACCAGGCCGATGATCATGCAGATGCCGGCCGTGATTCGTTTCAAGGCTTCCTCCTGTTTCGATTTCCGTGAGATCGGCGTGTCGTCCACTATCTGATTGAGGGCGTCAATGGCTGTCCAAAACTGCCTGCGCGGGGTAGGTGCCGGGGTCTGCGGGGCCGGCGGTCGCCAGAGCGGCGGCGGGCGGTGTCGCAGCCAGGGCCGGCCCGGTGGCGGCGGCCAGGGCGAGTGAGATGCGTGCCAGACGCATCAGTACCTGCCTTTCGTGAGGAGCCAGGGCGGCCTTGACGGCCGTCTTTCGCCCAGCGATGGACATGTGAGCCTTCCCCTTTGATCGGATGTGGCGGCGGGGCGTCGGGCCGGCGTTTGCCCGGATGCCGATCCCCGCCGTCGTGGTCGTGATCCATGTCTAACGGGGGCGGAATTGTTCGGCAGGCCCTCCCACCAGGGCAAACAAAAAGACTCAGCACACCTCGCGGTACGGCTCGCCGGGCAGATACTCCGCCCATTCCGTGCGGGTGAGGGATCGGCCGGCGATCGTACAGACCGCGGCGGCGGGGTCGCTCGGCAGGCTCATGTCCCATAGGCGGACGCTCCCGCCGGCGGTGCCGATGGCGACGGTCTTGCCGTCCGGGGCGAAGGTCAGCGCGGTCCCTGGAACGGCTGTCCCGCTCGCCATCGGCGCGCCGATCGGCCGGCCGGATTCAACATCCCACAGCCGGAGCTGCCCATCGCGGCCCGCGGTTAGCAGCGTCTTACCATCGGGGGTGAACGCCAGCCCCCACAGGGCGCCTCGGTGAGCGATCAGCGGCGCGCCGGTGGTCAGGCCAGAGGCCACGTCCCACAACTGGACGGCTCCGTCCGCTCTGGCGCCCGCCACGATCGTGCCGTCGGGACTGAACGCCAGTCTCCCGACACCGAATTCGCTTTCATTGAGCGGCGCGCCGATCGGGCGGCGGGTGACCATGTCCCACATCTGCATGACACCGGAGCCATCCACCGCGACCACAGTCCTGCCGTCCGGACTGAACGCGACCATGTAGATATCGGGCGAGACGAGCTCATGCAGATAGCCGACAGGGCGCCCGGTGACCGTGTCCCACCGCAAGATGACACCAAAATTGTCCGCGGCGACCACGCTCTTGCCGTCAGCACTGAATGCGATGTCCTTGATGTCCGCCAAAGACTGCCCGAAGCCCTGACGCAACGGAAGACCGATGGGGCGGAGGGTGGCCACATCCCAGAGCCGTACGGTCGCGTCGTCTCCGGCGCCGGCGATGGCCCGCCCGTCCGGGCTGAACACGATCGTCCGGACGGGGCCGGTATGGCCGGTGAGCTCTCCGAGGAAGCGGCGGGTGACCGGGTCCCATAGCCTGATCCGCCTCCCCGTGGCCGCCGCCAGCGTCCGTCCGTCCGAGCTGAACTCGATGCTGCCGAAATGACCGGTGTCGCCGCTGCTGTTGGCGCGACCGAAGGTCTGGGCGGGCGTGGGTAGATCGGCGATCGGGTGGCGGGTGGTGAGGTCCCACAGCCGGATGGCCGTGTCGTGGCCTCCGGTGACCAGCGTCTTGCCGTCCGGGCTGAAGGCCATCGCGCCGACTCTGCCTGCGTGTCCGGTTAGTGGGGCGCCGAGGGGGCGGAGGGTGGACGTGTCCCAGAGCTGGATCTGATGGTGAACCGGGCGTTCGGTGGGAACGAAGGAGGGCAGATCATCAGAGCTGCCGAAGGGCCCGGCGCCGCTGGTGGCCAGGGTCTTGCCGTCGGGGCTGAACGCCACCCAGGGGTCGGTGTTCTTGATCGGAGCGCCTATCCGCTGTCCGGTGGCGGTATTCCACAGGTTCACGGTCGCGCCGGCGGTGGCCAGGATGGTGCCATCCGGGCTGAACGTCACCTGTAGCCGGTAGCGGTCGCGGCCGAAACCGGTGTTAGGGATCGCGTCGCCGATGCGCCGCCCGTCGGCCGCCCGCCAGAGCCGGAACGCGTTCGTGTCCTCCGTGACCACGGTTGCGCCGTCGGGTGCGAACGTCGCCTCACCCACCGCCTGCCCGAACGGCCGGCCGCGTGCCCCTCCGGTTCTGGTGTCCCAGAGTCTGACCTTGTCGTCTGCGACGGCGGCCAGGGTGTCCCCGCGCCGGGTGAACACCAGCTGATCGATGTGGAGCCGGCGGCCGAAGTCGATGGGCTTGCCCGCGGGGCGGCCGGTGACGGTGTTCCACAGCCGGATTCCGCGCCCGTCGGTGGTGGCCACTACCGGCTGTGTGGGGTGGAAGGCCAGCTCGGTCACGCCGGGGCCGCCGGGCATGGGGCGGAGATGTCCGGTCGTGGTGTCCCACAGCCGTACGACGACGTCGTACGGGTTGGTGATGTCGTATTCCCAGGTGGCCATGGTGGTGCCGTCCCCGCTGAGCTCCCGCCGTGAATCCTTCACAGGCATGGTCGTGAGCAGCCGCCCGTCGGCGGCGCGCCACACGCGCACGACGTCGGCGTCTGCGCTGACGAGCCGCGCGCCGTCGGCGCTGAAGGCCACCATGTCGATCTCGCTGTCATGGCCGGTCAGCGCCATGCGCGGGAATCTCGCCGCGTGGTTCAGCATGCCCCGCCTTGCCTCGGCTGTTCGGTTGAGCCGCCAGGCGGCCACCGAGAGCAGGCCGGCGAGTGCCGGATCTGTGCTCGCCTGTCGCTCGGCGCGCATGGTGACCAGCCGCGACAGTTCTCTCTTCCTGCGCTGCTCGGCGTTGTGCTGCTCGGCGCGGGCCTGCTGCTCGGCCCTGGTCGCGGTCACCGTGCCGCCGGCCGCGACCGCCGTCAAGACGGCCAGCGCGATCGCCACGGCGCGTACCAGCCTGCGGCGCCGGGTCGCCGATCGGCGGGAGGCGTCCAGGAAGTCGTACTCCAGCGGAGTCAGATCCTCCCGGGTGGCCAGCAGCGGCGCGGCGGCGGCCAGGCGTGTCCCGCGATACAGGGCCCCCGGATCGCGGTCCAGATCAGACCAGGCGTGCGCGGCCTGGGTGAGCTGCCGCTGGATCCGCAGCCGGTCGCGTTCCTGTTCGATCCAGGTGGCCAGCCGCGGCCACGCGCTGAGCAGCGCCTCATGCGCGATCTCGACGGTGCCGGCGTCCAGGGTGAGCAGCCGGGCCCGGGCCAGCAGGTCGATCACCAGGCCGGTGTCGGGGGCGCCGGTGGGGTCCAGTTCGCCGCGGCGGGCGGGGCGGCGGGTGTCCGCGGTCCGATCACCCGGGCTGACCAGCCGCAGCAGCACCCGTTTGGCCTGGGCGGCCTGGGCGGGGGAAAGGCTCGTGTACACCTGCTCGGCGGTCGCCGCGATGGCTCCATTGATGCCGCCCGCCTGCAGATAGCCCTCCAGGGTGAGCATCTTGCCGCGGCGCCGCTTCCAGGTCTCCAGCAGCGCGTGCGACATCAGCGGCAACCCGCCCGGCTCGGTCCCGGCATCATCGATGACCCTGGCGGTCAGCGCCCGTTCCACCGTCAACCCGCGGGCGGCTGCGGGTTTGACGATCGCCGCGCGAAGCTCGTCACGGTCCATCGGCCCGACCAGCAGCGAGGCGTCTCGCAACGCCCCGGCCAGCCGCCGGTGCGCGGCGCAGTGCCCATAGAAATCGGCGCGCAGCGCGAGCACCACCCGCAACCCGGCACCCGGCTCCCGCGCGACCAGCAGCAGATCGATGAACGCGGCCCGCTCGGCCGGATCCGGGCAGAGGGTGAACACCTCCTCGAACTGGTCCACCAGCACCAGCGCCCGGTCATCGGCGGCGAGCCGGTCGGCGTGCGCTCGGAGCGGGTGCTCGCCGGGCGTCAGCACGCGTACGGCATCCAGCGGCTCGCCCAGCCCTCCCGCGCGCACCGCCGGGACCAGACCGGCGCGCAGCAGAGAGGACTTGCCGGATCCCGAGGAGCCGACCACCACCGCGAACCGCCGATCGCGTACCACGCCGAGCAGGTCACCGATCAGCCGGTCGCGGCCGAAGAACCGGTCACCGTCCGCCGTGCCGTAGGCCCGCAGGCCGACATACGGGGCGTCGGTATCGGTGCCGTTGACGGCAAAGCGTTGTTCTTCTTCGGCCGCGGCCTGCTGCCAGCGTTCGGCCCATTCCCGTTCGTCTCCGCCGCACGCCCGCACATAGGCCAAAGTCACCTCCAGCGAGGCCAGCCGCTCCCCGGCGGCGGCCTGGGAGAGCGTGGTCACCGAATAGCCCGCTCGCCCGGCCATCGCGCGGTAGGTGATGCCGCCGGCCTCTTGGCGCAGCTTGCGCAACTCGAACGCGAACCGCTGCACCGGCCCGGCGCCAGGGTCCAGGGGCGTTTCACGCCGGCCCATCTGCTGCCCCTTTCCCGATCGCATATGCCATTTTACGGTCCGTGGCCAGGCGAGCACCGGCCATGAAATGTCCAGGCGAAATCACGGAAACCCTCCCCGCTGGATGAACGAATAGACCCCCGTACTCATCCAGGAGACGACTCGGTGCCGATCGGCGCGACCCGAATTACGAAATTGCCACGTGCAGCTTGGAACATTTGACGAGGTACCTGGTTGACCAGGAACGGGAACGCGAGTGGCGTTGCCGCCGATCGGCGGGCAAGGAGCCGGGGCGACGAGGGCGGGTGCATCGCGGTCCGCCGGGCAATAGGGCGCGGCGAACGACCTTGCGATATCACCGGATCTGGTGCCCGGCACCTGGTGTCCTGGTGCTCGTGTGCACGGGACGGCGGGTCGCGGCGCAGCAGGTCGATCAAACCCACAGCGATTCGTCGGCCATCAGGACACGGTGGCTCGGTAACACGGCACTGGTGAGCATTGGCCGGTGCGAAGGGGCACACTACGAAACCGTCCAGGGTCACCGCGTGGGGCGAAATGGTGCCATGAGGAGTGGCACCTATTTTGGTGCTGTCCTATATCGCGCTCTTTTTCAGGTGGACGCCATCGCGAGAAACGCCCCGCCATAAGGGGGCGAACGGTTCGCGTGACGGCCGGAAACCTGCACCGCGCTGCCGCCTTGGGCGCACGTACGAACTCATAGAGGCTCTGGTGAAGGCGACAGTCGACCTGTCCTCGGACCAACAAGGCGTGAGCGAGTCGGTGACGGTGCGGTTCGCGGCGCTGTTCCAGCTCGCGTTCGACGAGGGCCTGCTGCGGATGGCGCATGCAGGGCAACGCCCCGCCTGACCCGGTCGCCGGGCAAGAAGAAGGGGCCCGGCAGAACCTGCCGAGCCCCCAGGCTCCATGCTCGGGTGCCCCGAGCCTGCGAGCCCTCAAGGTCACGGGGCCGGCGTGACCTCGATGGTCGCGTTCGGGCATCCCTCCGCCACGCGGGAGAGCGCCGCCTGCTCCTCGGCATCGGCGGCAAGGCCCCAGCGCAGCTTGACCGCCGTCCACTCGGTGACGTAGCGGCACAAGGCCGGGGCATGCGGCGGTATCCAGGTGGCCGGGTCCTGGTCGGCCTTTTGCCTGTTGGAGCGTGCGGTGACGGCGGCCAGGGCCCGCGGGTCGCCCAGATCGTCGGCGTACGCCTCGCGCCGGGCCGGGCGGGAGCGGTGGTCGCCGACGCTTGGGGGAGGGGCGCGGCCGTACCCGCCCCCCTCGCCGTCCCGCGCGGGCCGCCGATGCCGGCAACGCAGCGCCCAGGCCAACGTCCCGGTGGCGAGCCCGGTGAGAGGACGTCCGCCAGGGCCGGGAAGGTCGGCGCTGAGTGAAGATCAAGCGGGGGCCGGGTTAGCGTGGCGGGCCGGTCCACCGCTGCCCCTCGGGGAGATCCAGGCCGAACAGGTCGAGCACCCGCGCCACCACATGGGTCACCAGGTCGTCGATGGTCTTCGGCCGGTTGTAGAACGCCAGCATGGGAGGGGCCAAGATCGCGCCCATTCTTGTCATCTCCAGCATGTTGGACAGGTGGATCTCCGACAGGGGCAGCTCGCGGGGGACCAGGACCAGGCGGCGGCGTTCCTTGAGCGTGACGTCGGCGGCTCGTGGGATGAGGCCCTCGCCGTACCCGGAGCGGATGGCCGCCAGCGTCTTCATGCTGCACGGTGCGATGATCATGCCGTCCGTCCTGAAGGAGCCACTGGAGACAGGCGCGGACAGATCGCCGGGCGCGTGTACGTGGTCGGCCAGCGCGTGGACCTCCGCCACGGACAGGTCGCATTCCATCTTCAGTGTGGCCCGGCCCCACTTGCTCAGCACCAGGTGCGTCTCCACCCCCAGCCCCCGCAGCGCCTCCAGGAGCCGGACGCCGATCACCACGCCGGTGGCCCCGGTGATGCCGACCACGAGCCTCATGACGGGAAGCTCCGCCTGGTGGCCGCCCGCCCGAGGTAGGGGGTGGTGGCGTCCACATAGGTACGCCCCTCGCCGCCGCCGCGCGACCAGTCCGGCCGCTGGGAGGGGTCCATGCCCAGGGGGGTGAAGCCGGGCAGCGTGATCGCGTCCACGCCGAGGTTGCAACGCGTGGTCAGCGCCCACAGCACGTCCTCCGGGCAGGAGGGGTCCACGTCGTCGTCGGTGAACACGACGAGCTTGGTGAACGGGTGCGCGCGGAAGATCCGCTCGGCCAGGTCGCCCAGGCGGTGGTCGTCGGCCTGGCCGCGCTTGCGCACCGTGACCACCAGCGTCAGCATCCCGCCGCCCGCCGGGCCGTAGTGCAGTCCGGCGATGATCGGATCCGGCACGGACAGCGCGACCGACAGGGCTCCGGCCAGGCCGAGGATGATCGACTGCTCCCTGCCGGGCCCGATGACGGCCTGGAAGATCGGCCGCCGGCGGGCCGCCATGCCGGTGACGGTGATGACGGGCAGGCCGGGACGGGCCGAGCCGTCGTAGCCGAGGAACTCCGGCAGCGACACCCCCAGCCCGCCGCCCGGCGGAGACTTGCTCCGCTGTGGCGTTCCCGGCTCGCCGGCGAGGGCTTCGTCGGCGCGTTCCTCCGTCAGCGCTCCCTCCAGGACGATCTCCGCCTGCGCGGGCGCCCGCCCCGCGATCGCGAGCGGTTCGCCCGCCAGCGCTCCTGCCATGGCCGCTTTGGTGACGCCGGGCGGCAGGAACCGGCTGCCCAGCGCCGAGGCGACCATGACGGCGGGCGGCACGCCCAGGGCGATCGTGACGGGCAGCCGTCCGGCGCTTTCGTGCAGGGCGCGCAGGAGACGGCCCGGCACCATCCAGACGGCCAGCCGGTCGGGGCCGAGGATGAGCATGCGGTGCACCGACATCGCCTCGGCGGCGTGGATCACCCCTGTGGTGAGGTACGGGCCCGCGTCGCGCGGGGTGGCGACGAGGGCCGGGAGTTCGGTCAGGTCCACGCCGGGCAGCGGCTCGTGCCGGGCGGGGGCCTGGACGGGCGTATGGGCGCGGGCGACCAGGTCCCGGGCCGTTTCGGCGGTGATGTGCCGGGGCAGGCCGGGCAGCCAGCCCCGGACCCGGTTCTCGTCGCCGTACAGGCCCAGGAGGACCGGCAGCCGCGAGCCGGTCACGTTCCGGTACAGGACCGCCTCCTCGGGAACCGCCCGGGAGGAGGCGGGCACGCCGGCGTGGTGCGCCGCATAGTGCGCGGCCACCTCCGTGGGCTTCAGCGGCTTGTCGTGGACGTGGTACCGGAGCGTGGCCAGGGCCGCACGCATCGAGATCACGACCGCTCCCTCCTTGCGCCGGCGTCGTACCCCTGGGCGGTGGTCTCGCGGCGCAGGTCGGTGAGCCAGCCGTCCAGGTTGGCCGAGCGCAGGAGCGCGGTGCCCACCAGGAGGCCGCGATAGCCCGCCGCCAGCAGGTCGGCCGCCTCCCCCGGCGTGGCGATGCCGCTCGCACTGACCGGGCACAGCGTGCCCGTGTCCAGTGCCGCGGGCAGCAGCGCCAGGCTCCGGGCGAGATCGGGCGTACCGGCCTCGCGCCTGTCGATGTCCTTGTTGTTGACGGCCACCACGCACCGCTCTCCGTGCACCACCATGGCGGCCTCGGCCGCGTCGGCGATCTCGACGAACGGGGTGAGCCCGTGCGTCAGCGCGGCCTCCGTCAGCGCGGCCAGTGTCTCGGCGGTGAGCACGCGGGCGGTGAGCAGCACGGCCGCGGCGCCCAGTTCCCTGGCCCTGGTCACGGCGGCGCGGCCGGCGATGAGGTCCTTCTGCAGCACGGGCAGGCCAGTACGTGCGGTGACCTCGGCGAGCATGCCGGGGTGGCCGCCGAACCAGCGGCCGGTGACCACCGACAGGCAGGCGGCGCCCGCGCGCTCGTAGCGGTCCGCGAGTTCGGCGGGGGTGCGGCCGGCCAGGAGGTCCCGCCCGGCGGAATCCCTGGGTTTGATCTCCATGATGACCGGCGTGGGGGCGGCCAGGAGCGCCTCGGCGAATCTCATGCCGGCTCCTTCGCCGTCCACCGGCGCAGCGCGGCCACCCGCACCGGATCCAGGTGCCCGCGCTCGTCGCGCGCCCCGTGATCCACGTCCACCCCCGCCATCAGCGAATGCCGGGGAAAGCCCACCGGGCGCGGGTCCACGGGGTCCCCCGCCGGCGACGGCGCAGGATCGTCAGCGGTGAGGCCGCCGGCCAGCAGGAAAGGCACGGTCAGCGCGTCGCCCAGCTCGGCGACCGCCGCCGGGTCCAGGCGCCGCCCGGTGCTGCCGAGCCTGCCGTCGTCCGACACGGCGTCCAGCAGGAAGAAGTCCACGCCCGCGCGGGCGTACGCGGGCAGCAGCGGCCGTTCCTGGCACTCCCGCCCGCGTACGTGAAGCGCCTTGACGATCATGCGGCCCTCGCCGCTCAGCGCGCGAACCAGGGCGGGCGGCTGGTAGCCGTGCAGTTGCACCCACTCCACGCCGCTCACCGCCAGGACCTGCGCCAGCACGGCCGGGTCCGCCAGGAACGTGACCAGCACGGGGACGACGCCCTCCGCCCGCGCCCGTTCCGCCAGTCCGGCCAGCCGTTCGAGGGACAGCTCGGCCGGGCCGCCGGTGCCGTGCCACAGGCCCACCAGGTCCACCCCGAGCCGGGCCAGGAGCGCCACGTCACCGGCGGTACGCGCCCCGCAGACCTTCAGCATCATCTGCCGGGCACCGAGGGAAGCCGGTCCAGAGCGGCACGCACCCGCTCCGCGTCCATGCCGTCGTCGCGCAGGTCCCCGGCCAGGTACGCCTCGTACGCCGACAGGTCGAAGTGCCCGTGCCCGGACAGCCCGAACACGATCGTCTCCGCCACTCCCTCCCGCTTGCACCGCAGGGCCTCCCGCATGGCCACCTCGATCGCATGGGTGGACTCGGGCGCGGGGACGATGCCCTCGGCCCTGGCGAAGCGCAGCCCGGCGGCGAAGCAGGCGGTCTGCGGCACCGCCACCGCCTCGGCGAGCCCGCGTTCCAGCAGTGCGCTGACCAGCGGTGCCATGCCGTGGTAGCGCAGCCCGCCGGCGTGCATCGGCGGCGGGACGAAGGAGTGGCCCAGCGTGTGCATCCGCAGCAGCGGGGTGAGCTGCGCGGTGTCGCCGAAGTCGTAGGTGAGCCGGCCCGCGGTCATGGTCGGGCAGGAGGCCGGTTCCGCGGCGACGATGCGCGGGGCCCTGGCGCCCGTGGTCAGATGCTCGCGCAGGAACGGGAAGGCCAGCCCGCCCAGGTTGCTGCCGCCGCCCGCGCACGCGATCACCACGTCGGCCCGCTCGCCCGCCAGGTCGAGCTGGGCCATGGCCTCCTGGCCGATGACGGTCTGGTGGAGCAGGACGTGGTTGAGGACGCTGCCGCCCGCGTACATCGTCTCGGGGTCGCCTGCCGCCACCTCGACGGCCTCGGAGGTGGCGATGCCCAGGCTGCCGGGGCAGTCGGGGTCCTCGGCCAGGATCGCCGCCCCGGCCTTGGTCTCGGGGCTGGGGCTCGGCACGCACTGCGCGCCGTAGCTCTGCATGAGCAGCCTGCGATACGGCTTGTGGTGGTAGCTGACCTTGACCATGAAGACGCGCACGTCCAGCCCGAACAGCGCGCCCGCCAGCGCCAGCGCGGACCCCCACTGCCCGGCCCCGGTCTCGGTGACCAGGCGGCGGGTGCCCGCCTCGCGGTTGTAGTGGGCCTGCGCGATGGCCGTGTTCGGCTTGTGGCTGCCGGCCGGGCTGACGCCCTCGTACTTGTAGTAGATGCGGGCGGGGGTGTCCAGCTCGCGTTCGAGGCGGTGCGCGCGGATGAGCGGGGAGGGCCGCCAGCGGGCGTAGACGGCGCGTACCGGCTCGGGGATCTCGATCTCCCGTTCCCTGCTGAGCTCCTGCTCGGCGAGGGCACGCGGCATGATCGGGGTCAGGTCGGCGACGGTCAGGGGCTCACCGGTGCCCGGGTGCAACAGGGGCTGCAGGCCCGGGAGGTCGGCGGCGATGTTGTACCAGGAACGCGGCAGGTCCTCGGGGTCCAGCAGGTAGCAGGTCTGGTCGGTCACCATGATCTCCGGTTGTCAGTTCCCGACGGTGGTCGGGGCGGGGGCCGGTACGTCGGCGGTGAGCGAGCCCGGCACGAGGGTGGTCCCGTCGGCGAACACGCCCGGGTGGGCGGCGCGCAGGCCGTCGATCAGCATCCGGTAGGGCAGGTCGGAGTGGACGCCCCGGTTGCGCACGATCTCCATGTGGCGCCGGTTGTGCTGGTCGAAGGGGTGGTAGACGCTGTCGGACAGGCCGTCGAACTCCAGCGGCGTCATGCCGTACAGGCGGCACAGGAGCTTGTTGAACACCGGTGTCGCCTTCACCCAGCGGCCTTCCAGGTTCACCGAGGTCAGGCAGTGGTAGTGGAAGACGTCGCCGCCGATGAGCTTGATGAGCCGTTCGGAGGCGAGGTGGTTGCGCACGTCCACGAGGACCAGGCGGCTAGGGGTGCCGAGCGCGCGCAGCGCGGCCCCGTAGAGCACGGACTTGTGCACGCACATCCCCGATCCCGCGTGCAGGACCTGGCTGGCGCGCAGGCCCTCCTGCGACAGGTCGGCGCCGTAGATCTCGTACCGGATGCCGTCGCGTACCTGGTAGTACAGGCTCACGGCCCGCTCGCGCGGGGTCCGGCCGGTCGCCTGCTCGGCGAAGGAGCGCACGTCGGGATGGTCGTGGTCGAGGAAATAGGTGGCTTGCAGTGTGGTGCTCGTCAACGCTGTTCCCCTCTGTTGCGGTACGGGAGGCCGAGCAGGCTCGCCACCCGGTTGCGCTGGATGTCGGAGGTGCCGGAGTAGATGACCCCGCCCACGGCGTCCCGCAGGTCCTTCTCCAGCCCGAACTCGGCCATGTAGCCGTTGCCGCCGAAGATCTGTACGGCGGTGAGCGCGGAGGCGAGGTTGGCCTCCGACACCACCAGCTTGGTGATCGCGAGATCGGACGTGACGTCCTCGCCCGCCGCGAAGCGCAGCGCGGTGTCGTGCAGCCACTTGGCGGACGTCTCGACCCCGATCTTCATCTCGACGATCTTGTGGGCGACGGCCTGGAAGCCGCCGATGGGCCGCCCGAACTGCATCCTGGTCTTGGCGTAGTCCAGGCAGCGTTCCAGCCGGTGCCGCATCTCGCCCAGGTTGATGCTGAAGGAGCAGAGAATCTCCCACGTCATCACGTGGTCCATGATGAGCAGGCCCGCGCCCGGCCGGCCGATCAGCCGGTCGGCCGGCACCCGCACCCCGTCCAGCGCCAGTTCGGCCGTCGGCGAGGTCTTCAACCCCATCTTGGCCAGCGGGCGGCCTACGCTCAACCCCGGCGCGTCCCGCTCGACGAGGAACACGCTGACGCCGAGCGGGCCCGCGCCCGGACGGGTGCGCGCGTACACGGTGAACAGGTCGGCGACCGGGGCGTTGCTCACGAACGTCTTGGCGCCCGTCAGCACCCAATGGTCGCCGTCCCGTTCGGCGCGGGTGGTCATGGACATGGCGTCCGAGCCGTGGTCGGGCTCGCTGATCGCGTGCGCGCCGATCGTAGTGCCCGCGCAGATGCCCGGCAGGTAACGTTCCTTCAGCCGGTCCCCGCCGAAGCGCCACAGGGCGATCCCGCCACCGACCAGATGGGTGGCGGCGGAGAAGGCAAGGCCGCCGTCGCGGCAGCCGAACCCGAGGCCCTCCAGGATGTGCGCGGTGGCCGGGAGGTCCTGGTCGAGGCCGCCGTACTCGGCGGGGAACGGCAGCCCGAACAGGCCGGCCTCGGCCAGCAGCTTCCATTTCTCGTGGGAAAAGACGCCGCGCCTGTCCCGGTCGAGCGCCTCATCGTTGAGCGCCCCCAGCAGCGGCTTCAAGCCGTCGCGCAGCGCCTGCCAGTCCGGTTCCATCAGTACTGTGAGAATCCGGTGCCGTCGAGCTTGTGGGTCTCGTCGCCTGTCAGCGCGGGCGAGAAGACGCACACCAGACGCAGGTCCTCGTCCGGCGACGCGCACAGGTAGTGGGCCTCGTCCTGGTCCAATGCGTACATGGTGCCCGGCTCGATGGTGTGCGCGTTGCCGTCCACGTCGATGACCTCGCCGCGGCCCTCGATGCAGTAGCACGCCTCCAGGTGCTGGGGGTATTTCAGCGGTGAGCTGGTCCCCGCCCGCACGATGGTGTCGGTCAGGCTGTAGCCCATACCGTCGGTCGCCAGTAGGAAACGCCTGCTCAGACCGTTGCCCCACTCCACGGACTTCACCTCTTTGAGGTGCCTCACGATCATCTGGTGCTCTCCGGATCGGTTGCCGTTGCGGTTGAACGAAGGGTGGACAGGTAGTGGTCCAGCCGGGCGGCGACGTTCCCGCCGGAGGACCGCGCGGTCTCGGCGCGGGCCACGAAGGCGCTGCCGACGATCACCGCGTCGGCGCCCGCCCGGTGCAGCGCGACGACGTCGGCGCGCTCCCGTACGCCGAATCCGACGGCGACCGGCGGGCCCTCACGCGGCTCCGAGACGACGGGGGCGCCTGGCGGGCCGCCGCCCAGTTCCGCGATGACGGGGGCGAGCGCGGCGTAGTCCCGCGGCACACCGCTGCGGCCGTAGCCGGCGACCAGGTAAAGGTAGGCCGTGCCGTGTTCGACGGCCCACCGCCGGGTCCGCGCGTCGGAGGCCGGGTAACAGGTGGTGACGATCGGCAGGCCCGCGCGGGCCGCCGACTCGTGGAAGTCCCGCTTCAGCCGGGGCGGCAGGCCGTGCGGCAGCAGCGCGTCGGCACCGCTGTCGCGTACCGCGGCCAGGAAACCGGGCAGCGGCTCGGGGCGGATCGTGCAGGACCAGTCGGCCAGCAGCGCGATGCGCGTGCACCGCAGCCGGGGGCGGATCTCACGGACGAACGCCAGCGTCGCGGCGAGGTCGGTGCCGTGTTCCAGCGCGCGCCGGGCCGAGGCCCTGATCACCTCGCCGTCCGTGGGAGAGCCGGGGAACGGTACCGCCAGTTCCAGGCACTCCACGCCGCGTTCGTCGAGCATGGCGGCGACCTCGGTCAGCACGGGCCAGGGCAGGTCCCCGGCGTTGAGGAACACCGCCAGCCCGGGCTCACCGTCGGGACGCCCGGTGAAGAAGCCCCTCCGGTCGATCCGCGGGACGGTCATGATCGCAGTTCCTTCAGCAGTGCGGCGGCGCGGCCGGTGACGATCGCGCCCCGGGCGGCCTCAAGGGCGGTGGGCCAGCCGTCCGCCCTGCCCGCGGCCAGCACCAGGGCGGCGGCGTTGAGCGCGACCGTGTCGACGGCGGGGCGCGGGGCCGAGCCGTCGAGCAGGCCGACGAAGTGCGCGGTCAGGTCGGCGTCGTCGCCGACGGGAGTGAGGTCGGCGAGATCGCCCCCGCCCAGGACGGGTGGGTCCGGGAGCGGGAGGCCCAGGCGTCCGCCGGTGCCGGCGGACGGAGGTCGCGGGCGTTCGCCGCCGGTGTCGATCGTGTTGGTGGTGAAGGCGAGCAGTTCGTCCACCCCCGGCTCGTTGTGACACAGCCACACGCGTCCGTGCGTGCCGGGGTCGGCGGCGGCCCGCAGCACGGGCACCAGGGACCGGTCGGCCACCCCCACCAGCCGCGCGGCGACGGGCACGCTCGCCAGCAGCGGCCCGAGCAGGTTGAACACGCGCCCGATGCGCCGGATGTCCAGCGGCAGCAGCGCGGTGGCCAGCCGTCTCAGCGCCTCCGGATAGACGTACGGGCCCGCGAAGGCGATGCCGTGCCGTCCCAGCAGGTCCGCGGTCTCGGCGGGCGACCGGGTCAGCCGTACGCCGAGCCGTTCCAGCAGGTCGAAGGAGCCGTGCCTGCTGGTGTACGCCCGCGAGCCGGTCTTGATGACCCGTACCCCGGCGGCGGCGGCGACCAGGGCGGCGGCCGTGGAGATGTTGAAGGTGCGCGGTCCGCCGCCCGTGCCGACGATATTGACCGCGTCCGTCCCCGGCGGGGAGACCGGCTCGCCGGACAGGGAGGCGACCAGGGCGCGGGCCGTGCCGGGATCGAGCGGGCGGGCGGACAGCACCGCGACCACCCCGGCCAGTTCGCCCTGCCCGGCCTCGCGGCGGCGGACCCGGTCCCACAGCTCGCTCCACGGTCCGGGATCGTCCGCCGCCTGCCCCGATACCAGCGTGGCGAGGAGGTCGGACATGCCTACACCACCCGGGCGAGGGCCTCGTCCACCAAGGCGTCGATGGCCGTGACCGTGCGGAACCGGTCGGGGTCCAGTTCCAGGGCCTCGGAGTCGATGCCGTAGCGGGTCTCCAGCCAGGCGATGAGCTTCAGCAGGCCGAGGCTGTCGACGACGGCGCCGTCCAGCAGGTCGTGGTCGTCCGCCAGGTCGTTCGCGGGCAGGTCGGGCGCGAACTCCCTGACGATGAACTCCTTGATCTCCAAAGTACGGCTCATTGCTGTCTCGCCTTCTTCAGGTGATTGCGGTCGATCTTGCCGGTGGAGGTGCGAGGAAGCGCTTCCTCGACGATCGAGATCACAGTGGGCACCGCGCCGGGCGGCAGCAGGGCGGCGCAGTGGGCGCGCAGGTCCAGGCTGGTCAGCGGGCCGCTGCGGCGGATGAAGGCGTGCAACACGTGTCCCGCCGCCGGGTCGGGCAGCGCCACGACCGCCGCCTCGGCGACCTGGTCGTGCCGGCCGAGGACCCGCTCGACCTCGGCCGTGTTGACGCGCAGCCCCCGTACCTTGACGTGGTGGTCGGTGCGGCCCTCCAGGGTCAGCGTGCCGTCGGCGTGCCTGCGCACCAGGTCGCCGCTGCGGAAGAAGCCGTCGCCGGTGAAGCGGCCGGGCTCCACGCCGCCCAGGTAGCCGGGGCTCTGGAAGGGGGTGCTCACGTGCAGTTCACCGACGCCGGGACCGGTCAGGAGGCCGCTGTCGGGGCGGACCAGCCGGACCCGCACTCCCGGCAGCGGGCGGCCCAGCGGGAGCGGTCCCTCGGGCAGGTGGTCACGGTCGATCTCGTGCAGCAGACTGTCGTTGGTCTCGGTGCAGCCGTACAGGTTGTAGAGCCTGGCCTCGGGGAACAGCCGCGCCGCCGCGGCCAGGACCTGCGGTGGCGCGGTGTCGCCGGTGAAGACGGCGTGCCTGACGGCGGGCAGCGGCTCATCGCCCGCGGCCCGCGCGAGCAGGTGGAACATCATGGGCACCGCCTGGACGACCGCCACCTCGTGCTCGGCGATCAGGCGCGATAGGCGGCGTCCGTCCACCGCGTTCTCGGGCGGCACCAGCACCGCGCAGCCGCCCTGCCGCAGGGTCGTCCAGATGTCGAGCAGGCTCAGGTCGAAGTTGAGCGGGGCGTAGCTCAGCACCCTGGTCCCCGGCGCGATCTCGAACCGCCCGGCCGCCCACTCGGCGAAGGCGCCGGTCGCGCCCGCCGTGAGCGGCACGAGCTTGGGCACGCCGGTGGAGCCCGAGGTGGTCAGGATGAACGTCACGTCCCCGGGGTCGGCCTCGCCGCGGGGCTCGTGGCCGGCCGGCTTCGCGGGTTCTCCGGCGGTGAGCACGTGGCGGCAGCCGGCGCGTTCGTACAGCTCGGCCTTGATGGCGCCGGGCAGTTCGGCCGAGGGCACGCAGAAGCGCAGCCGCATCTCCATGCAGGCCAGCAGCAGGGCGATGGCCTGCGGGGACTTCGCGGCGGAGATGCCCACGGCGTCCTGCGGTCGCAGTCCGAGCCCGGCCAGGACGCCGGATTGCTCACGGGCGAGAGCGTCGAGTTCGGCGTACGTGATGGCCTCGCCCCGCCAGACGAGCGCGGGCGCGCCGGGGCGCCGGCGTACGTGATCACGAAAGTAGCAGAGAAATGGATGAAACCGCACAAATCCCCCAGAAGTAGAGGATGCTCACCGTCGACACAGTGCGATGGCATTGGATAGTTGAAATCCAAAATAGTGCTGGAGAGGAAAACGTCGTCAGATCGCTGCGGGCATCGTGGCCATTGAGCTCCCCCGGTTTTGATCCGTCTTATCAGCCCCGTGCGAGCCGGAAAAAGAATTTGACTTCCGCGCCCCCGCCTAGTCTTGCAATATGGAAGGGGCCACCGCCCGAGCCATTGGAGGATTAATTGGACCGTTTCGCCGACGAAGGTGAACTGGCCTCTGTTCTCGGAGATTGGACCGAGGGGCCCGGTCCGCTGTACCAGAAGCTGGTCGACGCCTTGCGGCGCGTGATCGCCGAGGGGGAGTTACTGCCCGGCTTCCTGCTGCCGTCGGAACGCCGGCTGGCCCGGGCCCTGGAGGTGAGCAGGGCCACCGTGGTGGCCGCGTACGACCTGCTACGGGACGAGGGGATGCTCAGCAGGAAGGTCGGCAGCGGCACCAGGGTCCACCCGAGCGTGCGCGCGCTGCAGCGGGCCCGCCCCGCCCAGGTGCCGCACGGCGGGGCCACGGCCCTGATGCGCCGCCTGGTCGACGGGCCCGGCAGGGTGATCTCGCTGACCACCGCCGACTCGGGCCTCGACATCGCCAACGACCTGGCCTGCGCCATGCTGGAGGTGATCGATGATCTGCCGGCGCTGCTGTCGGACTCCGGCTATCATCCACGCGGCCTATCGGCCCTGCGTGAGGCGCTGGCCCGCCACCACAGCGGACAGGGACCGCCCACCACGGCGGACGAGATCGTGGTGACCACGGGCGCCACCCAGTCGCTGGTGCTGATCGCCCAGATGTATGTGACCAGGGGCTCGATCGTGGTCGTGGAGTCGCCAAGCTGGCCCGGCTGCCTGGACGTGTTCCGCGCCGCCGGGGCGGAACTGGTCGCCGTCCCCATGGACGAGGACGGCGTACGCCCCGATCTGCTGGCCGACACCGTGGCCACGCTCGGGCCCGCCCTGATCTACCTGATGCCCAACTACCACAACCCCACCGGCGCCCTCATGCCCAAGACCAGGCGGCGCCAGGTCGCGCAGATCGCGGCCAGGTACGGCGTGCCGCTGGTGGAGGACTGCGCGACCGGCCTGAGCGGCGAGATGCCCGCTCCGATCGCCGCTTTCGCCCCGGAACGGGCGGAAGTGCTCACGCTCGGTTCGCTCGGCAAGACCGTCTGGAGCGGCTTACGCCTGGGCTGGACCCGCGCGCCCGCGGCCGTGGCCGGGGTGCTGGCCGGGTACAAGGCCCTGGCCGACATGGGCAGCTCGCTGCTGCCGCAGGCCGTGGCCACCAGCCTGATGCCACGGCTGACGGAACTGGCCGCCGAGCGTGCTGCCGCCCAGAGGATCAGACGGGAGGCACTGGAGGAGCTGCTGCGCGAGCAACTGCCCGACTGGCGCTGGCGCAGCCCGGCAGGCGGGTCCGCGCTCTGGATCGAACTGCCCGGCGTGAACGCCCAGATCTTCGCGCAGGTCGCCCTCCAGCACGGGGTCGAGGTCGTCCCCGGCGCGCTGGCCGATCCCAGTGGCAGGCACGACTCCTACATCAGGCTGCCGTGCACGTTCAGCGCCGAGGCCATGGTGGCAGTGGTCCGCAAGCTCGCCGGCGCCTGGGCGCGACTCTCCGAACGTAGCTCCAATTCCGCAGGTCTTTCCGCTGGAACGATGACAAGCGGATCTCGGCTTGACGGCCGGCCGGGGGTGGCGTAGCACCGAATCTCAATCCACTATCGACCCGATTGGCTCTGTGTATTGGCCTGCTTTTCAGCGAGCCTTTCTCTTGGCTAATACCTCGTAGCAGAATATCTGGGGGCCGTAGTGGGCACCGTCCACGCATTGTTCGAAGCTCAGGTCACGCGTACTCCCGAGGCCGACGCGGTGCGCCACGCGGGAGAGCGGCTGAGCTATCGGGGATTGAACGAGCGGGCCAACCGGCTGGCCCACCTGCTGATCGAGCGCGGCGTACGGCCGGGGCGCGTGGTCGCCCTGGCCATGCCGCGCTCGGCCGACCTGATCGTGGCCGCGCTGGCGGTGCTCAAGACCGGCGCGGCCTACCTGCCGGTGGATCCCGCCTACCCCGCGGAGCGCGTCGGCTTCATGCTCGCCGACGCCGAACCCGCCGAGGTGCTGCGCGAGATGCCGGACACGAGCGGCCGGCCCGTCACGAACCCGGACGTCACGACGGCGGCCCGCGAGGCCGCCTACGTCATCTACACCTCGGGCTCCACCGGCCGGCCCAAGGGCGTGGTCGTCGAGCACCACAGCGCCGTCGAGCTGATCCGGTGGGCCGTCGGCTGGTTCGGCCCCGAGCGGCTCTCCCACGTGCTGGCCGCCACCTCGCTCAGCTTCGACGTCTCCGTCTTCGAGACGTTCGCGCCGCTGGCCTGCGGCGGCGCCATCGAGGTGGTCCGCGACCTGATGGCGCTCGCCGACCTGCCGCAGGGCTGGCGGGGCAGCCTGATCAGCGCCGTGCCGAGCGCGCTGACCCGGCTCCTGACCCATGCGAACGTGAATATCCAGGCCGGCACCGTGGTCGTGGCGGGGGAGGCTCTGTCGGCCCGCCACGTCTCGGCGATCAGGACCGCCATGCCGGACTGCGAGCTGGCCAACCTGTACGGCCCCACCGAGGCCACGGTCTACGCCACCGCCTGGCGGGCGGGGCCGGCGTTCCACGGCACGCCGCCCATCGGGGCCGCCGTGTCCGGCGTGGCCGTGCGCGTACTCGACGACTCCCTGCGGCCCGCCCGCGAGGGCGAGCTGTACCTGGCCGGGCCGCAGGTCGCCCGCGGTTACCTCAACCGTCCCGGGCTGAGCGCCGAGCGGTTCGTCGCCGACCCGTACGGCGAGCCGGGCTCCCGCATGTACCGCACCGGCGACCTGGCCAGGTACCGGGCCGACGGCGCGCTCGAATACGCGGGACGCGCCGACGACCAGGTGAAGGTCCGCGGCGTACGGGTCGAGCCGGGCGAGATCGAGGCGGTGCTGACCGGCTACCCGGCCGTCGCCCAGGCCGTCGTGATGCTGCGCGAGGACCGCCTGGTCGGCTACGTGGTGCCCGCGGCCGGTGAACCGGCCGACGACCTGCGTGCCTACGCGGCCGAGAGGCTGCCGGCGGCGATGGTGCCCGACGTGCTGGTCACGCTCGATCGCATACCGCTGACGCCCAACGGCAAGGCCGACCGCAAGGCGCTGCCCGCGCCGGCACGGGCCTCCGGGGCGGGACGCCGGGCGGCCACTCCGGCGGAGGAACTGCTGTGCGGGCTCTTCGCCGAGGTGCTGGGCGTGGCGGAGGTCGGGGCCGACGACGACTTCTTCGCACTGGGCGGACACTCGCTGCCGGCCATGCGGCTGGTGTCACGGGCGCGCGCGGCGGCGGGCGCGGACCTGAGCGTTCGTGACGTCTTCGACCGCCGCACCGTCGCCGGACTGGCCGCCCTCCTGCCGCCGGGCGTGGGCGGCGGCGCGAGTGCGGGCGCGGGCGGCGGGCTCGACGGCGTGCCTGCCGTGCGTCCCGCTCAGGTCCCGCTCACCGCGGCCCAGCGCGGACTGTGGTTCCTCAACCGGCTGGAAGGCGGCCCGGCGCACCACATCCCGCTGGCGGTGCGGCTGCGCGGCCCGCTGGACATCGCCGCCCTGACCGCCGCCCTGCGGGACGTCGTCGCCAGGCACGAGGTGCTGCGGACGATCTACCCGGACCGGGACGGGGTGCCGTATCAGCGCGTCCTCGACATCGTCCCCGGCCTGCTCGAGGTGGGCGAAGGCGAGCCGGACCCGGTCGCGGAGGCGGCCAGGCCGTTCGACCTGACCTCCCGGCCGCCGCTGCGCGCCGCCCTGTACGCCACGGGACCGGCCGAGCACCTGCTCCTGCTGACCCTGCACCAGATCGCGGCCGACGGCTGGTCACTGGCGCCGCTCTCCCGCGACCTGTCGGCGGCCTACGCGGCGCGCGTCGCCGGCCGCGCCCCGCACTGGCGACCGCTGCCGATGCAGTACGCCGATCATGCGCTCAGGCAGGCCGCCGCCGGCGCCGAGACCGGGATGGAGCACTGGCGGGCGGTGCTGGCCGGGCTGCCCGAGCAGCTCGACCTGCCCGCCGATCACCCGCGCCCGCCCGTCGCCGCCCACCGTAGCGGCATCGTGTCCGTGGAGCTGGACGCCGCGTTGCGCGACCGGCTGAACGGGCTGG
This sequence comes from Spongiactinospora sp. 9N601, assembly GCF_044326295.1. NCBI lineage: Bacteria > Bacillati > Actinomycetota > Actinomycetes > Streptosporangiales > Streptosporangiaceae > Spongiactinospora > Spongiactinospora sp. 9N601. The sequence goes on from NZ_JBIRBB010000018.1 coordinate 155,888, forward strand.
CCAGGAAGAGCGGCACCAGCCTGTTCATGGTCCTGCACGCCGCGCTCGCCACCTTGCTGACCGGGCTCGGCGCGGGCACCGACCTGCCGATCGGCACACTGGTCGCTGGACGCGACCGCCCGGAGGTCGAGGACCTGGTGGGCTGCTTCCTCAACCTGCTGGTCCTGCGTACCGACACCTCGGGCGACCCCGGCATGCGCGAGCTGCTCGACCGCGTACGCGAGACCGACCTGCGGGCGTTCGAGCACGCCGGGACGCCGTTCGTGACGCTGGTCGAGATGCTCAACCCGGCGCGATCCGCGGCCAGGCACCCGCTGTTCCAGGTCATGCTGGTCCTGCAGAACACCCCGAGGCCGGAGTTCCGCCTGCCGGGACTGGAGGCCGAGGTCGAGCAGGTCCACACTGGGATGTCCAGGTTCGACCTGGTCTGGGACCTGGCCGAGCACGAGGGCGGGATCGACGGGACGCTGGAGTACAACGCCGAGCTGTTCGACCACGGCACCGCGCGGCTGCTCGCGGACTGCTTCGGCCGGGTGCTCTCCGCCCTGGCCGAGCGGCCCGACGAGCCGATCAGCCGGGTGCCGCTGCTGGACGAGGCGGGGACCCGGCGGATCCTGGACGAATGGAACGACACCGTGGTGGCGGTGCCGCCGACCCCGGTGCGGCTCCTGTTCGAACGGCAGGCCGCGGCCACACCGGAGGCGGTCGCGGTGCTGGCCGAGGACGCCGAGCTGAGCTACGCCGAGCTGGACCGGCGGGCGGAGCTGCTGGCGCACAGGCTGGCGGCGTACGGCGCGGGGCCCGGGCGATACGTGGGCGTGGCGCTGCCGCGCCGCTCCGACCTGGTGGTGGCGCTGCTCGCGGTGCTGAAGACCGGGGCGGCGTTCCTGCCGATCGACGCCAACTACCCCGCAGAACGCATCTGCTACGTCGTGGAGGACGCCGCCCCCGCGCTGATGCTCACCACCGCCTCGCTACTGCCCGCCCTGCCACCGCTCACCGTGCCGACGCTGCTGGTGGAGGATCAGGCCGCCGAAGCCGCCGCCGGCCTCCCCGCCGTCCACAGCGCGGAGCATCCGGCCTATGTGATCTACACCTCGGGCTCCACCGGCCGTCCCAAGGGCGTGGTGGTGCCGAACCGGGCGCTGACCAACTTCCTGGCCGCCATGTCCGACCGGCTGCGGCTCACCCCGCGCGACCGCTGGCTGGCGGTCACGACGGTCGCCTTCGACATCGCCTACCTGGAGCTGCTGCTGCCGTTGATCAGCGGCGCGGCCGTGGTCCTGGCCACCGACGACACCGTCCGGGACCCGGCCGCGCTGGGCGAGCTGGCCGCCGCGCACCGGGCGACGGTCATGCAGGCCACGCCGTCGCTGTGGCAGGCGCAGCTCGACGCCGACCCCGACGCGGTGCGCGGGCTGCGGATGCTGGTGGGCGGCGAGGCGCTGCCGCCCACGCTGGCGGCCCGGATGCGCGAAGCCGGCGCGGAGGTGACCAACGTCTACGGCCCGACCGAGACCACGATCTGGTCCACCGCCGCCCCCGTCGAGTCCGACCGGCCCGGCATCGGCCGCCCGATCCACAACACCCGCGTGTACGTGCTGGATCCCGCGCTCCGGCCGGTCCCGCCCGGCGTCCCCGGCGAGCTGTACATCGCCGGCGACGGAGTCGTACGCGGCTACCACGCCAGGCCCGCGCTGACCGCCGAGCGTTTCGTGGCCGACCCGCACGGCGGGCCGGGCAGCCGCATGTACCGCACCGGCGACCTGGCCCGCTGGCGCTCCGACGGCACGCTCGACTTCCTCGGCCGCACCGATCACCAGGTCAAGCTGCGCGGCTTCCGCATCGAGCTGGGCGAGATCGAGACCGTGCTCGCCGCCCACCCCGCCGTCCGCCGCGCCGCCGTCGTGGTACGCGAGCGGCAACTGGTCGCGTACGTGGTCCGCGGCGGCGACGAGCCGGCCGATGAGCTGCGCGAACACGCGGCCAGGAAGCTCCCGCCGTACATGGTGCCGGTGATCGTCGTCCTGGACGCACTGCCGCTCACCCCGAACGGCAAGCTGGACAGGGCCGCCCTGCCCGCACCCCCGCGCCAGGCCGACGTGGCGGGCCGAGCGCCGGCGACCCCGGCCGAAGAGCTGCTGAGCGAGCTGTTCGCCAGCGTGCTGAAGCTGGACCGGGTGGGGGTGTCCGACAGCTTCTTCGCCCTCGGCGGCGACAGCATCCTGTCGATCCAGCTCGTCAGCCGGGCGCGCAAGGCCGGACTGCGGCTCAGGGCGCGCGAGGTGTTCGAGCACCAGACCGTCGAGCGCCTGGCCGCGCTGGTCGAGCCGGTCGCGCCCGCGGCCCCGGCCGAGCAGTGGCGGCTGCCCGAGCTGTCCGTGCCCGCCGGCGTGTGTCCCGCGCCCGCCGCCGTGTGGCCGCTCTCCCCCCTTCAGGAGGGGCTGCTGTTCCAGGCGGCCTTCGACGGCCGCGACGTCTACACCGTCCGTGTCGTGGTGGACCTGCACGGAGAGCTGAACGTCGCCGCCCTGCGCGCCGCCGGGCAGAGGCTGCTGGACCACCACCCCAACCTGCGGGCCGGCTTCTGGTCCGGAGGTGAGCGGCCGGTGCAGTTCGTGCCCGAGCGGGTCGAGTTGCCGTGGGAGGAGGTGGACGGCCCGGTCCCCGAGGAGGCCCCAGCCGGTCACCCGGCGTTCGACCTGGCCGCGCCGCCGTTGCTGCGCTGTGTGCTGCACCGCACGGGCGAGCGGTGGCACCAGCTCGTCCTCACCTGCCACCACCTGCTGCTCGACGGCTGGTCCACGCAGAATCTGCTGCGCGAGTGGCTGGACCTGTACGCGGGCCGCGAGCTGCCGCCGGCGCCGCCGTACCGTGACTACCTGGGCTGGCTGAGCGCGCAGGACCCGGAGGCCGCGCGCGAGCACTGGCGGCAGGCGCTGGACGGGCTGACCGAGCCCACACTGCTGACCCAGCGCCGCGACGACCTCGGTGAGCCGCACTACGTCACCGCCGAGCTGTCCAGGCAGGCCACCCGACGGCTCGCGGACCGGCTGCGCGGCCTGGGCGTGACGCTCAACAGCGCCGTCCAGAGCGCGTGGGCGCTGCTCCTGGGCCGGTTGACCGGTCAACGGGAGGTCGTGTTCGGCACCACCGTGTCCGACCGGCACGTCGAGCTGTCCGACGTCGGCGAGATGGTCGGCTTCCTGCTGGCCACACTCCCCATGCGGGTACCGCTCGACCCCGCCAGGTCGCTGGCCTGGCTGCTGGGCGACGTGCAGCGGCGGCAGCGCGACCTGCTGAGCCACACCCAGATCGGGCTGGCCGAGGTGCAGCGGCTGGCCGGGATGGCGGAGATGTTCGACACGCTGACCGTGTTCCAGAACTTCCCCGCGTCCGGCGACCTGGGCGCGCCGGGCCTGCGGGCCGAGGTGCAGGACGGCCAGGACCTGCCGCACTACCCCCTCGGCCTGGCCGCGGTGCCCGGCCCCAGCCTGCTGCTGCGGATCTGCTACCGCGAAGGGACCGTGGACCGCGAGCGCGCGGAGGCGATGGGCCGCTGGCTGGTACGGCTGCTCGAGACCGTCGCCGACGACCCGGAGCTGCCGTCGGGCCGGGCCGGGCTGCTCGACGACGCTGAGCTGCACCAGGTGCTGCGCGAGTGGAACGACACCGCGCTGCCCACGCCGTGGCGGTCGCTGCCGCGGCTGGTCAGCGAGCAGGCGGCGGCCACACCCCAGGCGATCGCGGTGCGCTGCGAGGACACCGAGCTGACCTACGCCGAGTTGGACCGGCGGGCCAACCGGCTGGCCAACCACCTCATCGGGCTCGGCGCCGGGCCGGAACGCCGGGTCGCGCTGGCCCTGCCGCGCTCGGCGGACATGGTCGTGGCCTGGCTCGCGGTGCTCAAGACGGGTGCGGCCTACGTCCCGCTGGACCCCGGTTACCCGCGCGAACGGCTGGCCATGATGCTCGCCGACGCCCGGCCGCTGCTGCTGGTGACCGCTCCGGGGGTGGACGTCCCGGACGCCGGGGTGCCCCGGGTGCCGGTGACGGCCGGCGGCCCCGACCACGATCCCGGCGTGCCGATCGAGCCCGGTCATCCCGCGTACGTGATCTACACCTCCGGCTCCACGGGCACGCCCAAGGGGGTCGAGGTCACCCACCGCGGCCTGCCCGGCGTGGCCGCCGCCCACGTCGAGCCGTTCGAGCTGGGCCCGGGCGACCGGTTCCTGCTGGTGGTCTCCCTCGGCTTCGACGTGTCCATGGCCGACATCGCGCTCACCCTCACCAGCGGCGCGACCCTGGTCGTCCCCGGTCCCGAGCGCGGGCTCGTCGGCCCCGACCTGGCCGAACTGCTGAACGGGCAGCAGATCACCCACACCGACCTGGTGGCCTCGATGCTGGCCTCCCTGCCGCCGGAGGCCGACCTGCCCGCGTTGCGCGCCCTGGTCGTCGGCGGCGAGGCGCTGTCCGGCGCGCTGACCGCCCGCTGGTCGCCGGGCCGCACGCTGATGCAGGTCTACGGCCCGACGGAGACGACCGTCGTGGCCACCATGAGCCCGCCGCTCACCGGCGCCGCCGCGCCGCCGATCGGGCGTGCGATCCGCAACGTGCGGGTGTACGTGCTGGACGACGGCCTCCTGCCGGTCCCGCCCGGCGTTCCCGGCGAGCTGTACGTGGCAGGCGACGGGCTCGCCCGCGGCTACCTGGACCGGCCCGCGCTGACCGCCGAGCGGTTCGTGGCCAACCCGTTCGACGGGCCGGGGTCGCGGATGTACCGCACCGGCGACCTGGTCCGCTGGGACGCCGGCGGCCTGCTCCACTTCGTGGGCCGGCGTGACCACCAGGTCAAGATCCGCGGCTTCCGCATCGAGCTGGGCGAGGTCGAGGCCGCCCTGGCCGCGCAGCCCGAGGTGGCGCGGGCGGCGGCGATCGTACGCGAGGACGCGCCGGGCGCGCGCCGCCTGGTCTGCTACACGGTGCTCCGCCCCGGCTGCGACGTGGACGCGGCGGAGCTGCGCGAGCGGGCCGCGCGCACGCTGCCGAAGCACATGGTGCCCCTGGTGATGGTCGTCGAGTCGCTGGCGACCACGCCCAGTGGGAAGCTGGACACGGCCGCGCTGCCCGTTCCGCCGCTGCCCCGCTCCGGCCGGGCGCCGCGCACGCCACGCGAGGAACTGCTGTGCGACCTGTTCGCCGGGGTGCTCGGCCTGCCGGGCATCGGCGCGGAGGCGGACTTCTTCGCCGCGGGCGGCGATTCGCTGCTGGCCGCCCGCCTGGCCAACCGGGTTCGCGCCGCGCTCGGAGCCGAAATGGGCGTACGCGCGGTCTTCGACCACCCGACGGTCGCCGAACTGGCCGCCGCGCTGGAGGACGCCCCCGCCGACGCCCCGCCGCAGCCCCGGCCGCAGCCCCGGCCGCGGCGCATCCCGCTCTCCCCCGCGCAGCGGCGGCTGTGGCTGCTCAACCGCATGGACCAGACCGACCCCGCCTACCACATGCCGCTCGCGGTCCTGCTGGAGGGCGACCTGGACACCCGGGCGCTGGGCGCCGCGCTGAACGACGTGGTGGCCAGGCACGAGGTGCTGCGCACGGTCTACCCGGAGGACGGCGGCGTGCCGTACCAGAAGATCCTTGAAGGGGTGGAGCTGGACCTGCAGGGGCCGCCGCTGAACACGCCCTTCGACCTGACCGAGGACTTGCCGATCCGCGCCAGGCTCACCGCGGCGGGTCCGGGGCGGCACGAGCTGCTGCTGGTCCTGCACCACATCGCGGCCGACGGCTGGTCGCTGGCCACGCTGTGGAAGGAGCTGTCGCACGCGTACGCGGAGCGGCTGCGCGGCCACGAGCCCGTCTGGACGCCGCTGCCGATCCAGTACGCCGACTACGCGCTGTGGCAGGAGCGCTTCCCGGGCCGCGCCGACTACTGGCGGCAGGCGCTGGCCGGCCTGCCCGAGGAGATCCCGCTGCCCGCCGACCGGCCGCGTCCCGCGGAGGGCACCGGGCGGGGCGGGATCGTGGAGTTCACCCTCGACGACGATCTGCGCGGACGCCTGCTCGACGTGGCACGCGAAGGCCAGGCGAGCCTGTTCATGGTGCTGCACGCGGCGCTGGCCGCGCTGCTGACCAGGCTCTGCGGGGGCACCGACGTGCCGATCGGCACCCCGGTCGCCGGGCGCGACCACGAGGCCGTCGAGGACCTGATCGGCTGCTTCCTCACCATGCTCGTCCTGCGCGTGGACACCTCGGGCGGGCCCTCGTTCCGGGAGCTGCTGACCCGGGTGCGGGCCGCGGACCTGGCCGCGCACGACCATCGCGACCTGCCGTTCGAGCGGCTGGTCGAGCTGCTCAACCCGGCCCGCTCCGCGGCCAGGCACCCGCTGTTCCAGGTGATGCTGGTGCTGCAGAACGTCCCCGAGGGCGAGCTGGAGCTGCCGGGCGTCACCGTGAGCACCGCGGAGGCCGAGACCGGCGCCGCCAAGATGGACCTCACCGTCCGCCTCACCGGGCGGCGCGGCGAGCTGGAGTACTCCGCCGATCTGTTCGACCGCGACACCGCGGAACGGCTGGCCGAGCGCCTGGTCGGCGTGCTGCGCCAAGTGGCCGCCGACCCCGGCGTCGGCCTGGACGACCTGGACGTGCTCACCGGCGCGGAGCGGCGCGAGCTGGCCGCATGGAACGACACCGCCGCCCCCGTCCCGCCGCTCACCGTGACCGCACTTCTGGAGGAGCAGGCCGCACGCACTCCCCACGCGCCGGCCCTGGCGTCGGGCGACACCACCTACACCTACGCCGAGCTGCACGAACGCGCCAACCGGCTGGCCCACCACCTGATCGGCCAGGGCGCTGGACCCGGGTCGCTGGTGGCGCTGGCGCTGCCCCGCTCGCCCGACCTGGTCGTGGCGCTGCTGGCCGTGCTCAAGAGCGGGGCCGCGTACCTGCCGATCGAGCCGGACCACCCGGCGGAGCGGATCTCGTACGTGCTGGCCGACGCCGCGCCCGCGCTGGTGCTGCGGGAACTCCCGGACACCGCGGGACAGCCGGCCACGCCGCCCGAGGCACCCCTGTCGCCGCGCCACCCGGCGTACGTGATCTACACCTCGGGCTCGACGGGCAGGCCCAAGGGCGTCGTGGTCGAGCACCGCTCGGTCGTGGACTACCTGGCGTGGACCGTCCGCGCCTACCCGTCCGCGCGCGGCGTGTCGTCGCTGCACTCGGCGATCTCGTTCGACCTGACGGTGACCGCGCTGTTCACCCCGCTGGCCGCCGGCGGCTGCGTCCGGTTGACCGGCCTGGACTACGACACCCCGCCGGGTGGCCCGATCACCCTGCTCAAGGCCACGCCCAGCCATCTGGCGCTGCTGAGCGCGCTCCCGCCCGAGCACTCCCCCACCGGGGAGCTGCTGCTGGGCGGGGAGGCGCTGCACGGCGAGACGCTGGCCGCTTGGCGGGAACGTCATCCTGGAGTGGTCGTGCGCAACGTCTACGGCCCGACCGAGGCCACCGTCAACTGCGCGGAACACCTCATCGAGCCGGGCGCCGACGTGCCCCCCGGGCCGGTGCCGATCGGCCGGCCCCAGCCCAACGCCCGCCTGTACGTGCTGGACGCCGGGCTGCGGCAGGTGCCGCCAGGGGTGACCGGGGAGCTGTACATCGCGGGTGGCGGGCTGGCGCGCGGCTACCTGAACCGTCCCGGGCTGACCGCCGAGCGGTTCGTCGCCGACCCGTACGGGCCGCCGGGCACGCGCATGTACCGCACCGGCGACCTGGCGAGGCGGCTGCCCGACGGCGAGCTGGTGTACGCAGGGCGGGCCGACGACCAGATCAAGCTGCGCGGGCACCGCATCGAGCCCGGCGAGGTCGAGGCCGCGCTGCTCGCCGCGCCCGGCGTACGGGAGGCGGCCGTGGCCGTGCGGGACGGGCTGCTCGCCGGCTACATCGTCGGCGGCGACCCGGAGCAGGCCCGCCGCGTGGCCGCCGAACGGCTGCCCGCGCCGCTGGTCCCCGTGGTGGTGCCCCTGGACGCGCTGCCGCTCACACCGCACGGCAAGCTGGACCGCCGCGCGCTGCCCCATCCCTCCCTGCCGGACGCCGACGCCTTCGCTCCGGACGCCGATGCCTTCGCTCCGGACGCCGATGCCTTCGCTCCGGACGGCGCCGGCCTTTCACCGGAGGGCGCGGTGTCCGAGGCCGAGCGGCGGCTGTGCGTGCTCTTCGGTGAGGTGCTCGAACGGCCCGGACCCGTCCCGCCGCACGCCGACTTCTTCGCGCTCGGCGGCCACTCGCTGCTGGCCGCCCGGCTGGTCAGCCGCGTCCGCGCCGAGCTCGGCGCCGACCTGGCCATCAGGGCGCTGTTCCAGAGCCCGACCCCGGCCGGGCTCGCCGCACGGCTCGGCGAGAACGCGGCCGGGGAGACGTTCGAGGTCCTGCTGCCCCTGCGGGAGACCGGCACGCTGCCACCGCTGTTCTGCCTCCACCCGGCCGCGGGCATCGGCTGGGCGTACGCCGGCCTGCTGCGCCACCTGCCCGACCGTCCCCTGTACGCCCTGCAGGCCCGCGGGCTGTCCGGGCGGCAGCCCGCCGACGTGACCGAGATGGCCGAGGACTATCTGCAGCGCATCCGGCACGTCCAGCCCTCCGGGCCGTACCACCTGCTCGGTTGGTCCTTCGGCGGCGTGGTCGCGCACGAGGTCGCCACCCGGCTGCAGGCGCGCGGCGAGAAGGTGGCGCTGCTCGCGCTCATGGACGCCTACCCGCCCGGTGAGCGCCGGGTGGACCGGGTGAACGCCTGGGACGAGGTGCTGCGCTCGCTCGGCCAGGACCCGGACGCGGACGACCACCCGCTGGCCGGGCTGACCGGCGAGCAGCGCGACCGGCTGGCCGCCGTGTTCGCCGCCAACGTCGATCTGCAGGCCAGGCACGCCCCCGGCCGGTACGACGGCGACCTGGTGTTCTTCACCGCCACCCTCGACAAGGACGACCACTCGCCCCGCCCCGACGACTGGCGCCCGTACGTGAGCGGACGCATCACCGACCATCCCATCCCGGCAACGCACGGCGGCCTGGCCGCGCCCGAGCCGCTGGCGACGATCGCCTCGATTCTGAAAGGAACCCGGACATGACCAACCCCTTCGACGACGCCGAAGGCCGCTTCCTGGTGCTGCGCAACGATGAGGGCCAGTACTCGCTGTGGCCGTCCTTCGCCGAGGTGCCCGACGGATGGCGGCAGGTGTACGGCGAGGCCGCCCGCCAGGACTGTCTCGACTACGTCAGCGAACACTGGACCGACATGCGCCCGCTCAGCCTCGTGAGCGCGACGGACGACTGATGACCGCGACGAGAGGCGGCAGCCCGGCCACCGTGGCCCCCGGCCGGTCGCGGAATCCCTGGTTGGTGCTGGTGGTGCTCTGCCTGGGCCAGTGCGTGGTCCTGCTGGACACCACCATCGTCAACGCGGCCATCCCGTCGATGGTGTCGGGACTGGGCGCGTCGGTGGACGAGATCCTGTGGATCGGCAGCTCGTACCTGCTGGCCTACGCCGTCCTACTGGTCACCTCCGGACGGCTGGGCGACCTGTACGGGCAGAAGCGGCTGTTCGTCACCGGCCTGCTGCTGTTCACCGCCGCCTCCGCGGCCTGCGGCGCCGCACAGTCGCCCGGCCAGCTCGTCGCCGCACGCGTGGTGCAGGGGGTGGGCGCGGCGCTGCTCACCCCCCAGTCGCTGGCGCTGATCTCGCGGATCTTCCCCGCCGACCGCCGGGGCCGCGCGCTGGGCGTGTGGGGCTCGATGGTCGGCCTGGCCGCGGCAGCCGGGCCGACGGCGGGCGGGCTGCTGATCTCCACGCTGGGCTGGCGCTGGGTGTTCTACATCAACCTGCCCATCGGCGCGGTCGTGGTCGTGCTGGCACTGCTGGTGCTGCCGACGCTGCCCGCCGCCGGCGGCCGGCGGCTCGACGTCATGGGCACGGTGCTGATCACCGCCGGTCTCGGCCTGCTGGTGTTCGGGCTGATCGAGGGCGAGCCGAACGGCTGGAGCCCGTTCATCCTGGCCTTGATCGGCGCGGGCGTGCTGCTGCTCGCCGTGTTCCTCGCGGTCGAGCGCGACCGGCAGGACCGGGAGCCGCTGCTGCCGTTCGCCATGTTGCGCGAGCGCAACTTCACGGTCACCTCGCTGGTGGTGTGGACGCTGCCGTGCTCGCTCGGCGCGATGCTGTTCCTGACGATGATCTATCTGCAGACCGTGCTCGGCATCTCCGCCCTCCACGCCGGACTGCTGGTGGCCGTGGCCCCGCTGGTGTCGGTGTTCGTCTCACCGCTGTCCGGCAGGCTCATCGACGCCTTCCACGGCAAGTACGTGATGATCGGCGGGTTCGCGCTGTTCGCCCTCGGCATCGGCGTCCTCGCCCTCTCCGCCACGCCGGACGCCACCGCGCTGGACCTGCTGCCCGGCCTGGCCGTGTTCGGCGTGGGCATGGGCATCGCCTCCGCGCCGCCCGGCGCCGTCGCGCTGCGCGGCATCGGCGAGGCGCACGCGGGGGCGGCCTCGGGCCTGTTCAACATGAGCCGTGTGTGCGGCAACGCGCTCGGCGGCGCGACCGTCGGCGCCCTGCTGCAGGCCAGGCTGGCCGCCTGGGACGGCTCGCTGACCCCGTCGGGCGAGGCGGGGCGCGCCGCGCTCGCGCACGCGGTACGGGAGACCTACCTCTTTCCGATCGGGGTGCTGCTGCTGGCCGTGGCGGTCAGCTTCGCCGTGCGCCGCTCACCTCGCACATGAGCATGCGCATGACGGTGGCCGGGGAGGGATGCCGGCCCCTCATGGCCCCGCATCGGGCGCCCAGGCCTTGGCCTCGGCTGCCACCCCTTCGCCCGACAGAAGGCCATCGACGAGGGCCTTGAGCGTCTTGGCGTCGTCCGGGCCGAGCCGGTCCAGCAGGTGACGTCGCGTCGATCACGTGCCTGCCTGCCGGGCACAGCGTGACCTCCACCCCGTTCGGAACCTTGTCGCGGGCCACGTAGCCGCGGTCGGCCATCCGGGTCAGCAGGTGCGACAGCCGCATCCGATCCCACCCGATCCCACCCGAGGGCGGCGGCGAGGGCGTTCTGCCGCAAACTCCGCCGGACTCGTGCAGGCACACCAAGACGCCCAGTTCCGGCTCAGAGACACCGGACGCCGCGGTGGTCTCGGCGACGACGGCGGCACGGACCATCTCATGGGCGCGTTTCCATCGCAGCCACAGCTCAGTCGCCTCACCCGGCCCAAGTGTTGACCTGTCAACGCTCTACTTTCTAGTGTTCGTCCCGACCGCATAGCTCAATAGCTCAATATGCAAGGACTTCACCGATGCTCGATCTTGTCGCCGTAGCGCTGGGTGTCGCGCGTGAATCCCGACATCACCGCAGCGTGCCACGAGCCGCCGACGCTTTCGCCCTGCGCGACCGATGCTGTGCCTTGCCCTGGCGCCACCTTGCCGTTCCTGGAGCACCGCGCCGTGATGCTTGAGCGCCTCACGCGCCGGATCGCGCCTGGGGGTAGGCGAGGCCGAGGTGTGCGGCCGGCGGGTTGTTGAGGTAGTCGACCCAGGTGCAGAGCACCGATGGAAGATGGTGACGATGGAATCGACGGCGAAGGCGGGATGGGGACCGGCGAGGACGTTGATCACGGGTGGCGGGGCGGCGTCTTGCGGGTCGAAGACGACGGTTGAGCCGATCGCCCGGCTGGGCAGCCGGGCTAGTACATCGGTGATCAGGTCGCCCTTCGGGTCGATCACCAACGCGCCTGTGCCCGCCTCGGCGTCGGCGAGGACCATGCCGAGGGCTCGCCCCGCCGCCCGGGCCGCCCGGCGCACCTCGGCCACGTCACCGATCTCGCCGACTTGTTGATCAGTCAGCACCAACTGGCCGTAGTACCCACGGCAGGCCGGCCGCAGCGACGCTTCCATCAAAGCCTTGAGGCGATCGACCTTCTTGCCGAACCGACGCTCGCCGAGCTCGTCATGCCCGGCCACCGCGACCGCCTCCCGAGACCGACTCCTGATCCAGCCGAAGAGATGCCGCTTTTCAGAGTAGAACGACAAGCACCACAAAGGCGGCCGTTCGCCGACCTCGAAGACGACGGGTGCCGCAGGCGTTGCACGAAGGGTGCCCGAAACTGATACAGCAGCGCCCTGACCTGCATGAACAACGAGCAGTGCATACGGCCCGGCCGAGAAGCGTGATCACCACGGTTCCGCACGACCGCTGATCTGCCGGTTGTCCGATCTCGCTTCTCGCGGCAGGTATTTCCGATGGTGACAGGGACCAGGCGGCTCGTGTGATCGGGCCACACCATCGTTGCACCCACCCCACCACCACACTCACGCCCCTCACGGAAGCGACCCGGACAACGCTCCACAGCGCCATCTGCCGTTGAGCGTCTGGCTCGCCGCCACCGACACCGAACCGGAACCCGCATGCCGCAATGGCTGCTGCCGGCCGGCCAGCACACTCCTCGCCCGGCATCTGATCACCACCTGCACACGGCTCGGCGGCCTGGTCATCGACATCGACACGGCCGACCATGCCATTGTCTCCAGCGCCTTGACCACCGGCTGCCGGGCCGTGGCCACCTTCACCGACCCCGCCCGGGCACACCGCTGCTGGCAGGTGCTGAAGCGCTTGCATCCCCGCCACGACCTGGATGTCGCCGACCTGCGCCTCACCCCAACAGACAACACCCACCGGATGGTCACCGCTCTGCTCGGCACCGCCGATCTCGTCATCGCCAAACACCATCGCCGCCAAAGCGAGCAGGTGGAGCTGTCCCACCTAGCGGCTCTGGTGAAGCCGGGGCCTGGTGCTGACCTCTCCTCCCTACGGCCTGGCCACCCATGGCCATGTCCGTTCCAGCCGTGACAGCGGACAGCCCGGGGTCCGCAAATGGAACCACCACTACACCGACCGGGCCGACCGGGCCAACCTGGCGTACCAGCGGCTCCCGGCCCTGCTGGACGGCTTCTCCCGCATCCTCGCGGGCAGTATCCGGAGCCTGCGCCCCGGCGGCCTTGTCGCGGTCACCGCCCGCCCCTACCGCCACCACGGCGAACTCATCGAAGGCAGATCATCACCCTCGACCGCTGGGCGGGACTGACGTTCGCCGACCGTATCGTCTGCCTGCTGTGCGGCCTCGGCGATGGCACGCTGTTGAACCGGGCCTCGTTCTTCCAACTCCACGAGGCGCGCCGGAGATGGGCGCAGGGGCGGCCGATCCACGCCATCGCACATGAAGATCTTCTCATCGTCCGCACGCCACGCCTGCGTGCCCGCTCACGGCCACCGCCCGGAGGGGCACCCTCCGGCGATCTACGTCCCGAGGACCGGCTGATGGACGGGGTCAGTGACTTCTTCGCCCGCCGGATCTTCGGCTCGGCCCGCACGTTCTACCTCGACCCTGCCCTCGCCGACGGCGAGAACAGAGCGATGGATGAGCATTAGGCGAAGGCCGAGGCGTTGCGTCGTGCCATCGCCGACATCGATTCCCGCCGTGCCCGGCTGGTGCGGACGTTGCAGATCACCGACAACCCTATCGGTGATCTTGTTCAGGACATCCACGCCCGCGCCGCCCGCCTCGCCGAGGAGCGCGCGGCGAAACACCGCGAGCTGGGCGGACCTTCAGCAAGTTCAGCGAGTTCGCAGCGTTCCGAAGCTGCTTGATGTGATCCCGGTCGGAACGGCTGAGCTGGCGTTGCTGCCCGAAGTCGTCCTTCGCCGCCTCTTCGACGCGTTCCGGCTGGAGATCCACTTCGACAAGCCGACGAGCCCCGCCACCTGCAAGGTCACCATCACCGGTGACACGCTCCAGGCGACACGACAGGTCACCGCAACTGCTTTGCAGCGGGTTGAAGAAGGGGCGGCAGAGGAGCTGCCCATCTGTGCTGTGCCCCCGGCAAGATGCAGCGCAGATGGGCAGGAAAGTCTAAATATTGGTGCACATCAGGAACTCGTGATAACCGAGGGCTTCCATCTGAGGAATACTCGCTGACCTACTCGTCTACGTTCGCGTAGCACCCGCTTTAGGAGAGTGGGGGTTCCTCTGCCGGTTTCAACTACTTGATCTGCGAAAACATCCTACGCGGCGCGTGAAGCTTTCAAGATCATCCCGCGTATATCCCCGGCCTTGCCTACGATCGCGTGAGCTATCACGTCATCCGGTGGCAAGTGGGACCGGCGTGTGCCGAGATCGAGCGCCTGGAAGACCGCGGTCCTCGCCGAAGACCTTCCTGAGTTGTACTCCTGTAACACCGGCCTCTGCCCTGTACCCACCGGCCTCTGCCGCGACCAGGACGCTGTCACCGCCGGCCTCACTCTGCCCTACAACCGGACTGATAGGCCGTCGTTAATGGCACCGACGCTGCCCTGGCATCCCTCACGACACCAGGCGCCCGGCCAGATCAGCCATGACCTGCAACGCTCACTCGGTGCCGGTGATGCTTTCGCGAGTAGTACACCTTGCGACGCAAGGCCGCTTTTTTGGTGCTCGGACTAGCGGCGGCGTGTGGCTTTATCCCGGGTATGTCCCCGCCTCGATTGCGGCGCTGTTCGACCGTGGGGAGGAGGAAGGCCTTTCATCGATGGATTTGACAAGATCCAGGTAAATGTGATAAAGGCCGCATAGGGCTATAAGTGTGGAACGAGTCAGGGGCGTCGCCCTCAGTGCTTGACGAGCCCCGACAATCAGAATCCAGATCCATGCAGCAACCAGCTTCGCCCGAGGCGGCGACTTCTTTCCTGATTTGATGTCACAATGAGTAATTGTCCCGATGAATAACGACTACTGTGCGAAGCGAAAGGTGGCTTCGATGGGGCGTCGACTGAACCTGACGTCCACGGAAGACAGCGGATCGATGGGGCATCCGGAGTCTTCCCATCTCGGCAGGAATCGCACCACAGGAGCGAGCACCACCGCCTTCGGACAGAGCGCATCGAATAGGTCCCGACCTTTGGGGATTTAAGGGTGACCGTTACAGTCGCCCGGAAGCTTGCGTTCAGATATTGTGAGATGATCCCCTTGGTAGGGCTTCGGTGCTCATGTCCCATTCAGCATCGTTTTTGGGTGTAGGCATGATACGTACCAAGGTGTAGGCTTCGCAGCACCATCCGCAGGCTAAGGGTGTCGGCTCTCGCAGGTAGCGTGAGGGGTGTGCGCGTTTTGGCAAGTCAGTGATTAACTCGCGCTCGGGAGGAGTATTTGGGAATACCCAGCGTGCCAAAGTATCCCAAAACAGGCAGAGAGCGGCGCCCCCCTAGTTGTCAGCCCGGAAGTCGTCGCCCTCTTTGCGAAGTCGCCGACCCTCCAGGTCGGCTCGTCGAGCTATATCATAGTAGGACAAGTTTGTCAACCAGCGAATCCTCTCAGCTCTCCACCTGGTCGCTGAGAGCTGCACATGCCGCTGCCTCTACGGCGAAGGTTCTCGAACTGCTGGCTTCCACCAGTATCACTGCTTGGCGCAACGGCGACACGCGTACTGGTGGCATCGGCATGTCGGGCACACCACAAAGCGGCGTCAAACCTGTCTGCATCCTGGCCAAGCAGCCTCCCAGAACTAGATCCTCGTGCCAGCGGCGGCAGGAGGCGTCTGTCGAGGCTACTTCTCGTCTCGTCGTCCGCTGTGACAAGCGCGACTTCAACAAGCAGTTCGTCGTCCTCGACAACCGCATTTGCCCTGGGGAGGGTCCATGCCCATGACCGACGAAGCGGAGACCCCGGCGTGGGAGAGGCTTCGACGGCTTTCCCAAATGTCTCGGCTTGAACGGCGCGCTCAAGCCACACGGTGGGCTGATGAGCTGATGAGGCGTCTTGGAGCTGAGGCGATGCCCAGCTACGTTCGCGTCGCTCACCGGGACACGATCGCAGCGGTCCTCTTCTCGTTGGTGGATGAGGATCAGACCCCGGCGTCGGGTTACTTGGAAAGGGAACCTCCCAATCAGCCATACGGCACTGCGGAGGGTATTGATGCACCGAACACCACTCGCTCGCATGGGGGGACAGCGGCCGTGATCCGCGCCTGGGCACAGCAGAAGGGCATACAGGTCAGCGACCGTGGTCGAATCCCTATGTGGGTCATCCACCGGTACCATGCCGAGCATGCCGAGCAGGGCTCCGAGGTAGCTCTGGCTCACAAGATCTACACGGCGCTGAGGCAACACGGTGAGCTAACGAAGTCTCAGTTGTGGGAGATTATTGGACACAACCATTCCGCTTCGGAGATCGCAAAGGCACTCGAGCGCCTGCCGAACGTGCAGCTGATTGACGGTGAGAGCAACGGTGGGCGTCCGCCGGTGATCTTCCGGCTGGTCGAGGCGGAACCCGGCGAGTCTGGCGGACTTGCGTCAGGAGCCGCAAGCGGCCAACTCACACTCGGAGATATGGGTGTAGAGGACTTCTCACCTCTCCCTGGGAATCCCTCTCATGCCGGCATGTCGGACTCCAAGGTCCACGATTTCCTCCAAATTCTGCGTGGCGAGATGCTCAGCGACTGAACCGGGCTGTGGGCAGGCGGACGCGTCACTCCCCTTCCGCCCGTCCATCGCAGAGTCCGGCAAAACCTAATCCGACTCCGTCAACATGGAGACCGAAAGTCGTGTTCGATCACTGTGCCACGCAGAGCGACAACGAAGCCATCTACGCCGGAATGGCCGGATGTCCAGTTGTTAGAGACGTCTGGTTGGCCTCGGGCATGCTCGTCAACTTCGGTGGTGATGCTGCCTGGACGAGCTGCCTACTGCCACCAACGGCGATGCTTACGCCTGGCTGTGTGGAGTTCCTCCGGTCGACCCGCGGAGGCAGTGCATGAGCCTTTCGAACATTTCGATCCAGGACTCCTATAGGAGCGGCACTAGTGACGTCGCCTCCGACTTCTATATCCCGGTGCTCGCGAGAGCCGTACAGTATGACCGAGCCGTCGGCTACTTCACCAGTTCCTCCCTGGAATTGGTTGCGCGTGGGATCGAGGGCCTGCGCGCGAACGGCGGCAAGATCCGTCTGGTCGCCGGACCGATGCTCTCACCTGACGATATCGAGGACATTCGCCGAGGCTACGAATACCGCGAGATCGTCGCGCGGGCCATCGCCCGGGAGGTTGATCCCGACACGCTCGATGGACACGTGGCCGAAAAGCTCGGCTTCCTAGGCAAACTAATTGCTGATGGTGCCCTCGAGATCAAGATTGCGGTTATGGCGGGTACCAACGGGCTCGGCATTTATCACGAGAAGATCGGTGTCATCGCCGATGATAACGGCAACGTGCTCGCCTTCACTGGCTCGCTGAACGAGACCCGTGCTGCGATGGCAGACAACTTCGAGTCCATCGAGGTGTTCTCCTCATGGATCTCCGACGACGTGCGCCGGGTACGCCGGATCCAACAGAACTTCGTCGCGCTCTGGCAAGGCAAGACCGAGCGTCTGGAAGTTCTGGGGTTCCCTAGCGAAGCAGAGGAGCACCTGCGAAAGCTCGCCACGCGCATGGCCAATGCAGGTTCGGGCGCCACGACACGTCAATGCCGTCTCAAGGAGGTCAGCAAGCGTGGCTGGGCAAGCACTCCTGACGGAATCCAGCTGCGAGACTATCAAAAGGAGGCCATTACGAAGTGGCTTCAAGCGAAAGCTCGCGGCATTTTTGAGATGGCGACTGGCACGGGCAAGACCATCACCGCACTTGCAGCGCTAGACCAGATCGGCCGGCAGTTGCGGGCGGGCGATAATTCTCTCGTTACTGTGATCGTTGTTCCATTGCTCGACCTCGTCGAGCAATGGTCGCAGGAGCTCAACCGATTCGGGATCATCCCGGTCAAATGCCGGGACTCGGTATCCACATGGTGGACCCAGGCAAATGACGCTATCGCTGGCCTACGCCCTGGACGGGCGGTGACCTTGGTCGTCACAAATAAGACCTTCGGTTCGGCCGCCTTTAAGAACGTTATTTCGGCGGCAGGAAATAACTTGCTGATCATTGCGGATGAAGCTCACCATCTAGGAGCCGAGCACAACCGCGCCGGGTTGCCCGATCAGGCCCCCTGGCGGCTGGCTCTCTCCGCCACGCCGGAGCGCTGGTTCGACGACGAAGGCACCGAGGCACTCCGCGAGTATTTCGGAGAGACTCTGATCAGCCTTGGGCTTAAGGACGCGATCGAGCTCGGCGCTCTCACCCGGTACCAGTACCGGCCAGTGCTGGTCCCCCTCACGGACGAAGAGGCGGCGCTCTACACCGTTCTCACAGGCAAGATTGGTGCGCTTTACGGCCAGGTTAAAGGAGGCAAGGGTAAGGTCCGGGACGATGCTCAGGCGCGGCTTGGGCAATTGCTCAACAAGCGCGCCAAGGTGCTCGGCCATGCTGAGAACAAGATCGCGGCGCTGTGTGAAGAGGTCGGCAAGCGGCGCGAGCAACCGTTCCAGCTCGTCTACTGCGCTGAGGGAGGCCGCCCGCAGGAGGATGGTCCCGTGGGCGGCGAGCGTCAAATAGATCGGGCACTCGACCTGCTTGGCAACCGACTCGGTATGCGCGTGCACTCTTACACCTCGCAGGAGTCCAAGCAGGAGCGCCGTGAGATCCTCGAAGCATTCGGCTCTGGCAACCTTGAAGCACTGGTTTCCATGCGCTGCCTGGACGAGGGCGTCGACCTTCCCGACGCTCGGATCGCCTACATGCTGGCCAGCAGCAGCAACCCCCGGCAATTCATCCAGCGTCGCGGCAGGATCTTGCGCCGGGCTCCGGGAAAAACGGAGGCCGAAGTCATCGACTTTATCGCCGTACCCCCTCGGGACAGGGAACTTTTCGAGGTTGAGCGAAACCTGTTTCGGCGGGAGATGCAGCGTTTCGTGGAGTTCGCCAAACACTCAGAGAACTACGGCGAGGCCCTCACTGAGCTACGCGAGCTACGCGAGTACTACGAGCTAATGGATGTTTAGGGGAGCGATTTAAGTGAACGATAAGATGGACCAGCAAGAGATCGAACAGATCCAGCAGATCCTCAGCGGCATCAGTCCCAACGCATACGAGGTCGTCAAGATGGTTCTCGCTCTCGAGTGGGAGAACCTTCACAAGTCCGAAGCGTTAGCCCGAAACACAGTCAGGGATGAAATGGTGAAGAAGGTCGAGGGAATCGCATAATGAAGTTCATCTCGGTCGAACTGGAAAACTTCCGTCCTTACCAGGGGGTCCAAAAGATCAGCTTTGCTCAGGGGCCGGAAACCAATGTCACTGTCCTGTGGGGCACCAATGGTGGCGGAAAGACGTCACTCTTGAACGCCTTCACGTGGGCTCTATACGGCGTGCTCAGCGTCGACGTCGAGAGCCAGGATCAGCTCATCAATACCACTGTCTGGAACAGCGCGGTCGAGGGGACCCCCTTGACCGCATCCGTGACCATAGAATTCGAGCACACCGGTCACGTCTACATCGTTAAGCGGTCTGTCTACGCATCGAAGCACGGCTCGCTTCAGCCGAGGCCGAAGCCTGAACTGCAATTGTGGCAGCGCGAGAGGGACGGCAATCTGAAACCTGTCCTCAATCCCAGTGGCCGTCTCGATCAAATGCTGCCCGAGCGGTTGAGTCGCTTTTTCTTCGTGAATGGTGAGCGGATCGAAGCCCTGGTTAAGCACGAGGGCGGCGAAGACGTGCGCGAAGCCGTCAAGACGCTTCTGGGGCTGGAGGCCATGGAGCGTGCGATCGAACACCTTCCCCGGGTCGCGCAGAAACTGCGACGGGGCATGAAGGCTGAGGGTGCGTCCCAGCAGAAATTGGACGACCTCCTCGTCAAGATGGAGGACGCTGAGCGCATGGCGCAGGAGCAGCAGCGTCGCCGCAACGCTGCCGAGAAGGAGCTGAAGCACTTCGACCTGGAGATCAAGTCGCTCAACCACAAGATGACGCAACTCGCGGAGGCGAAGGATCTTCAGCAGGACCGATATCGGTTAGAGGATCAGCTAAGGCGCATCCGGGTAGCCCGGCAGGAACAGGAGGAACAGCGCGCCAGCCTGGTAGGAACCAGTGGCTTCCTCGCCTTCCTCCCCGCTCTGCCCGGCAAGATCTTGGCCGCGTGTGAAGCGCTGTATGAACGGGGGCAACTCCCGGCACCGCTCAAGCAGACCTTCGTCGATCACCTCATAGAGCGCGGTGAGTGCATCTGCGGAACACCCTTGATTGAAGGAAGTACGCATCACGCTGCCCTGGAACTCTGGCGTGCCCGTGCCGGTCTCGCCGAAGTCGAGGCAGCTTGGAACCAGCTTCGGGGCATCGTGGCGGGCTTTGACGGGCAACGTGTGCAGCTGCACGACGCGCTGCGAGGCTTCGACGAACGGATTGCTGAGGCGCAAGAGGATGAGCGCCGTTTGGAGCACGACATCGACGAGATCGGAAACAAGCTCAAGCGCCTGCCCTCTGAGGAGGTTGTCGAAACCGAGGAAAAGCTGGAGGCGGCCAAGCTCGCCCGGGATGAGAAGGTGGCGGCCATCGGTGCGGCCGTCGCCGAGATCGAGCGGCTGACAAGTGTCAAGGAGGACTTGAAGAAACAAGCCGACAATCTCGGGGTCAAGGACGCCCGCAGCCGCCGGATCCAGAACCGGGTCGTGGCCATCGAAGAAGCGAGCAACGCCCTTATCCAGATCCTAGAGATTCTCTCCCAGGGCGTCCGGCGCCGGCTTGACGCTCGTATCCAGGAGCTTTACCGCCTGGTGTCGCTCAAGAGCTACGAGCCGGAGCTCACTCCCGACTTCGAGCTGGAACTGTGGGATCCGAGCGGCAGCCAGCGAGTCCCGGCGCCTAAGTCCACTGGTGAGAACATGCTGCTGTCGCTCGCCTTCGTCGGTTCACTCATCGGTGACGCGCGGGATGCGCAGAAGCACGGCCGCACCTTCATCCAGGGTATTGGTGGTGACTTCCCAGTGGTGATGGACGCGGTTTTCGGGAACTTGGACGACGACTACCGCAGGGCTGTCGCTGACTTCCTGCCCAGGCTGGCCTCCCAGGTGGTGATCCTAACAAGTAAGGCCCAGGCCGGAGAGATCGTCGAGCAGGAGCTGCGGCCCCGTCTCGGAAAGCAGTATGTGATCACCGCGCACACCACGAAGCTCGATGTGAGTAACGCGACCAAGACATTGACGTTGAACGGCAACACCTACCCCTACCAGGTCGTCGGTTCCAATCGGACCGGCGCTGAGCTCACGGAGGTTCACGACTGATGGTTCTCAACGCCGATCTCCGCGTACGCAGACCTCAAGAGCACGAGGAGCTGATCGGCCGATTGACCACCAAGGAAGGCGGT
The DNA here is from genome assembly GCF_044326295.1 of Spongiactinospora sp. 9N601. Lineage (NCBI taxonomy): Bacteria > Bacillati > Actinomycetota > Actinomycetes > Streptosporangiales > Streptosporangiaceae > Spongiactinospora > Spongiactinospora sp. 9N601. The sequence goes on from NZ_JBIRBB010000018.1 coordinate 177,184, forward strand.
CCATTCCCCAACTACTGGCAGGTTCTCGTCTTTGCTGCGGCGCTTGGCTGGGCACGAGGCCGGCGGGAGCCTTTCGATAAGCACGAGTCCCCAATCCGTTATGGGTTGTTCAACAATTCCGCAATTGTCTCGGCCACCATCGATTCGATGGCCGTCCTGCACTACTCGGACGACGCAGGCATCGACGCAGGCATCATGGCTGAGGAACGCCTCCCTGAGCGGATCAGGGTATTCGAGGAGTACGCCAATGGTGGGCTCCTCATCATTCAGGGCGAGCTCAACAGCGGCGTGGCAGTTCGTCCGACAGACGTCATCCTGAATCTTTGCCGACGAGGAATGACGCAAGCAGAAAGCAGGGTGCAGGACATCTTGGGTCCGCGGCTCTCCGATTTCGGAACGCCTGACTTCGAATCGTAACGAGGTGAGTTGTAATGGGCCTCGTTTGGTAACATCCAGCGAAGCCCCAGGGAAGCGCGGTATGAGCCACCCACGCTCAAGACCGCCGTCCTCGGCGGGGTCACCCCTCCGTAGCCGGCGAACCGGCCAGCTCATACCGACCCACCCACCGAGATCTTCAGGGCGCCTATGCCAACTCTTCAGCCCCTTGGGGTTCTGAACTCCATGATGGGCATGTGACTCTCACAGAGCAGGCGGGCGGCGCTTGGGAAACCGAACGCCGCCTGACCGCGATCGGCAGGACGGGGCTTTCCGTACCCGCACGTCAGGCTTTGATGGATCAGCAGATTACGTCTGACTCGTCGGTCCTAGACTATGGGTGCGGACGAGGGGATGATGTGCGGTCTCTACAGGGGATCGCCATGAGGGCGGTCGGGTGGGACCCCCATTATCACCCCGAAGGTAGTCTCGACCCATCGGATGTCGTGCTGCTTACTTATGTCCTCAACATCATCGAGGACCCGAAGGAACGGCGTCGTACGCTCGTCAAGGCATGGGAACTTGCCAAGGAGACCTTGGTGGTCTCCACCCGGCTCACCTGGGAGAAGTCCAAGGTCAGGGGTACGGGTTTCGGCGACGGGGTGCTTACCGGGCGGCGGACGTTTCAGCACCTGTTCAGCGCTGGCGAGCTCCGAAGTTACGTTGAGGACGTCACAGGCGTCCGGTGCGTCTCTGCGACTCCCGGAATCGTCTACGCGTTCAAGCGGGATGAGGCACGCCTGAGTTATCTGGCTCGCCGGATCGCGCCGGCGGCCATCTGGCTAGCCTCTGACGACGCGGCATCGGCGATTGCGTCCGTAGTCGACTACACAGAGCAACGAGGGAGAGCGCCACGAGTAGAGGAGATGCCGGCGCAGATGGTGGAGCTCCTGGCCCATCTCAACACCGCTGAACTGCAGCGGATCATTCGGGTGTCGGCCGATCCTTCAAAGGTCGCGGAGGGTGCGAAGAGATCCACCTTGACCACGCTGCTGTTCCTCGGGGTGGAGCTGTTCAACGGACGTGGTCCCTTCGGATGCCTCCCGCTTTCCGTGCAGCTCGACGTAAGAGCGTTCTTCAGCTCCTACAAGGAAGCATGCATGCGGTCCGATCGTCTCCTGCTCAAGCTGCGCGACGACGCCTATGTCCGTGGTGCGATGAACGGCTCGAAGGTCGGTAAGCTCACGCCAACAGCCCTGTACGTGCATCGCCGGGCGATTGATCACATGCCCGTTGTGCTGCGCCTGTATGAGCATTGCGCTTCGCTCGCGGCAGGACGTCCGCAGGAGTGGACGCTGGCCAAGCTGCGCCATCAGGGTAGGGGCGTGAGTTGGCTGGACTATCCGGAGTTCGACACGGATCCGCATCCGCGGCTGCGATCGTCGTATATGGTCGATCTCACCACATTCAAGACCTCGCACATGTCCTACGAGCAGTCGGAGAACAGGCCTCTGCTCCATCGCAAGCATGAGTTTCTCCATGCGGATGATCCGGATGTCCCGAAGTGTCGGCGACTTACCGATAGCGAGCTGCGAGCAGGCCTATACGCCAATCCCCATCTCATCGGGACAGAGCAAGGTTGGGAGGCCGAGCTCGTCCGCTGCGGACGCCAGCTCCGTGGTCACCGCCTGATCAAGAGGCACTAACCGGTGCAATGCCGGCTTGGTACTCGGCGATGATGCTTGCGAACTCGTCGATGTCCAGTGCCTGAGCCTGATCGGGGAACCATGAGAGGCGCAGTCCATTGTTGGCCTGTTGTTCGGGCAGTCCCATCGCCGCGAGGACGTGGCTTGGAGTGTATGACGCACTCGTGCAGGCGGACCCGGTGGCCACCGCGGCGTAGTTCTTCAGCTGCAAGATCAAGGCCTCAGTGTCCACACCCTCGAATGACAAGTTGAGGATGTGCGGGACCACGTGCTCTTGGTCGCCGTGGAGGTTGAACCGAGTCTTGCCGAGTCCCTCCAGCAGACGGGCGCGGAACTCGCTGGCCGCTTGGAGCCACTGGGTACGTTCGCTTTCGAACACCTCAAGAGCTCGGGACAGGCCCATGATGAGCGGAACCGGAAGCGTGCCGGGGCGGAGCTTGCGTTCCTGTCCGCCTCCGTACATCAGGGGGGTCAGCGGCACGGAGTCCCGCCCGCGGCGTCTGATGAGCAGGCCGCCAACCCCCTTTGGCGCTCCGATCTTGTGCCCGCTGAAGCTGATGAGATCTATCGGTACGCGAAGGTCGTCCGGCAGCTTGCCAAAGCCCTGGGCCGCGTCAACATGAAGATAGGTGGCGGTGGAGCGGAGACGCTCAGCCAGCTCGGCGACTGGCTGGATGACACCTGTCTCGTTGTTGACCTGCATCACAGACACGAGCAGCGTGTCGGGACGGAGCCGTTCCAGCACGGCTTCTGTGCTCACTCGGCCAGAAGGGCCCGGTTGGATCAGCTCAACCTCGAAACCCTGTGACTGCAAGTGCTCGAGTGGCTCCAGAACAGCCTTGTGCTCAATGGCGGTGCTGATGATGTGACGGCGTTCACGTCTAGCCCCGAAGGGAGCTAGACCCAGGATGGCGATGTTGTTGCTCTCAGTTGCGCCGCTGGTGAAGATCAACTCATCCGGGCGGGCGGAGAGGTGGGCTGCGATGCCTTCGCGCGCGCGGGCTACCGCCTTCTTGGCGCGAGTTCCATACTCGTGGGTACGCGAGCCCGCATTCCCGAAGTCTCGGGACATCCAGTGCAGGACGACCTCGGCGACCTCGGGGAATACCCTCGTCGTTGCAGCGGCATCCAGGTAGGCGACCACGTGCACACCAGCTCTCGTAATTGTCGACCCCAGATCACGTGTGTACGTTAAAACGTACACGTACTTACGGTACCGTGGACCGCGTGGGAGCACACACGCTGGCGCAGCAAGGCGGAGACGCCACAACTGCAGGCTTCGAGTACACCTTCCCAGCTATCCGCGGTGTGCAGGCAGGGCGCGAGTACTACGTATCGATGTGTCCGTTGCGTCTCATTCCCAAGATCTTCTTGTTCGATGAGGACGAGCTGGCACCCGAGGTTCGGGCGCAGCGAGTCCTGAACAAGGGACGAGTTCCAGCGCTCGCCCGGTACATCCTGGACAACCCTGATGATTACGTCTTTTCTGCGCTAACCGCCTCCGTCGATGGCGCCATGCGCTTCGTAGGGGTGGCGGACCAGGGGCCAGGGTTGCGTGTTGGTCAGCTGCACATCCCGATGGCATCGCGCTTCTTGATCAATGATGGCCAGCACCGGCGTGCTGCGATCGAGGTGGCACTCAAAGAGAACCCATCGCTCGGCGATGAGACCATCGCCGTCGTCTTCTTCCATGACGCGGGCCTTGAGCGCAGCCAGCAGATGTTCGCCGACCTGAACCGCCATGCCGTGCGGCCGGCTCGTTCCATAGGTGTCCTCTACGACCATCGGGATGAGCTCTCGCAGCTGACACGGCTCCTAGCGCTGAAGTGCCCGGTGTTCCGCAACTTCGTAGAGATGGAGAGCAGCAACCTCTCAGCTCGATCGCGCAAGCTCTTCACGCTCAGCGCCCTGTACTCGGCGATGAGCGCCCTTCTTCAGGGGCTAGAGCTGACCAGCGGCAAGGACGGGGAACGCCTGTCGTGGGGCTACTGGGAAGCTATAGATGATCTCATCCCGGACTGGGGAGAGGTGCGGAGACGATCCCTGTCCGCCTCCGAGATACGCAAGCAGTACCTACATACGCATGGGATTGCACTCCATGCGCTAGGGCTGCTCGGGAACACACTGCTTCGTGATTCCCTCGATCCAGAGGAGTGGAAGCCGCGGCTGGCGCCGCTTCGGGACGTGGACTGGTCACGGACCAATCCTGACTGGGAGGGACGTGCAATCATCGGTGGCCGTGTCTCGAAGAATCACCAAAACGTCGTACTTACCGTGAATTACCTACGCAAGCAGCTCGGTCTCGAACTGACTGCCGATGAGCAGCAGGCAGAAGACGCCTACCACCGAGGAGAGCGATGAGCACCCCGACGCGCAGTGCCGTCATGTTGAACACGCCCACCCGGCGCGCCGTCCCCTTTGAGAGTCAGGGCGGTCTCGCCGCGGTGGTGAACGAGCTGACCGCAGAGATCCGTGAGCTATACCTAGCCGATCAGGTTCCTTGGGTCGTCGGCTATAGCGGCGGCAAAGATTCCACTGCGGTGCTTCAACTCGTGTGGCTGGCGCTACTAGGCCTAGAGCCCGATCAGCGCACCAAACCCGTCTATGTCATCAGTACGGACACATTGGTTGAGAACCCGGTCGTCGCTGCTTGGGTGACCCAATCGCTGGAGACCATGCGTAGGGCGGCAGAGAAGCAGCACCTTCCGATCCAACCGAATCGGCTGGTGCCTGATGTGAAGGACACCTTCTGGGTCGGCTTGATCGGCAAGGGATACCCCGCTCCTAAGCCGAAGTTTCGCTGGTGCACCGAACGCTTGAAGATCAAGCCTTCTAATTCGTTTATTCGCCGAGTCGTGCATGACCACGGTGAGGCGATCCTGGTCCTGGGCATCCGCAAGGCCGAGAGCCAGGCTCGCGCCCGAGTGATGGAGCGCCACGAGAAGCGCCGTGTCCGAGACCGTCTCTCGCCCAACGGCAACCTTCCCAACTCCCTTGTCTACAGCCCCGTCGAGGCGTGGAGCAACGACGAGGTCTGGACGTTCTTGATGCAGCAGCCCAACCCCTGGGGGCATCCGAACAAGGACCTACTCACCATGTATCAAGGAGCCTCGAGCGACGGAGAATGCCCGCTGGTGGTAGATAACACCACTCCTTCCTGTGGTGACAGCCGCTTCGGCTGCTGGACGTGCACCCTCGTTGACAAGGACAAGTCCATGTCGGCGATGATTCAGAACGACGAGGAGAAGGAGTGGATGCTTCCGCTCCTGGAGCTGCGCGACGAGCTCGACGCTCCCGACGACAGCCATCTGCGTGACTTCCGGAAGATGAACGGCACGATTCAGCTCTTCCACGATCGCAACGTTCCTGGACCGTACACACAGAAGGCCCGTGAGGAGTGGCTCCGCAAACTCCTTAACGCGCAGACCTGGATTCGAAACAACGCTCCGGAGCATGTGCGCGACATCGAGCTAATTACCATGAACGAGCTGCATGAGATCCGGCGTATTTGGGTCTTCGAGAAGCATGAGGTTGAGGATTCGCTGCCCCAGATCTACAAGCAGGAGACAGGCGAGGAGTTCCCCGGCGGTCCGCTCGACCAGCACCTCGCAGTGGCTGCGGATGAAGTAGAGCTGCTTCGTGAGGTCTGCGACGGAGATGACCTGCACTTCGAGACGATGCGCGAGCTACTTGCAGTTGAGCGGAGATTCCGCACGATGACTCGTCGCTCCGGACTGTTCGAAGCACTTGAGAAGGCGATTAAGAAGGGTTACTACACGGATGCGGATGATGCGGTTGACCTAGCCAAACGCAATCAGCAGAACAAGGTCGCCCCCACCCTGATCGGATTGGACGAAGAGAGCACCGATGCTCCTGCATGAGATCACTCTCGAGAACTTCGGAGCATACCTCGGCAGGCAGGTCCTCTCTCTCAATCCCAAGCCGGGCAAGCCGATCATCCTGATCGGCGGCCTCAACGGCTGCGGGAAGACGACGCTGCTAGATGCTATCCAACTTGCGTTGTACGGCTCCCGAGCACGGTGCAGCGGTAGGGGGAACCGCTCCTACGACGCATTCCTCCGTGACAGCGTGAACCGCCAGGCCGCGCCCAAGCAGGCAAGCGTGAAACTCTGGTTTTCGACCACGGTTGAAGGGCAGCAACGTCATTACCGTATTGAGCGAAACTGGTCTATCTCGGGAAAGACTCTCCGCGAGTCACTGGCGGTATTCGTCAACGGCGAACACGATAAGGCTGTCAGTGACACATGGACAGACTATGTAGAGGATCTCCTACCGCTGGAAGTCGCATCTCTCTTCTTCTTTGACGGTGAGAAGATCGAATCGCTTGCTGATCCTGAGCGGGCTGCTCCAGTCATCGAGTCGGCGGTTCAATCGCTGCTAGGGGTCAGCACGGTCGAACAGTTGCGAACCGACCTGCTGGCTCTTCAACGACGCCAGAAGGTTAGCCGAGAAGACAAGGCCGCACTCGAGCTGATCGCCACTATAGAAGCTCAGCTTGAGGAAAACGAGGTGGCCAGAGCTGATGCGCTTCAGCGAGTCGCTTCCGCAAAAGCCGGTCTCCTACATGAGAAGAAGGAGCTGAAGGCTGTCCAGGCCGCCTTCGCTAAGGAAGGGGGAGACCTCTTCCGCCGTCGGGCGGAGCTAGAAGCAAAGAGTGCCCACGCGAAGGGCCGGCTCGCAGCTGTAAGCGCGACTCTTGCCAACACCATAGCAGCAGGACCGCTTCCACTCCTGCTCCTCAAGGATCAGCTGGAAGCTCTGCGTGCACAGGTAGCTCGAGAGGAAGATGCGGTCCACGCCGAGCAGCTGCTTGATGCTCTGCACAAGCGAGACAAGGAGATTCTCTCGCTACTCGGCAACGGCATATCGGATGTTCAGCTTGAGCAGATCACCCAGTTCATGGAAGAGGATCGTGCCCAGCGCGCGGCAGATGCGGACGTTCCTAGAGTGATTCAGATGTCGGCGACCGGCATCCAGCAACTCAACTCGCTTGACCGAGTTCTTGAGAGCGAAGCACAGCGTGCGGAAGAGCTGCTCACTGAGTCTGACGAGCTCAGAGTGGAGCTCGACGCGCTAGATCGGCAGTTGGCTGGCGTTCCAGCAGAAGATGCAATCGTCGGCCTTATCGCCCGACAGGACAAGGTCCGTCAGCGCGTGGAAGACCTCGAGCGGGAACTGCACGCCACGGAGGAGGCTCACGCTGCACGTGTCCGGGAACATGTGCAGCTCAAGGCAGCCCGCGAGAAGGCATACGCCAAACGAGCCAAGGGACTAGCCGAGATCGAGCACCGTGCCCGTGTGGTTTCGTACTCCGACCGTGCTCGTAAGACTTTGGATAAATTCGGAGAGCTCCTGCTGCAGCGTCATATCAGTCGGTTGGAGGTTGCTGTACTAGACAGCTTCAGCCGCCTAATGCGGAAGGACGGCCTGGTCAAGGACCTCCGCATCGACACTAGCAAGTTCACCTTGACCTTGATTGGCGCGGACGGCGACGACCTCAATCCTGCACGTCTGAGCGCAGGCGAGCGTCAGCTCTTGGCGGTATCCCTCCTCTGGGGTCTAGCTCGCGTAGCGGGTAACAGACTCCCGAGCGTCATCGATACTCCGCTGGGTCGACTGGATAGTCGGCACAGACTGAATCTAGTTGAGCGTTACTTCCCGCATGCAAGCCACCAAGTGCTTCTGCTATCGACAGACGAAGAGATCGACGATGAGCTGCTACAGCGCCTCATCCCATCGATCGCGCAGACGTACACATTGGTCCACGACGATACAACGCTCACAACCACAATCGAACGCGGATACGGATGGGGAAAGACTCGCTATGTCGCTTGATACAATCCGATTGTCTCGACCGGCCAAGGATCAGTTGATCAAGCTTAAACGAGTCACTGGCATTAAAAACTGGAACGTCCTGTGCCGCTGGGCTCTAGCTGTATCTTTGCAAGACAAAACGCCTCCCCTAGTGCGTGATGTCGTTACCGATTCCAATATCGAGATGTCTTGGCGCACCTTCGCTGGAGCTTACGGGGATATCTACATGGCATTGATTAGATCCCGATGTCAGCGTGATGGCAATGAACCAACCGAGGAAGCTTGTGGGAGGACACTCATTACACACCTACATCGCGGCATTGGGTATCTTGCAGGGCGAGGTGATCTAAACTCGGTGGATAATCTGGTAAAGGCTGCTCTTGCCTAGATCTTATAAGTGTAGTGAGCTGTACCGCCTGTCTTTTGTCTGATCGAAAAGACGAGAGGTGTTCGGCTTGTGGACTAGTGCGGCAGTCTCCATTCGCGGTTTGACCAGCGAGGACGAGCGAGAGGCCGTTGTGATCTCGTGATCGGAAGCAGGCACAACGAGAGCAGCCGCTCGTGATCATGACTTTGTGACGAGTACAAGATCGAGAACGGCTGCCGCGCTCATCCTAGAGGCACGCCGCGTGCAACGGAACACTGACGACCTGCTCATCGCACTGGCCCCGATGTTCGCCCGGATCGAGCTCCGCCTGCAAGCCGCCAAATACATCCGCGCTGTCATGTCCGACTGCCCAAACGTAACGGCTGGACGATCGCCGAGCACGCCGGGGACCGCTTTCCCGCCGCTACTCAACGCCTGCTGAACCGCGCCCGCTGGGACACCGCCGGGGCGATGAGTGTGGTACGCCGCTACGCCGCCGAACGGCTGAACGCCGCCCCCGGCCCCGCCGGCCTGACCGTGGCGCGCTGGACGAGTCCGGCCAAGAGAAGAGGGGCCGGGCCACCTCAGGAGTCAAGCGTCAGTACATGGGCTGCGCGGGCGGCATCGACAACGGCGTCAACACCGTCTATCTGGCCTTCATCCGAGCCGGGACCGGGCACGCGCTGATCGGCGCCCGCCAGTGGATCCCCGCCGAGCAGATCAGCGACCCCGTCACGGCGACCACCACCGGCCTGCCTCTGGACCTGGTCTTCGCCACCAAGGGCGAACTGGCCATCAGCCTGCTCGCCGACGCCTACCTCGACGGCATCGTCTTCGACTTCATCGCCGGCAACGAGGTCTACGGTGCCTGCACCAAGCTGCGCACCTTCCTGGAGGAACACGAGCAGGCTTACGTGCTGCGGGTACGCTCCTCCTTCATCCTGCCCCTGGGCGGCGGCACCCGTCTGACCTGCGAACAGGCCGTCGCCCGACACTGCAGGCCGAAACGCGCCTGGACCGTCCGCTCGGCCGTGAGGGCTCCAAAGGCGAACGCGCCTATGCCTGGGCCTGGATCGCCACTGCCGGCCCGCGCACTTCCTGCTCGTCCGCAGGCACCGCAAGAGCGGCGAACTGGCCTTTCACAACTGCTTCGTGCCGGAGGGCCAGCCGGTCACCCTGCCTCGCCTGATCGCCGGCGCGGGCTTGAGGTGGCCGGTAGAGGAGAGTTTCGAGTTCGGAAAGGACCTGTTCGGCTTGGACCAGTCCCAGGTCCGTCTCTACGAGGCGCTCCTGCGACACCTCGTGCTCGTCATGGCCGCCCTGGCCATCTGCGCCGTCAGCGCTGCGGCCGCTCGGCACCGCACCGACACCCAGGCCCCGCCACCCGTCCGACCAGGCCAGCAACCCCCGGCCGACACCGGCATGATCCCCATGACCGTCGCCGAGATCAAACGCCTGTTCATCGCCGCGACCATGTCACCACCCTCACTGCTGAACGCCGCCCACTGGTCGATCTGGCGACGCCGACACCAGGCCCGGGCCCGCTGGTTTCATAAACGCGCCCGCCTGGCCCTCGCGTAAACCCACAGCTCAGCTCGCGAATGGAGACTGCCGTACTAGTTGACGAACATCTAACAGGCGCTATCCCGACGCGCTTTTGACGAGACAGATGGTCTTTGTCTCGGGCCGGTAGCGGGGCAAGAGCGGTTTCATGACTGAACCGGGACCCTTTCGGGTGGGTCTTGGGCTCCACTTGCGATCTCAAGCTGAGACTTGCAATTATCGTCACGGCTCGCTCCGGAGCCAGCTGTCGACTTGTCGATGCATGATCGATTATAGGAAGCGGTGGTCGCTCTTTCGCTGTTGGCCGGAAGAGGACAGCAACCGGTTGGTCGTCACGAATATTGGCACTGCTCGCAGACAATCACCTACTCCGACCGGGTAACGCAGCATAATAGAGAATTTCGGCGCATTCTGAGGCAGCACGTGTCGTCTCGCAGTAGCGGTACACGATAGCTTCACTCGTCTCATGCCTAAGGACCGCCTGCCTGAACGAGGCCTTCGTATCAGCACGTCCGAAGATATCTTTGAGCCGGGAAAGGGTAGATGGATAACCAGTCTCCCCTCACGAAGTATTGACGAATCATCTGCGGGCTACGTCGACTCTGAGAATTGTTTACTATTTGGCTTCAGATGCGTGACCTTGCAGTGGCAAGTGAAACAAACCTCTCATAAGACCATGGATCGTGGTCAGAGCAGTAGACAGCGAAGTTGGCTGGATTAAGAGCACCGCGAGCATTCTGCGGTCCGGCGAACAGTTCATGGGTATCCAATGTCGCAGTACAGCCAGACGCTTCTTCACACCGACCAGTCATACTGACAAGGCGTAAGACCCAGAAGGGCTGAGGAACTGTCACCCACCCGAGGTGTGGATTTAGGATTTTTCCCAGAGCCCATGAGCCAACATCGTATAAGCTGCCATATTTGCTCTTAACGCGATTGCACCAACCACAAGCTAGCCTCAGATTGCTGATGTCAGTCAAGCCTCCTGCTGTAACCGGCCGAACATGGTCTACCTCTATCCTAAGATCCCGAGGATTAAGGCCACGCGGCCGGGTGAAATCCACGAATGGCGGTTCTGGGATTGGCGCATTGCCTGAACGGACAAGGCGGGCGCCGGCCTGGGGAGAGAACTGATAGCCGCAAAGATAGCATCGAGGGTCCGGCTGTGCATTGGACCAAAGTAGCCTCCGGTCGGCAAGCGTGATGCTGTGTCTCTTTCTTGCACGCCGCTGAAGGACTTCTCCCCAGGCTATCTCCGTAAGTGTTTCAGCGAGCTGCTTAACTTCATCGAGTGGAAGCGTTGGGTAGCGTCGCCGGGTCTCACGGAGGATATCAATTCCCAGGTGAAGGATGTGCGTACTTTCATCGTGAACATAAATAGCTAGATCAGCCACACTTTCGATGAACCACCAGGCGTGGAGTACAGTTACATCGACCTCCAGTAGTAGCTGTTTCGGCCCAAGCATGTGGTGAGGCACCTTGAGTTTCGCGAACTCCTGGAGTGCTTCACGATCCCACCGATTCCTATCTAGCTCTTCCAATGAACGGAGGAAACCCCGTACCTGGTTCGATTGCATATCGTTACTTGGGAACGTACTCGATGGCCTTGGGAAGGCCGGTAGAAGGATCGCGCCTATATTCGGACCAAAGCGATGCCCACTTCACTTTAACGGGTCGCTGATCCTTCTTCATGCCTGTGGGTAGCGGCCATTCGCGTGCGAAGTAGGAGTCCTTAACTCCATCGAGCCAGTCTTCGAATGTTGCATCGACATCGGCGACGTGGTTAAGCGTCCTTTTCCGCATGCACAGATATTCGAAGTAATCAGCTGCCAAGATCGTGAGACTGACCATGTTGAATAGGTTGCCCCTGCTACTTCCCCATGCGTTCGGCGCCCGCATGTCATCGATGACGCCAAATTTGTCTCTTACGAGTGTGAAAAATCTCATGAAGACGGTGCGCCACGGTCCATCTGCCTGACTCCAGATCTTGAACTTTGCCTCGTCCGTATCCCCCTCAGATACGAGCTCGCTTTGAGGGAGGAATTCGCGTCGCCATTTTCTGGCGTAGTCGTTCTTCTGGCCGTATAGTTTCCCGCCTGTTAGTTCACGGAAGACTTGGACGAGACTTTTAAGAACTGTCCATTGCAGATGCTCTGGGTTATCACCAACAATTCCGGTCTGGACCAGCCCTTTAAATGGGCTTTCTTCGGCGCGAGTCAGATAGGCGACTGCACGTGAGTCGTCGAGCTGTATTTTGGCATTTCTGAGGCGTTGAGCGACTGGCTCGAGCTCCTCTTTGCTCAAACTCGTTGAGACGATCGTGCCCAGAAGAGCCTTACCCATAGGGGTTGCCTTCTGATTAACTACAACGAATTGGAAGACATGTTCGCTGGGGCTGTCATCCATAAGAAGCGACATGGGAAGCCATCTATCGTTGTGTTTGATGAGATTGCTGGCAAGCGAGTCGGGGTCAATCTCATCAGGGGCGACACTGCCTTCGCCAAAGAGGGCCTCCATTAGCCTCTTCTTCCCAATAGGTGTTTCGAGCGACGCCCGGGCTGCTCTAACTGCTCCGCGAAGACGATGCTGTCCGTCGACTAGAACTATCGGGAGGAGATAGGATTTTACGGCTTCTTTCGTGAAACCTACTATTGAGTCGGGGTCTTCTTCTGATGGGAACTTTTCCAGTGCTGCAATACGAGTCCGGATCTCGATATAGAAGTCGACTATTCTGGTTTCTTCGGCGAGCAAGATGCCCGAAATGTCTTCCGGATCATCGGCCGACGGATCAAAATCATCTTCACTGTCTACGTCATCCAGATCAACATCGGGATCGTGAGGCATCCCATGCTCTTTGGCTGCCTCTGCCAAAGTTCTCTGATACCGACCTTGCGGGATAGGGGCGCTTAGGAGCCCTGGTATACGTTGCTCCAGTCGGTCGCGGAGCCGCCTAAGAAGGTCCAGGAGCTTAAGGTCATCGATGCTTTCGTACTCGATCACTACGTGACCAACACTTTGGTCCTCGTCGACGGGTACGAAAGTAACCGACTGCGCGCTTTGGAGGGCACCCAATAGCGGATTCTGGACAATGTTGTGTGGATTGTCGAAGAAAGCTGAAATTTCGGCGACACGAGAGACGCTTTCTTCACGCTGAAAGCCGACCGTTTCCTCGCCATGGAGTCGCTGCCGCTGGGGAACGCCTGCCCATTGCTCGATCTCTGTTGCCGGAGCCGAGAAGAGGATGAGCGGTTTTGCCTGGGATGTTTGCCGCATCTGGCAAGCGGGATAGCGGAAGTACATGGCTCTCCTACTCGTAGAGGATGGTCCTGGTTATGTTAGCGTCATGAGTCTATTGATGCGAGGTCATGTAGCCCACGCAACTATGTCCAGTGATGCACTGTGTGCGTAGATATGTCCGGAGCTTGAGGGGTGTGGTCATGTGATCGTCCTGTCTTCGTGATCAGAACGATGATGCGCCAGGCCATGGAGAGACCTCTGAGGTTTGCAATATGGAGGTCTCGGTCGGTGGAGGCGCGATGTACGTGTTAGCGGTGGCCGGTTGCTGGTGTGGACAAGCCATACCGTTCGAGCGACCCAATGGAAAGGTTGCCAGGGGAATCTGTTCGAGGGTCGGCCGCAGATGGTGATACATCACTTCATGGGCATTACGACATCGGTCGGAGGAAGTGGGCACCTCCTGAGACTCGCGAACGCTGGCATCCCGCCTTCGATCCCAGCGGCGGCGAGGTCCTGGTCTCCAAGGGCGCCGGGGGTGCAGGGCTGAAGCGTTCTCGGCTGGTGGGACACATGTGGGCTCGATGAGACCGGGCGGTAAGGGCACCCCTGGGCGCGGATGACAAACGCGACCCCTCATGATCGTTGGGTGTCTACGCCAGTCGAT
>NZ_JBIRBB010000019.1:0-184805 GCF_044326295.1 Spongiactinospora sp. 9N601
CTGGCCATCGGCCTGGTCCGCCTGATCGGCTGGACCAACATCGCCGCCGCCACCGATCACTACCGCAGCCACCCAATGGACGGCCTACAGCTACTCGGTCTTACAACCTGAGAACGCTTCGGCCCTGGGGTCAGGGGGCCGGGTCCGCGCGTTCCATGATGTCCTGGACGACCGAGGTCTTGGCGTCGGCGTAGTGCTGGACGTGTCGCCAGGTACGCCGGGCCAGCTCGCGTTTGGCGTCCGCGTACGTGTTCCGGTCGGCCTCGTCGGCGCGCAACCGGTCACGAAACCTCAGCATCCGGTCGATCTCGCCGACCCCTTCGCTGAACACGTGCATGTTGATGTCGGTGTCCGGTCCCTTGAGGAGCCGGTGCTCCAGCCATTCGGCCTCGCGGATCCACAGCCGGTACCCGGCCGCCTCCAGAGGCGGGACATAGGCGGACTCGTCGGCGGAGTCCGGTACGACCAGCAGCATGTCGATGATGGGCTTGGCGCACAGGCCAGGCACCGAGGTGGACCCGACGTGCTCCACGCGCAGGGCGGTGCCGCCGAGCACCGAGCGGACCCGCTCGGCCTCCCTGGCGAACAACTCGGGCCAGCGCGGGTCGTACTCGGCGAGGTGGACGGGCGCGTTGTGCGGCCGCACCGGACCGAGCCGGTACTTCTGGACGTCCGCGTCGCTGGTGTACGCGGGCTCAGCGCCGCTCTGGGCCGATGTCATCGATGATCTCCTTTCCGCAGGCAAGCCTTGCAACATAACAAGGATCCGGGGCGACCCATAATCGCGACTCTCCGTCATAGCGTTGACGACGTCAGATGTCTTACCTATGGTCCGAACCGTGTGACCCACGACACACGCTGGAGGGGCGATGCGGAGGGTCGGACCTGCTCGGTGGGCGGCGCTGCTGGTGGCGCTCGCCGCGTCCCTGGCCGGCTGCGGCGGCGACGGTGGAGGCGGGCCGGGCGCGCTCCGCTTCTGGCACTTCTACGGCCCGCCGGACAGCGCCACCGGAGGCCCGCTGGTCAAGCTGATCGAGAAGTACGAGCGGGCCCACCCCGGCGTGACGGTCGAGGTCAGGCACATCCCGTTCGGGGAGTTCAACCGCACACTGCTTCAGGCGGCGGCCGGGCGCGAACTACCGGACGTCGCGCTGATCGGGGCCACCGCGACGCAGGCCATGGCCGAGGCAGGCGTCATCTCGGACCTCACCCCGCGGGTCGCCGCCTGGGGGAAGCAGGCCGGCTTCCTGCCGGCGAGCTGGAACACCACCCAGGTCGGCGGCAAGACGTACGGCCTGCCCCACGTCGCCGACAGCTACGCGATCTACTACAACACCGATATCTTCCGCCGGGCCCGGACCGAACCGCCCAAGACCTGGGCCGAGCTGGGCGAGACGGCCCGGAAACTGGCCCGCGACGGCCGGCAGGGCCTGGCCATCAGCGGGATCGAGGGCGAGGAGGGGGCCACCGCGCTCGTCATCCGGCTGCTCGTGGCGGGCGGCGATCCGGCGAAGGTGGACACCCCGCAGGGCCGGGCGGCCCTGAGCCACGTCAAGGCCATGGTGGACCGCGGGGCCGTCTCCAAAGGGATGCTCGGCTGGAACGAGGAGGACGTCAAGAACCAGTTCGCCAACGGCCGGGCGGCCATGATGATCAACTCGGCCACCTACGTGAGCACGCTCCGCACCGAGAACCCCGACCTGAAGTGGGACGTGGCGCTGCTGCCCGGCGACGCCCGGCGGACCACCTTCCTCGCCGCCGAGAACCTGACGATCACCTCCGGCAGCGCGCGCCCGGACGCCGCCTGGGACCTGCTGACCTGGATGCAGCGGCCCGACGTGCTCGCCGGGTACCTCCCCGCGCGCAACAAGCTGCCCGCCAGGACCGACGTCCCCGACGACGGCGACGAGATCCGCGCGGTGTTCCGCGAACAGCTCCGCTCGGCCTGGGCCCCGACCGGCGCGCTGGCCCGCAACTCGACCGAGGTGTTCACCCACATCCAGGGGGCGCTCCAGGCCGCGGTCAGCGGCTCGGTACCGGTGGAGCGGGCCCTCGCCGACGCCCAGCGGAAGATCGACGAGGCGCTGACCCGGTGAAGCCCTCCCGCGTCCGGGCAGGGCGGCAGCGCGTGCCGCCGGTGGCCTATGCGTTCGTGCTGCCCGCCGTGCTGTTCATGGTGGCGACGGTGCTCTACCCGCTGGCCTTCACCGTCGACCTGAGCTTCCGCGACGTCGGGCTCAGGGAGATCGTGGCCGGCGGCGGCGAGTTCGCCGGCCTGGCCAACTACCGGGCCGAGCTGGGCGGCGCCGAGTTCCGCTCCGCGCTGTGGACCTCCATGGTCTACACCGTGGTCAGCGTGGCGCTGTCGTTCGCCGCCGGGCTCGCCCTCGCGGTGTTCCTCAACCACAGGTTTCCCGGCCGCGGCCTGCTGCGCTCGGCGCTGCTGGTGGCCTGGGTGCTGCCCTCGGTCGTCAGCGCCAACATCTGGCGCTGGCTGCTGGACGGCACCTACGGCCTGCTCAACGCCGCGCTGCGGGGGCTCGGGCTGCTCGACGCCGACGTGTTCTGGCTGGTGCAGCCGGCCACCGCGCTGGCGTCGGTCATCGTGGCCACGGTGTGGTCCACCGCGCCGTTCGCGATGATCCTGCTGTTGGCCGGGCTGCAGAGCATCCCCGGCCCGGTGCACGAGGCGGCCACCATCGACGGGGCCGGGCCCTGGCAGCGGTTCTCGCGGATCACGCTGCCCCTGCTGCGCCCGGTCAGCGTGACGGTACTGCTGCTGCTCTTCGTCACCACCTTCAAGACCTTCGACACGATCTACCTGATGACCAGGGGCGGCCCCGGCGACGCCACCACGATCCTGCCCATCCACGCCTACCTGGAGGCGTTCTCGTTCTTCCGGTTCGGCACCGGGGCCGCGGCCACCACGATCATGCTGCTGATCCCGCTGGCGCTGAGCCTGTTCTACTTCCGCGCGCTGCGCAAGGAGGAGGTCGCGTGAAGGGGGCGCGGGCCTGGCTGAGCACGGTGCTGGGGGTCGTGGTGGCGGGGGCGTACCTCATCCCGGTCTACTGGATGGTGGTCACCTCACTGAAGGAGCCGGGCGACATCTTCGCCACGCCGCCCCGGTTGCTGCCCGCGCCCGCCACCCTGGGCGCGTACACCGGCAGCGTCCTGGGCAGCCCCGGGGTGCTGCGCGGGCTGGCCAACAGCACGATCATCGGCCTGGCCACCACGCTGGTGACGCTGGCCCTCGCGCTGCCCGCCGCCTACGGCCTGGCCCGCTTCCGCATCCGGTTCGCCAACGCCGTCCTGCTGCTCTTCCTGGTCGCGCAGATGATCCCGGCGATCAACGTGGCCCTGCCGATGTTCGTGATCTTCAGCCGCCTGGACATGGTCAACACCTATGCCGGGCTGGTGCTGGCCAACTGCTCGCTGGCGCTGCCGCTGGCGGTGACCGTGCTGCGTCCCTACTTCCTCACCGTGCCCGGGGAGGTGGTGGAGGCCGCGCGGGTGGACGGCTGCGGCCACTGGTCGGCGTTCTGGCGGGTCGCGCTGCCGGTGTCGGTGCCGGGGATGGTGACCGTGGCGGTGGTGAGCTTCCTGGGGGCCTGGGGGGAGTTCGTGTTCGCGCTGTCGCTGACCACGCGGGAGGAGATGCAGCCGGTCAGCGTGGTACTGGCCGGGCTCACCAACGCCTTCGGCACCCGCTGGAACGACGTGATGGCCGTCTCGGCGGTCGTCGCCCTGCCGATCTTCCTGGCGTTCCTCTTCCTGCAACGGTTCGTCGTGGGCGGGCTGACCGCCGGGGCGACCAAGGGCTGAGCCACTACGAGCGAAGGACACCCGATGCACCACCCATCCAGCGCCGGCCTGGAGATCTGGGCGGCCACGCCGACCCCGTTCGGGCCGGACGGGGAGCTGCGCCCCGACGTCGTCGCCGAGCAGGCCCGCCACCTGACCGCGGCCGGGGTGAGCGGCGCGTTCGTCGGCGGGACGACCGGGGAGTTCGCGGCGCTGTCCACCGGGGAGCGGCTGGAGCTGGTGGCGGCGTGGGCCGCGTACCGGCCGCCGGGGCTGCGGCTCTGCGTCCATGTGGGGCACACCGCGCTCGGCGAGGCCACCGCGCTGGCCCGGCAGGCGGCGGAGCAGGGCGCGGACATGATCGCGGCGGTGGCACCGTACTACGGCTCGCCGTCCGGCGCGGAGGCGGTGGTGGACCACCTGGCGCAGATCGCGGCGGCGGCGCCCGGCGTGCCGTTCTGCTACTACCACGCCCCGGAGATGAGCGGCCTGCGCGTGCCCGCGTCCGCCGTGGCCGCCGTCGCGGCCAAGCGCATTCCCGCGTTCGGCGCGGTCAAGTTCACCGATGGCGACCTGCTGGAGTTCGCCCGCACGCAGGAGGTCTCCCCGCATGTCCGGGTCTACTTCGGCAGGGACGAACTGCTGCCCGCCGCGCTCGGGATGGGCGGGCACGCGGTGATCGGCAGCCTCTACAACTTCCTGGCCCCCGCGGCTCGCGAGGTGTACGCGGCGGCGTCCTCCGGCCGCCTGGACGACGCGGTACGCCTGCACCGCCCGTTCCGCGAGGTCGCCGACGTCGCCGCCAGGCACGGCACGCTCCCGGTCGTCAAGGAACTGGCCGCCCTCCTCGGCGGCCCGGACACCGGCCGCTGCCGCTCCCCCTGGCACCGCCTCACCGGCCCGGCCCTGACCGACGTCCGCCGCCTGGCCGACCGCCTCGCCACGCCCGGCTGAACAGGCCGCCGGGCGCGTTGCCGGCGGGATTCGGGCGCATTTCGACTACGTCCGCGACCGCGTGTTCGGGGCGGCCGAAAATGCCGCCGGCCGATAGGTGCACCAGTAAACCGGTATTTACCGACACGCCGAAAATCAGGTAGGGCGAATTCGTGGATACCCGTGAAAGACCTACGGCACGGCTTCGTGGACTTTTTTCCACCGATACGATGTCATTTTCCTCGCTATCCCCCAAAACGCGAGGAGAGAGATGAGAATTCGGCAAAGAGCGGGCCTTTCCCCGGCGGCCCATGGCGATGCCGGCCGGGATGCGCGAGGAAAGGACCGCCTTCGCCCCCCGTCCGGGAAGGGGTCCAGGCGGCGGGCGGTCGCGGTGGCCGCCGCGCTCCCCCTGGCGTTCGTGACGACCGTGGCCACCGTCGTACCGGCCGCCGAGGCCGCGCCCGCGCGGGTCCGCATCACCCGTTTCCTGGGCGAGCAGACGCTCCCCCACAAGCTGGAGTTCCAGAACACGACGGTCGGCGGCTTCTCCGGACTGGACCGCGACCCGCGCACCGGCACCTGGTACTTCCTGTCCGACGACCGCTGGCGCTACCAGCCGCCGCGCTTCTACACCGGGACCCTGGACATCGACAGGAAGACCGGGAAGTTCAGCGGGGTCAAGCTGACCGGCGTCGCCTCGCTGCGGCGGCCGGACGGCTCCGGCTACCCCGAGTACGGCAAGGCCGGTTCCCCCGACCCCGAAGCGATCCGCTTCGACCGGTTCAGCGGGCGGCTGCTGTGGAGCAGTGAGGGCGACCGCCCCGGCGGGACCACCACCGTGCCCGTCTCCCCGCTCAAGGTGCACTGGATGAACAAGAAGGGCACCGAGACCGGCGAGCTGCGGGTGCCCGGCAACCTGACCATGACCGACACCGACACCGGCCCCCGCCGCAACTCCGGCTTCGAGGGGCTCACCTTCACCCCGCACGGCATCGCCGCGATGGTCGAAGGACCGCTCCACCAGGACGGCGAGCCGGTGACCGCCGAACACGGCGCCCCGGCCCGGATCACCCTCTGGAGCCGCGGCGGCACGCCCAGGGGCCAGTACGTCTACCCGCTCGACCCGCTGCCCGCCGCCCCCGAGCCGCCCGACGGCCAGTCCGACGCCGGGGTGTCGGAGATCCTCGCCATCGACGACCACCGCTACCTGGCGCTCGAACGCTCCTGGCGAGAGGGCGCGGGCTACGCGGTGAAGCTGTACGAGATCGACCTGCGGCGCGCGACGAACGTGCTGCGCCGCGACTCGCTGGCCACCGGCCCGGCGTACCGGCCGGTGACCAAGAAGCTGGTGCTGGACCTCACGTCGTTCCGCAAGCCGGTCCAGAACCTCGAAGCCCTGGCCTTCGGCCCCCGCCTGGCCAATGGCCAGTGCACGGTGGTGATCGGCTCCGACGACAACTTCTCGCAGGAGGAGACCACGCAGTTCCTGGCCTTCGCCGCCAAGGGCTGCTGACCTGCCCGCGAGCTACGCCGAAGCGGCGGCGGTGCGCAACGCGCGGTAGAGCAGCCGCGGGTCGCCCAGCCGGTGGCGCAGCAGCTTTTCCAGGCCGCCGATCGGCGTGAGGTTCTGGGGGGCCCGCGGATCTTTGTAATCGACCCCGGCGAGCTGCGGCAGGGCCAGCGTGATCGAGTCGGCCAGCTCGATCACCTCGTCCGGCCGCAGGTCGGCGCCGGCCTCGCAGCGGGCGACCCCGGCCCACGGGGTCGCCGATCCGGACGGCAGCCGGACATACCAGGCGTGCCGCCGCCAGCTCGTGCCCATCAGGAAGATCGGGGTGCGCTGCCCGGGCGCGAGCGCCGACACCACCGCCGCCTGCGGCGGTGGCAGGTAGGCGGTGTGGTGGGTCTTGATGTAGCCGACCGTGCGCGGCAGGTGGGTGCGGCCACGCAACGGGCCGTCCACCAGCAGCAGCTCGTCCGCCCCCTCCTGCCGCCGGTGGCGTACGGCCAGCTCGACCTCCAGTTGGGTGACCTGCCGCTGCAACGCCAGCGACAGCTCGTCCATGCTGGCGTCGGCGGCGGGCAGCGCCTGGTAGACGGCGGCCGGTGTCTTCACGTCGGATGCGTACGGCGCGGCGCTGAACACCGACCGGCACACGTCGATCGCGGCCAGCGAGGCGCCCTCCGGGCCGCACCTGACGATCCCCGCCGCGTAGGAGGCGGCGATGCCGGGCGTCGGTGTCGCCCCCTGCGGGTCGTGCATCCACACCCGGGCGTCGATCCGGCGCACGCCGTCGGCGACCAGTAGTACGCCGGGCGGGGTGGCGCCGGGGGCGGGGCCGACCGGCCGCCAGCCGGCCGCCGCCAGCTCCACGTCGAGGTCGAGTTCGGCGCTGGTGGAGCCCAGCTCGGCCAGGGCCTCCTTGGTGAGCGCCGCGGCGTAACCCGGGTCCCACGGATCGACGCTGAACCGCGAATCCCGCATCGTCGTCGTCACGACATCACCCTCCGCAGGTGCGAGCCCTGGCCGTCGCGGTTGACCTCGAAGCGCACCGGCACCCGGTCGGCCAGCGCGGGCACGTGAGTGACCACGCCGACCATCCGGTCGTTGCCGGCGGCCAGGCGTTCCAGCGTGGCGGCCACCGTGTCGAGGGTGGCCGGGTCGAGCGTGCCGAAGCCCTCGTCCAGGAAGATCGAGTCCAGGCTTCTGGCCGCGGTCGCGGCGAGCCCGGCGACCTGGCTGGACAGCGCGAGGGCCAGGGCCAGCGCCGCCTGGAAGGTCTCCCCGCCCGACAGCGTGCGGGCGCTGCGCCGCAGCCCGGCCTCGGCGTGGTCGATGACCTCGATCTCGCCGCGCTCGCCGAGCACCAGCTCGTACTGGCCGCCGGACAGGTCGCTCAGCGTCACCGACGCCTCGGCCACCAGCAGCGCCAGGGCCTCCGCGCACAGCCACCGCTCGAAGGCGTTGGCCCGCAGCAGCAGGGTCAGCTCGTGCGCCACCTGCTCCTCGCGCTCCTTGGCCGCGGCCTGCTCGGCCAGCTCCTTGGCCTGGACGCGGTTCTCCCTGACCCGGGCGAGCCGGTGTTCGGCGTGGACGACCGACCCGGCCAGCGTCTCGTGGATGGCCTCCGGCGTGGCACCGGCCGCCACCTGCACCTCGTGCCCGGCCAGCCGGGCCACCAGGGCCGACCGCTCCTGGTCGCGGGCCCGCTCGACGGCCGCCAGCTCGGCCTCCACGCCGCCCAGCGCCTTGCGCTCGGCGGTGACGGCCTCCTCCCGCCAGGACAGCAGTGAGGTCCAGGCCGCGTGCAGGTCGGCGCGGTCGATCGGCGGGGCGCCCAGCGCGACCACCCGGTCGCGGGCGGCGTCCACCTCGCGCCAGGACCGCTCGGACTTCTCCCGCAGCTCCGCGGCCCGGCGTTCGGCGCGGGCCAGCTCGCCCCTGGCCGCCCGGGTGGCCCGCCGGGCCCGGGCCAGGCGTTCTTCGGCGGCCTCGATCGCGGTCAGCTCCGCGGCCACCCGCGCCCGGTCGGCGGCGGCGGCCCGGGCGGCCAGCACCGCGAGCTGGCCTTCCAGCTCGTCGGCCTTCTGCTTGGCCCTGGCGGCCTCGACCTCGGCCCGGCGGCGGTCGGCGCGGGCGCGTTCGAGGTCGGCTCCGCGGGCGCGGACCGTACGCTCGGCCGCGCCGAGATCGGCGGGCGCGGGGTGGTGCGGCAGCTCGGTGATGGCCCGCAGGCAGGTCGGGCAGGGCTCGCCGACGGCCAGGCGGCGGGCCAGGTCGGCGGCGGCGTGGGCGTCGCGCAGCCGCTCGCGGTCGCGCTCGGCCTCGGCGAGCGCCGCGCCGGCCCGTTGTTCGGCCTCGGCCGGCTTGGCCGCCCCGGTGGCGGCGGACGCGGCGGCGGCCTTGGCCGAACCGAGCGCGCGGGCCACCCGCTCCTGATCGTCCACGGCGGTGAGCAGGGCGGTCAGCGCGGCCTTGTCGCCGAGCGCGGCGCGTTCGTCGTCGGCCCGCTGCTCGGCCTCGGCCAGCTTGGCGACCTCGGCGGACATCCGGGCCAGCGCCTCGGCGGCCTGCCGTACGGAGTCGGCGAGCGTGGGGACGTCGGGCGGCATGGCCAGGGCGGTCAGGGCGGTGAGGCGCTGGCGCGCCGCCGTACGCTCCTGGCGCAGCGCCGCCGCCGCGTCGTCGCGTTCGCGCAGCGCCCGCAGGTCGCTCCTGGCCCGCTCGGCGAGGCCGCGCAGCGACTCAAGGCGGGCCGCGGCGGCCTGCTCGGCCGCCTCGTCGGCGTCGGCCAGCCGGGCCAGCCGGCCCCGAGCGAAGGCCGCGGCCTGCTTGGCGGCGTCCTCCTCGCGTACGGCGCGCTGCCTGATCCGCTCATAGACGTCGGCGTCGAGCAACTGGACCAGAAGGTCCTGACGTTCGCGCGGCTGGGCGTGCAGGAACTCGGCGAACCTGCCCTGCGGCAGCACCACGCACTGGGTGAAGAACCGGTATTCCAGGCCGGTGACCCGCTGGACCTCGGCGGTGACCGCGTCGCCCTCGGCGATCGGCCGCAGCACCGCGCCCATCAGGTCGTCCAGCCCTGCCGTGGCGGGCACCGACGGGTCCAGCTCGTCGAGCCTGGCCTCCTTGGTGTGCACCCGCCCCTTGGCGTCGCGTTGCAGGGCGCGGACCACCCCGTGCCGGTGGCCGGCGCTCTCGAACACCAGGGCCACCTTGCCGGAGGCGGCGGACGGCGCGAGCGCGTGCGCGATCACGTTCTCCCTGCCCCAGCGGGGGACCGTGCCGTACAGGGCGAAGCAGATCGCGTCGATGACCGTGCTCTTGCCGGCCCCGGTCGGGCCGACCAGGGCGAAGTAGTCGACGTCGGTGAAGTCGATGGTGACCGGCCGGCGGAAGCTGCCGAAGTCGGCGAGGTGCAGGTACAGCGGGCGCATCAGGTGGTCACCTCGTCATAGAGCCGGTCGAACAGCGCGGCGACGTTGTCGTCGTGCCGTCCGGCGGCGGTCAGGTAGTCGCGGAACAGCTCCCTCGGGCTGCGCCCGGCCGCTGCCGGACCGGCCTGGCGCACCGGGTTGACAGGGCGGAACCGCTCGTCGAGCACCACTTCGATGGCTCCGGGCAGGATCTCCCTGACGGTGTCGGCGAGCCCGGGGCGGGGTTTCTCCTCCACGATCACGCGCAGCCAGGTCTCGGTGTCCACGAGGTCGGCGGCCACGGCCGAAAGGCGTTCGAGCGTGCCGCGTACGGTGGCCAGCGCGCGGGGCGCGTCGAAGGCGACCTCGCGCACCACGGCGGGACGGCCGGGCTCGACGGTGATCAGCAGCGCGCCGGGCGCGTTGGCCTCCTCGCCGAAGTCGACCGCCAGCGGCGAGCCGGAGTACCAGATCGGGCAGGGGCCGGGGATCTGCTGGCGGCGGTGCAGGTGGCCGAGCGCGGCGTACTGGGTGGTGGACGGGAACGCGGCGGCCTCGAAGTAGTAGGAGAAGATCGACTGAGCCTCCCGCTCGCCGCCGCCGAACTTCCCGCCGGGCAGCGTGCCGTGCGTGGTGACCAGGTTGACGGTGTCGGCGGCGAAGCCGGCGGTGAGCGCGCCGATCAGCTCGCCGATCCGGCCCGCGTAGTCGCGGTTGTGGTCGGCGGCGGTGCCGGCCAGCACCTCGGCCGCGCGGATGACGTACCGGTGCGACAGGAACGGGAGCACGGCCAGCCGGACCGGCTCGCCCGAGCGGGCGGTGAAGGACAGCGTGCCGCCCGCCTCCGGGCGGCGAAAGCCGCCCACCACGTGGATGCCGAGCTTGCCGAGCACCGGCCGGTAGACCTCCAGGAGCTGCGGGTTGTCGTGGTTGCCCGCCAGCACCACGACGTCGCGCCCGCCCTCGCGCAGCGCCATCAGCGCGGGCAGCACCAGGCCCTGCGCCTCGGGGGTGGGCGCGGAGGTGTCGAACAGGTCGCCCGCCACGACCACCGCGTCCACGTCTTCGCGTCTGGCCAGCGTGACCAGCTCGCGGAGCACCGCGCGGTGCTCGTCCAGCCGGGAACGTCCCTTCAGGACCTTGCCGACATGCCAGTCGGCCGTGTGCAAGATCTTCATGTGTTCCTCAGAACGGAGGGATGTCGTCTTCCGGTGCGGTCCCGGGCAGCCCGGCGAACGGGTCGGCCGGTCTCGCCGCCGTCGTCACGGGCAGCGGCGCCGCCTCGGCGGGGCGGGTCGCCCAGGCCGGGAACGGGAAGTTCACCGTGAGCGGCACCGGGATCTCCGGCTGGGCGACGAACATGGTGCCCGGCTTGGCGATGGTCGCGCGCTCCCGGGCGGCCGTGGGCAGCCAGCCGTACTCCGAACGGGCGGCCTCGGCCGCGTCGAGCCGCCCGGCGACCCTGACCGCGCAGTTGGCCACGATCCGGCGTTCGACCTCCGAGGCGGTCTGCTGGGCCCCGATCAGGATCACCCCGAGGGAGCGCCCGCGCTCGGCGACGTCCAGCAGGATCTCCTTGATCGGCGAGTCGCCTTCGCGGGGGGCGTACTTGTTCAGTTCGTCGAGCACCACGAACAGCAGCGGGCGGGCCGAGCCGGTGCTCTCCTTGCGGGCGAACTCGCCGCGCAGCACCACGCCGACCACGAACCGCTGCGCCCGCTCGGGCAGGTTGTGCAGGTCGACGATGGTGACCTGGGCGTCAGAGGTGCGGATCGAATGCGCCGCCGCGGCCGGCAGGTCGCCGCGGACGATCGGCGAAAGCGGCCTGATCGCGCTGCGCAGCCGCCGCAGGAACGCGTTGACCGTGCCCAGCGGCACCTGCGCGCCCGCCCACACCGCGCGGGTGCCCTCGTCGGCGAGCCGCTGGTCGATGACCTCGACCAGGTCGGGGAAGGTGCGGATGGCGGGGGTGGCCTCGCCGTCCGGTGTGCGGATCAGCACCGCCCCGCCGTCGCCCACCGGCTCGGCCCACGCCCGCAGCCTGGCCGCGACCTGGCCGACCAGCATGGAATATTGGGCGCGCTCGTCATCGGCGTCGGCGAACACGAAGCGCAGCAGTTCCTCGCGGCAGAACTCGTGCAGGGTCCAGTAATAGGAGCCGACCCCGTGGGTGCGCGAGGAGACGTGCGGCACGCCGTTGGGGTCGCCGGGCCTGGGCGGGGCGAAGACGTGCACGCTCTGGAACGGCTTGGCGGGCAGCCCGAGCCGGCCGTAGGCGCGGATCGCCTCCGAATCCAGCCGGGTGTTGGCGTGGTCGAGGAACAGCAGGTCCTCGCCCTTGACCGAGAAGATCAGCGCCTTGGTGTTGGCGGCCTCCGCGCCCAGGGCCGGGGAGTTGAAGATCGAGTAGACCAGGAAGGTCGCGAAGGAGGTCTTGGTGGCCACGCCGGAGACCCCGGAGATCGACACGTGCGCGCCGCGCGTGCCGTCCAGGAAGTCGAAGTTGACGTACATCGGGTGCCCGTCGCGGCCGAGCCCGATCGGGACCCTGCGCTCCATGACGTCGAAGTAGAGCGCCTGTTCGCGGTCGGCCGACCCCGCCTTGTAGACCAGCGCGCCGGGCAGCGGCGGCACGAACACCTCGGGCTCCACCCGGGTGACGCGGACCTCGGCGACCTCCACGACGGCGGCGGGCAGCGCGCCCTCGGCGATCAGGAAGACGTCGGAGTCGTAGGTCGCGCCCTCGTGCCGCGCCTCGACCGCCGTGACCACCCCGGCCACCAGGACCGGGCCGTATCCCGGCACGTCTCGCCTGGTCACCACGACGTCGTCGAGCTGGGCGATCCTGCCGGGTTCGAACCCGACCCAGAACGACAGCGGCGAGGCCGCCTGGGTGCCGAGCACCCGCCCGACGGCCTCCCCCGGCTCGGCGTCACCGCCGGCGAGGACCGGGGCGTCGTCGATCACCAAACCATCCCCCAACCAATGAAATTGCGCTTATGCGATGAAATAGTCGAATTTACTGGCGTCGCCGAGCGTTCTCTCCAGCGTTCTGATCACCTTACGGGCATCGTCGTCGGGACCTGGCATGTAAAACGGCTTCCCGTCCCGCCCGAAAGTGATCGCCGAAGGCCCTTCCCACGGCCCGAGGTGATCGGCGCAGCGCGCGTAGTCCTGGTGCGGCTCGAAGCCGAGCCCGCGGGCGTACTCGACCCCGCCGAGCACCAGGTCGGCGGCCAGCTCGATCGGCACCTCGGTCCACCCCGAGGAGTAGTCGCTGAAGAAGAACTCCCGCCAGCGCCGCAGCTCCAGCTCGCTCATCACCTGCGGCCCGAACGCGTTCTTCGCACCCAGGCAGTAGGTGTCCACCAGGTAGCCGCAGACCAGCGTGTTGTCATAGCCGTGCCTGCGGGCCACCAGCACGCTGACCATGCCCGCCGCGCGGTCGTCCTCCGGGGCGGGGTCGGGCCACTGTCGCGAGGCGTCGATCGTGAGCCCCACGCTCCACCCGGCGCTCACCCAGCACCCCACCAGCTCGGCCCGGCCCGGCCCGGCGTCGCCGGCCGCCTTCTCCGCCGCCACGGCCCGGACCAGCGGGGTGATCACCGCCGGGGGGACGCCGAGCGCCCGCGCGATCTCCTTGGGCGATCTGCCCTGTCCGCGCAGCTCGCGGACCTCGCTCAACAGCTTTGCCGTGTCCATAGATGCGTCCATAGGAGCGCGAGCCTATCGAGGGCCACCGACAGCGGACCACCGACACCGCGGGTTTGTCGGTGCCGCCCTGCATCATGTGGGCCCATGGGACTCGCCATCGTCGTCGGCATCCTCGGCGCCGCCGACGGCCCGGACACCCGGGCCGAAATCACCGCCGAATTATCCGCCCTGCGGCGCCTGCTCACGCTGGCCGGGCTGCCCGCCTGGCACGAGCCACCGGAGCCCGGGGAGCGGCCGGCCGAATACGAGATGTACGGCTACCGCGGGCTGCACCACCTGCGCCGGCTCGCCGTCCACGTGGCGCACGCCGGGATGCTGCCCCCGCCGCTGGCCGCGGGCGGCGATCCCGCTGCCGACCCGCTGCTGCGCGCCGCCTACGACGGCGACCCCGACGGCGGCGGGTTCGACCACCTGGTCCACCACAGCGACGCCGAGGGCTACTACCTCCCCGTCGATTTCGCCGACGTCCTCTACGACGACTCGATCACCGGCGCGTACGTCGGCTCCTCCCAGCGGCTGCTGGCCGAATGCGAGCGCCTGGCCGCCATGCTGGGCCTGCCCGCCGGCCTCGATCCGTGGTCGGAGGAGGTCGAGGAGGCCATCGAGGGCGTGGGCCCGGCCGCCGCCGGGTGGCGGCGCTACGGGGTCGAGTCGTTCACCTGCCTGCAGCTCATCAGTGCCGCCCGCCGTTCCGTGACCACCGGCGCGGCCCTGGTCTTCTGCTGATCCCGCGCCCTTCACCCCGGGAAGCGGACGAACTCCGGCGGGACGTGCCCGACCAGCCAGACCCCGTTGTCGCTGACCTGGAACTCATGGCCTGCCCTGTGCATCGCCGCCGCGTCCACCACCAGCACCGCCGCCCGGCCGCGCCGCGCGCCCACCCGGGTCGCGGTCTCCCGGTCGGGCGACAGGTGGACGTGGTGGCGGTTCATCGGGCGCAGCCCTTCGGCGCGGATCGCGGCCAGGTTGCGGCCCACGGTGCCGTGGTACAGGACGGCGGGCGGCGGCACGACCGGCAGCCCCAGGTCGACCCGCACCGAATGCCCCTGACTGGCCCTGATCCGGCCGCCCTCGATGACGTATCGCCGCTTGTCGTTGTCGGCGACGACGCGTTCCAGTTCCTCCCGCGAGATCGGGAACCCGTGCGCGGCGGCGGCGCTCAGCAGCGTCTCGACGCCGACCCAGCCGTTCGGGTCGAGTTCGATGCCGATCCGGCCGGGCTCGTGCCGCAGGTGTTCGGCGAGATATTTCGAGATCCGAACCGATCGGCGGTCATCCATCATGCCGCCATTTTGTCGGACCACGTTGCTTTCATTGGCCGTGTCCATCGACATCGGTGAAGGCGGGGCCGGGCAATGACATCTGTGACGTTCCGTGACGAGACCGCGGCCGGAAGGCCGCTGGAGGAGTTCACGCTGCCCGGCCTGCCCGATCGGATATCCGCGCGGGCGCTCGTCCGGCTGCGGGTGCGCGAGGAGGTCGCCCGGCACAACGCGGGTCCCAGGCGGCGCCGCCGCGGCCTGGTCGCGCCGCTCGACGCGGAGGCCGAGCCGAACGGCTACGAGGCGGGCGGGCCGCGCCCGGTCGACTGGGAGCGCCAGGCCGACGCGGCGGAGGCGGCCTTCGCCCGCAACGGGTTCATCCTGCTGGCCGGTGAGCGTCAGATCGAAGACCTCGACGAGGAGATCGATCTGGCCGCCGATCCGGTGATCTCCTTCGTCAGGCTGCTGCCGCTGGTCGGCGGGTGATCACCGGCTGACCGGGGGCGATAGGTTGGCGGGGTGCTGAATGCGGCGTTCGTGCTGGACCCTGCGGTGTTCGACGACGTGTACGGGCCGTCGCTGGCCCGGCTGCGGCGGGTCGCCCGGGTGATCCACGGCCCGGCCGCGGAGCCGGGGCCCATGGCCGAGGTCGATGTGCTCTGCACGAGCTGGGGAGCGCCACGGCTGGACGCGGCGTTGCTGGCGGCGGCCCCGCGGTTGTCCCTGGTGCTGCACGCGGCGGGGTCGGTGCGGGCGTTCGTCACGCCGGAGTTCTGGGCGCGGGGCGTTCCACTGGTGTCGGCCTACCGGGCCAACGCCGTGCCGGTGGCCGACTTCACCGCCGCGCAGATCGTGTACGCGCTCAAACAGGGGTGGCGGCACGTCCTCGCGGCCAGGGAGCGGCGGGCCCCGGTCGCGCCGATGCCCGCGCCCGGCACGTACGGCGCGCGCGTCGGCCTGTTGTCGCTCGGCGCGGTCGGCCGGCTGGTGGCCGGACGGCTCGCCGCGCTGGACGTGGAGGTGATCGCGCACGACCCCTACGCCGGCCCCGCGACGGCGGGCGTCCCGCTGACCGGGCTCGACGAGCTGTTTTCGACCTGCGACGTCGTCAGCGTGCACACCCCGCTGCTGCCGGAGACCGCCGGGCTGGTCGGCGCGGACCTACTGCGTTCGATGCGCCCGGGGGCCACGCTG
This sequence comes from Spongiactinospora sp. 9N601, assembly GCF_044326295.1. Lineage (NCBI taxonomy): Bacteria > Bacillati > Actinomycetota > Actinomycetes > Streptosporangiales > Streptosporangiaceae > Spongiactinospora > Spongiactinospora sp. 9N601. Next base: position 15,828 of record NZ_JBIRBB010000019.1, read on the forward strand.
ATCAACACGGCCCGCGGGCGGATCATCGACGAGCCCGCCCTGGTCGAGGTCCTGACCGAGCGGCCCGACCTGTTCGCGGTCCTCGACGTGACCGACCCCGAACCACCCGTGCCCGGCTCGCCGCTGTTCACCCTGCCCAACGTCGTCGTCACCCCGCACCTCGCGGGCAGCCTGGGCGCCGAACGCGCCCGCCTCGGCGCCCTGGTCACCGATGAGCTGGAACGCTTCGCCGCCGGCCTGCCACTGGAACACGCCCTCACCCGCGAAAGCGCGGAAAGGCTCGCCTGACCCACCGGCGGCTCACCCGCCGGGCCACGGCCACCGCGTCGCTCGCCGCCCCGCCGGCACGGCGGTGACCGTCGCACGTCAGAACCGGCGGCGGCCAGGGGCCGGGCCGCCGGTGATCAGTCGGCGCGCGGTGTCCCAGAGCCGGGCCAGCGCGTCGGTGATCTGCGGTGACTCGGCGGCGAGCAGCCGTGCCCAGGCCCCGGTATCGCCCGGCAGCACGCTCGCGCCCGCCGTCAGGCCGCCGCCCGGCTCGCGCAGCGCCTCGTGCAGCGCCCCGGCCAGCGCCGGGGCGGGCACGGCGGAGGTCACCGCGTAGAACGACGCCATCACCCCGTGATCGCCGAACACGGCGGGCCCGGTGACGGGCGAGCGGGCGGGCTCCAGCCGGATCGGGTCGGCGAACAGCAGCCGTCCGGCCTGGTCACGCGCCACAAGGTCGCCGCAGTAGGCGGTGTAGGCGTGCCGTTCGCCGTGGGCCAGCCGGCCGGCGAGCACGGTCTCGGCCACCAGCACGCTCGCCGAGCGGTCCACGTCGAGCTCGACCCGCTGGTAGAACCGCGACCCGGCGTACGGGATCACCGGATCGGGCAGATACTCCAGGTAGGCCCCCGGACCGGCGCTGATCGTGACGAGCTGGGTGGCGTAGTCCTGCTCCATCCGGTAGACCTTCGTGGCCGCCTGGGTGGTCACGTGCAGCGAGGCCCCCGCGCCGCACGACAGGTCCATCCGGTACCGGTCGCCCTGGAGCACCCCGCCGCCGGAGGACATGACGATCACGTACGGCAGGTCCGGGCGGTCCTGGTCGTAGTAGAGCGGGCGCATGATCTGGAGCGGCGTCTTCTGGTAGTGCCGGACCAGCTCGGTCCGCCCGCCGCGCCGGGCGAAGGCCAGGTCGAGCAGGCCGACCTTGCCCGGGCTGCCCACCGGCAGCGTGTCGAGCGCGGCGCCGTGCCCGGCCACCGCCTCGGGGACGCCGTCGATGGTGTACCGCGAGGTCACGGTGAGCACGCGACCGACCTGTGGCCGTTGACGAACGCGGCGACCTCCGGCACCCCCGCGCCGGTCAGGCAGTCGGTGAGGATGACCGGACGGCCCGAGCGGACCCGCAGGGCGTCGCGTTCCATCACCGCGAGGTCGGTGCGGACGTAGCGCGCGATGTCGGTCTTGTTGATGACCAGCAGGTCGGAGTCGGTGATGCCGGGCCCGCGCTTGCGCGGCATCTTCTCCCCCTCGGCGGTGTCCAGCACGAACACGAACACGTCGGCGAGTGCCGGGCTGAAGGTGAGCGTGAGGTTGTCGCCGCCGCTCTCGTACAGCAGCGTGTCCAGGCCGGGGAACCGGTCCACCAGCTCGGCCCCGGCGGCCAGGTTCATCGTCGGGTCGTCGCGGACGGCGGTGTGCGGGCAGGAGCCGGTCTCCACGCCCACCACCCGGGCGGGCGCGAGGATCCCGGCCAGGGTGCGCCGGACGTGCTCGGCGTCCTCCTGGGTGTAGATGTCGTTGGTGACGACGCCGACGCTGTGCCCCTGTTCGATCAGGATCGGGGTCAGCGCCTCGATGAGCGCGGTCTTGCCGGAGCCGACCGGACCGCCGATCCCGACCTTGAGTACGTTCTCGCTGGGCTCCATGGGCCGCCTTTCAGGTGGTGAACAGCCGGGCCGGAGCCCGTTCGTGCCGGGCCGAGACGGTGTCGGCGAGGGGCGTCGCGGCGTGCAGGTCGGCGGGGCCGCGGGCGGCGAGCGCGAGATCGGCGGCGCGCCGGATCGCGGGGGCGGCCCCGGCGAGGACGGCCTGCGCCCGGCGGAAGTCCAGCGCGCCCAGCCGTACGGCCGCGCCCGCCCACCCCGCCGCGTACCCGAACAGCTCGCAGGTGACCGCGTCCGCCACCGGCACGCCCAGCCCGGCGTGCGCGACCCCGGCGACCACGGCCTGGTTGCCCGGCGCGGCCCCGGACTCGACCAGCGCGGCCAGCCGGGCGAGCGACGGCGTGCCGAACACCAGCACCGCCGTCCGCAGCACCTGGCGGCCGGTGCGGACGGCGGCGGCGCGCACCTCGCGGTTGAGCTTGATCGCGTGCAGCCCGGCGTCGGCCTCGGCGACCGCGTCCCAGTCGCCCGCCACGGCGGCCCGGTGCGCGAGCGCCAGCGCCGCCGCGTCCCCAGGACCCGCCGCGTTCACCAGCATGTCGGCGAGCAGGCCCGGCACGTCCGTACCGCCCTCCTGGAGGTACCCCTCAAGCCCGTGCGACAACGTGTACCGGCCGCTCGGGAAGGCGGAGTCGGTGAGCTGGAGCGCGGCGAGCAGGGCGGGCCTCACGGTGGTCTCGCCTCGCTGTCAGACGAGGTAGAAGAGATGGTTCAGCGGCAGTTCGGCGGCGGGCTCGATGGTGGCGTGCTCGCCGTCCACGGTGACCTTGTACGTCTCCGGGTCCACCGTGATCTTCGGTAGCGCCGAGTTGCGGAGCATGTGCCGCTTGTCCACCGACCGGGTGTGGCGCACCCGGCGGATCAGCCGCCGCAGTCCCAGCTTCTCCGGCACGCCCTCGGCGATGGCCGCGTCGGACATGAAGGTCACGCTGGTCTTGCACAGGGCCAGGCCCATCGCGGCGAACATCGGGCGGTAGTAGACCGGCTGCGGCGTCGGCAGCGACGCGTTCGGGTCGCCCATCTGGGCCCAGCTCACCAGACCGCCCTTGATCACCAGCGCCGGCTTGGCGGCGAACGACGTGAACGGCCACAACACGATGTCGGCCAGCTTGCCGTCCTCCAGCGAACCCACCGTCTCGGCGATGCCCACCGTGCGGGCCGGGTTGATGGTCAGCTTGGCCAGGTACCGCAGCACCCGCGCGTTGTCGTTGCCCGGCGCGTCCTCCGGCAGTTCGCCGCGCTTGTCCTTGCAGTGGTGCGCGGTCTGAAAGGCCCGGGTGAACGTCTCCCCGATCCGGCCCATCGCCTGGGAGTCGGAGGAGAACATGCTGATCACGCCCATGTCCTGGAGCACCGTCTCGGCGGCGATGGTCTCGGCGCGCACCCGGCTGTCGGCGAAGGAGACGTCCTCGGGGATGTCGTGGCTCAGGTGGTGGCAGACCATCACCATGTCGAGCAGTTCGTCCACGGAGTTGACCGTGTACGGCAGCGTCGGGTTCGTGGACGACGGCAGCGCGTTCGGCTCCCCGGCGATGCGGATCAGGTCGGGCGCGTGCCCGCCGCCCGCGCCCTCGGTGTGGAAGGTGTGGATCGCGCGGCCGTTGATCGCGCTGATCGTGTCCTCCAGGAAGCCGGACTCGTTGAGGCTGTCGGAGTGCAGCGACACCTGGACGTCGAACTCGTCGGCCACCCGCAGCGCGCAGTCGATGACCGCGGGCGTGGCGCCGAAGTCCTCGTGCACCTTCAGCGCGCAGGCCCCGGCCCTGATCTGCTCGGCCAGCGCACCCGGCACGCTGCTGTTGCCCTTGCCCATGAGCCCGATGTTGATCGGCAGGCCCTCCACCGCCTGGAGCATCCTGGCGATGTTCCACGGGCCGGGGGTGCAGGTGCAGCCCCGGGTGCCGTCGGTGGGGCCGGTGCCGCCGGCGATCAGCGTGGTGATGCCGTTGCTGAGCGCCTGCCTGGCCTGCTGCGGGGAGATCAGGTGTACGTGCGGGTCGATCGCGCCCGGCGTGGCGATCATGTTCTCGCCGGACAGCATCTCGGTGCCCGCGCCGATGATCAGGCGGCGGTCCACGCCGTTCTGGGTGTGCGGGTTGCCCGCCTTGCCAATGCCGGCGATCTTGCCGTCCTTGATCCCGATGTCGCCCTTGACGACGCCGAGGACCGGGTCCAGCACCAGCGCGTTGGTGATCACCAGGTCGAGCGCGATGGTGGCGTTCAGCGCACTGGGGTCGGCGGCCATGCCGTCGCGGCCGGTCTTGCCGCCGCCGTACACCGCCTCGTCGCCGTAGTGGCCTGCGGTGTGGTCCTTTTCGACCTCGACCATGAGGTCGGTGTCGGCCAGCCGCACCCGGTCGCCCACCGTGGGGCCGAACATGTCCACATACTGTTTGCGGGTCATCGTGGCCATTCGGTGTCAGCCCTTCTTCCCCTTGCCGCCCTTGGCGGCGGCCTTGGCGCCGGTCGTCTGCCTGGCGGTCCTGGCGGCGGCGGTCTTCCTGGCGGCGGGCCTGCGCGCCGGGGCCGGGCGGCCGGCGGCCCGTTTGGCGCGGGCCGGGGCGTGCGTGGTCACCGTCGCGGCCGGTTCCGGCTGGTCGGCGAAGCCGAGTTCGCGCATGCGGCGCAGCGCGCGGGCACGCGCGTCCCTGGCCCTGATGCCGCCGTCGAGCAGGTTGTTGAACCCGACGACGCGCATGCCGCCGCCGTACTCGACCAGCGTGACCTTGTGCGTGTCACCGGGCTCGATCCGCACGGCGGTGCCGGCCGGGATGTCCAGGTGCATGCCGAACGCCTTCTCGCGGTCGAAGCGCAGTGCCCGGTTCGCCTCGAAGAAGTGGAAGTGAGAACCGACCTGGACCGCCCGGTCCCCCGTGTTGCGCACGGTCAGCGTGACCGTGGCCCGGCCGGCGTTGATCTCGATGGGATCGTCGGCGTACTCGATTCTGCTACGCGCCATGGTGGTCCGCTCCCTCGTGGTGATGGTGGTCGCGGGCCGCGAGCACGGCGGTGATGCCGTCCTCGTCGTAGCGCGAGAAGCGCTCCTCCGCGGTGGTGACCCGCTCGCGGACGAGCCGGACCATGGCGGCCGGGCCGAGCAGCGGCCCTCCGTCCACGATCCTCGGATCGGCGGGGAGCGGCGGGCGTACGAAGGCGGCGGGCAGCACGGCGACGGACTCCGCGCCGAGCCGCAGGCACCGCTCCACCCCCTCGGCCAGGTCGGGATCGCCGCCGAGCAGGGCGACCTCGACCAGGTCGGCCCCGTCGCGGACCAGCCGCGCCACCCGGAACAGCTCGGCGTCGGCCTCCGGCGATGCCGCCGGGGCGACCAGCAGCGCGGCCCGCCCCTTGGCGGCGTTCCCGCGGGCGGCGGCGAGCAGCAGGCTCACCAGGTGGTTCACCTCGCTGAGCGGCTCGGTGAGCAGCAGTTCGCCGCCGCGCCGCCCGCGCCTGGCCCAGGCGAGCGTCTGCGCGGCGTCCCTCAGCAGGTCCGGGTCCCGGCCCAGGGTCATCGGGACGACGGCCACCGGCGCGGGCGCGGCGAGCACCGCCGACAGCTCGCGCCCGGGGGCGACGGCCTCCGGCTCCAGCCCGCCGAGGGCCTGGCCGTACCCGCTCTCGTGCCCGCCCACCAGGACGACGCGGCGCGTCACCGGATCGGCGTGGTACGGCGCGCGCACCTCATCCACCGATCGGATCATGGACGGAGACGAGTTTCGAGCCGTCCTTGAACGACGCCTCGATCTGCATGAGCTTGAGCATCTCCCGCACGCCGTCCATGACGTCCGCGGGTTTCACGACCCGCTTGCCCAGCCGCATGCACTCGGACACCGTCTTGCCGTCCCTGGCGGCCTCCAGGATCGCGACGCTGATCAGGGCCACGGCCTCGCTGTAGTTCAGCTTGACCCCCCGGTCTCGGCGCCTGGCCGCCAGGTCGCCGACCACATAGATCATCAACTTGTCGATCTCGCGCGGTGCGAGGTTCATGGGAAGCTCCTTGTCAGGACGCTCGATGGATCTTGGAAAACATCGGGACGGCCGCCAGGAAGGTCCACGTGACCAGGACGAACGGCCAGGTCAGCGCTGGTCCGCCGACCGGCTTGAACAGGGCGCTGACCGCCGCGCCGACGACCACCGCGGCCACGGCCCCGAGCGCCGCGTACAGCGCGCCCATCGACGTGAGCGCCACGAACACCCCGCACAGGGCGATGGCGGTCAGCACCGCGTTGTAGCCGTAGAGGCCCGCGCCGATGTCGGCTGCGGTCGCCCCGAGGAGCGCGCCGACGACGATCCCGATCGCGCTTCCGGCGACCGCGGCGAGCGCCGCGACCCGGCTGGCGACCAGGAGGCCGACCAGGAAGACCAGCCCCACGTACCACTTGTCCTGGAAGAACACCTGGCCGATGCCGTTGAGCAGCCCCTGCCAGATGTCCGTGAAGGTCAGCGAGGCATCCCTGGCCACGGGGGGCCTGACGGGAAACCTCGCCTCCCACACCCGCCCGAACGCCGGGCCGCCGATCATCACGAGCGAGGTGACCACGCAGAAGGGCGCGGTGAGGGCCGGCACGTCATACGGCGCGAGCAGCGTGGTGAGCGCCGCGGTCACCACGGCGCCCAGTACCGAGGCGGCGATCACCACCAGCACGGTGACCCAGGTGAGGTCGAAGAACAGCACGAGGGCGACGCCGATCAGCGTCCCGTTGAACCCTTCGAGGCCGATCGCGATCCGGTCCCGGCCGACGCCGAGGACCCACGCGGTGACCGTCGAGACGAGCGCGCCCAGCAGGCCGAACACGGCGAACCGCCATCCGCCCAGGAACAGCGCGAGCAGGAACAACAGCGCGGTCCAGACATTGTTCTGAAACTCGACCTGGCAGACGCCGCGCAGGGTGGCGAGCGGCAGTTCGCGCGGCCGCACGCCGTCCTGGTGATCTGTGGAATTGGCGGACACGTTGGCGGACTCCGATCTGAACCGCTCGGACACCCTCGGGCGCCGCGGGAGACCACGGCGGCGGCCACCTCAGGGCGGCACCGGGCCGAGGCCCGAGAAGAAAGTGGGTTTCTGGACCAACTGTCGGAATCCTCCCCTTCCGTCCGCAGCGCAGTCCGGCGGCAGCCGATTCCGCGCGAATGATTTACCGAAAGCCGCGAAGTTCATCCACTCCCCCCTATTGAGAAAAAGGCGGATTGGAGGTGGTTTTGCGGCGTCCTGCCACGCGTACCTCTTCATGGAGCCCCCCGCCGAACGCGGGGCGAGGGTGGGCGATGCCGGCCGGACTGAACACCGGTGACTCCGCGTGGGTGCTGGTGAGCACCGCGATGGTGGTCCTGATGACCCCTGGCCTCGCCTTCTTCTACGGCGGGATGTGCTGAGCATGCTCTTCATGGCCTTCGTGTCGATCAGCCTGGTGACGGTCCTGTGGTTCGCGTTCGGGTACGGCATCGTCTTCGGCCCGGATGCCGGCGGCCTCGGGCTGATCGGCTTCGGCGATCCGCGCTTCGCCGGCATCACCCCGAGCGAGCTGCACGGCTCGGTGCCCACCCACGCGTTCGCGCTCTTCCAGCTCACCTTCGCGATCATCACGGTGGCGCTGATCAGCGGGTCCGTGGCCGGCCGGGTACGGCTCGGGCCGTGGATCCTCTTCTCGATCCTCTGGGTGCTCCTCGTGTACTTCCCGGTCGCGCACTGGGTGTTCGCCCCCTCCGGGTGGCTCAGCAGGTGGGGGGTGCTGGACTTCGCGGGCGGCCTGGTGGTCGAGCTGAACTCCGGCATGTCCGGCCTCGCCCTCGCCATCGCGCTCGGCTATCGCCGGGGCAGACCGCCGGTCAGGATGCGGGAGACCGAGGCCGAGCAGATCGCCGGCTCCGACGTGCAGTTCGGGCAGGAGGCGGGAACGGCGGGGCCGCTCACCGGCGTTGCTGGAGGTAGTAGAGCCAGACCAGCGACGGGACCAGCAGCACGGCCCCGGCCGCCACGCTGACCAGGGTGGCGGTGAGCACGGCCGGGGTCGCCGCGGCCTCCCGGTAGCCGAGGGACGGCGGCAGCATCAGCGGGTACTGGGCGACCGCCCACCCCCACAGCACGGCGGTCACCGCGAGCGCGGAGGCGGCGCGGGCCGATGCGAAGCGCCGCAGCCAGAGCAGGGCCAGCGCCGCCGTACCCGCCAGCGCGGAGACGACCACCAGCGGCAGCGCGCGGCCGGTGAGCCCGGCGAAGAGCGCGGGCGCGTCCGCGCGCAGCACGCCGATGCCGCCGAGCGCCACGATGCCCATCGCCACCCCGGTGACCAGGGCCCGGGTGCGGAACTCCGCGGCCAGGCCCGCCTCGCCCGCCCGCCGGGCGTCGTCGCACAGGTAGGCGGCGGCGAGGTACGCGCAGACGCCCACCGCGAGCACCCCGCCCAGCAGCCCCGTGGGGTTCAGCCAGCTTCCCACCAGGTCGCCCGCGGCCAGCCCGGGCGGCACCCGCCCGGAGGCGATCGCCCCCGCGACCGTGCCGAGGAAGAAGGGGGTGAAGACCGAGGAGAGCGCGAAGATCGCGCCGAACAGCCGCCGCTCCCACAGCCGCTCGCCGACCTTGCGGAAGGCGAAGGCCGCGCCGCGCGCGATGACGCCGAGCGCCACCAGGGTCAGCGGTATGTAGAGCGTGGACATCACCGCGGCGAACACCCCGGGAAAACCGGTCCACAACACCACGATCACGAAGATCAGCCAGACGTGGTTCGCCTCCCACACCGCGCCGATCGCGTGCTCGATCAGCCGCCGCCTGGGCAGGCCCGCCGTACTCCCGCCGGACACCAGGTCCCACAGCCCGGCGCCGAAGTCCGCCCCGCCGAACAGCGCGTACAGCGTGAGACCGGCCCACAGCACCCCCAGGGTGAGCTGGGCGGGCTCGGTCACGAGGGCACCTGTCCCGGCTCGGGCTCCGGTTCCTGCGGGGCGAGCGGCCGTTCGCCGCCGGCCAGCCGGCGTAGTACGTACACCGTGACGACGGTCAGTACCACGTACACGGCGGACACGATCAGGAACCCCGCCCAAAGCCCGGGCGCGGGGTTGACGGCGTCGGCCGTGCGCATCCTGCCGTACACGATCCACGGCTGCCTGCCGACCTCGGTCACCACCCAGCCGGCCTCCACCGCGACCGCCGCGGCGAGCCCCGACAGCGCGGCCAGGCGCGGGAACCAGCGGGAGCGCGGCAGGTCGCGCCGCCGCCACCAGGCCAGCGCGAACCACGCGGACAGCGCCAGCAGGAAGAACCCGATCCCGACCATGAGGTCGAAGGCCAGGTGCACCACGGTCACCGGCGGGCGGTCGGCGGGCGGCACCTCGGAAAGCCCGCGTACCACGGTGTCCGTGCTCTCGCCGACCAGTATCGAAAGGGCCCCGGGGATCTCCAGCCCGTACCGCAGCCCCTCGCCGGTCGCGAACCCGCCGATCGTCAGCGGCGCGTCGGGGCCAGTGCGGTACAGCCCTTCCATGGCGGCCAGCTTGACCGGCTGGTAGTGCGCGAGGAAGCGGGCGGCGAGGTCGCCCACCAGGATCTGGAACGGCGTGACGATCGCGGCCACGGTGAACGGGATGGCGAACCCCAGCCGGTGGTAGCGGTCCCGCCGGCCGCGCAGCATCGCCACCGCGTACACGCTCGCCGTGGCGAACCCGGCCACCATGAACGCGGCGAGGATCATGTGAACGGTCTGCGGCGGCGTCGCCGGGTTGAACATCGCCGCCCACGGATCGACCTGGGTGATCCTGCCGCCGTCCAGGGTGAAGCCGCGCGGCTGGTTCATCCAGGCGTTCGCGGTGACCACGAAGAACGCCGAGGCCACCCCGGCGACCGCCACGGGCACGAGCGTCCAGGCGCGCAGCGCCGGGGACAGCAGGCCGCCCGTGTAGAGGTAGATCCCGATGAAGATCGCCTCAATGAAGAAGGCGAACCCCTCCAGGGCGAAGGGCAGGCCGATGACCTCGCCGTACAGCCCCATCATGCCGGGCCACAGCAGGCCCAGCTCGAAGCTCAGGATGGTGCCGGAGACCGCGCCGACCGCGAAGAGCACGCCGGTGGTGCGGGCCCAGCGTTCGATGAGCCGGCGGCAGTCGGGGTCGCCCCGCCGTACCGCCCGCCACTCGGCGATCAGCAGCAGCGCCGGCATCCCGACACCCATGCAGGCCAGCACGATGTGCCAGCCGAGCGACAGGGCCATTTGAAGGCGGGCCGCGACGAGGTCGGCGCCGGCGGCCGGCCCGAGCGCGTCGATCGCCGACCGCACGATGCAGTGGGGCACCACCGGCGGATTCCCTCCGGCCGGTCGCGGCACTCCCCCGGGCGGCGGATGAAACGGTAAAACCCGGCGCGGCGACGCGCCGGATATGAAACATCACACAACGAAGAAAGATCCTGGTTAAAATCCGTACACCTCGTGACCGACGATCACGACTGTGGGGGGACGGAGCACGAATGACCGAGCGCGAGACGGCTCCGCCGGAGATCAACACCGGCGTGCCGAGCGTCGCACGGGTCTATGACCACTTTCTCGGCGGCAAGGACAACTTCGCCGCCGACCGCGCGGTCGTCGCTGAGGTGATCAGGGCGATGCCGCCCGGATGGCGCCCTTCGACGAGCGCGCTGGACAACCGGGCGTTCCTGCGCCGGGCGGTCCGGTACCTGGTTCGGGTGGCGGGCGTGCGGCAGTTCCTGGACATCGGTTCGGGCCTGCCGACGCAGGGCAACGTCCACCAGGTCGCCCAGGCGGCGCACCCCGACTGCCGTGTGGTCTATGTGGACAACGATCCGATCGTGCTCGTCCATGCCAGGGCGCTGCTGGCCCGCGATCCCGGTACCACGGTCATCACCGCCGACATCCGGCGTCCCACCGAGATCCTGGACAATCCGGTCGTCCGCGGCTTCATCGACTTCCAGCAGCCGGTGGGGCTGCTGCTGGTGGGCATCCTGCACCACATCCACGACCACGAGGACCCGGGCGGCATCGCCCGCCGCCTGGTGGCGGGCGTGCCGCCGGACAGCTACCTGGCCATCTCCCACTTCCGCGATCCGGGGCCCGAGCATCCGGAGGAGTCCGAGCTGGCCGCCCGGCGCGAGCAGATCTTCACCGAGCGGCTGGGCGTGGGCCGGTGGCGCACCCAGGAGGAGATCGTCTCCTTCTTCGGCGACCTGGAGCTGGTCGAGCCCGGCGTGGTGCCGCTCCAGGAGTGGCGGCCCGATCCGGGCGACCTCATCGAAAAGCACGAGATCTACCACACGTTCGTCGGCGGGGTGGGCCGCAAGCGCTGAGGCCGGGGCGGTGGGGGTCAGCCCGCGATCCGGCCCTCACCGTCCTCGCGGCGGACCTCGCCGGGGCTCTTGTCGGGTTTGAGCCCGCGCCAGGCCGGGTGGCGCATCATGCCGTCGCCGGTCCACTCACCGAACCGCACCTCGCCGACGAGCACCGGCTCCACCCACTGCGCCTCGCGGGCGTGCTCGCGCGGTACCGGCCCGTCGAACGGCGGGTCGTCGCGGCGCAGCGGGGCCAGCCGCCCGGCGAGGTCGCGCAGCGCCGCCTCGGTGAACCCGGTGCCGACGTGCCCGGCGAACACCAGCCGGCCCTGCGCGTCGGGTACGCCGAGCAGCAGCGACCCGATCGTCCCGGACCGCCGTCCCGCCCCCGGCTTCCAGCCTCCGATGATCACTTCCTGGGTGCGGAGGTTCTTCACCTTCGTCCATTCGGCGGTGCGCCTGCCCGGCCGGTACGGCGAGTCCAGCCGCTTGGCCACGACCCCCTCCAGCCGCCACTCCTTGCTCAGCTCCACCGCCCTCGTCCCGGCCCCCGCGCCGGAGAACCACGCGGGCACCTGCCAGCGCGCGCCCGGTGTCACGATGTTCTCCAGGAGTTCGCGCCGCCCGGTGTACGGCAGGCCGACCACCGCCTCGGCGTTCACGTGCAGCACGTCGAACAGCAGGTACGTCACCGGCACCGCGCCGACCAGCTCCGCGACGCGGGCGGGCCTGCGCTGGTGCATGCGCGGCTGCAACGCCTCGAAGGACGGCCGCCCCTCGTCGTCGAACGCGACGATCTCGCCGTCCAGCACGAGATCGCGCCCGCCCACCGCCCCGGCCATCATCGCCAGCTCGGGGTAGGCGGCCGTGACGTCCTTGGCGTTGCGCGAGACCAGCTTGACCGCGCCGCCCTGCACGTACGCCAGCGCCCGCACGCCGTCCCACTTCATCTCGAACCCGAAGCGGTCCTCGGCCGCCGCCTCCGGCAGGCTCCCGAGCATCGCCATCATCGGCGCATACGCTGGCAAACCAGTCACACGGTGATAAATACCCAGGTAGCCCCACTTGGCCCCCGCGTCGGGTCCGGCCACCCGGACCTCCGCCACATCACCCGTCCCGCCCGGCCGGTCCTGAATCAACGGGTAAAAAGAGGACCTTTTCCAGCCGCCAATTCCACGCTCCCGGATATATCGCCGAACCCTCGCGCACGGCCCGGCGGGAGTGACATGCTGAAGACATGCGAGGCGGCTACCGGGAAAAATGCAATGACGAAATGCCCACATTGCAGTGAATCGGCCGATCAGGCCGGTCCACCTGCTCGACTCTGCGAGGTCCCATGCCATCAGCGGAGGAAGTCCTTGCGTCCCTGATCCGGGACAAAAGAGCCGGACGAATACTGGCGGAAGCACTCGAAACAATTCCAGACGGAGAGTTCACGAACGCGCCGAGTGACGAGTCTGTCCAGAATGCGGTGAAGCTCAGCGCCCAGATGATTCGCCGGGTTTACCCCGACTCCTACGGCGACGCCCTGCCCGGCCTGCACCTGATCGCCGAGCACGAGATCGCCCCTCAGGAGATGGCCACCCGCTACCGCTACGCGCTGGCCCGCGACGGCATCCGCACCTGGGGCGACCTCGCGGACTGCGACGAGATCCGGCTCCTCGACATCCACATGTTCGGGTCCACCTGCCTGGCCGCCGTGGTCGAGGCCGCCGTGTGGCGCATGGCCGTGATCGCCCTGGACGGCTCCAACCAGTTCACCGGACCGGCCGCGACGCCGTCCGCGCCACCGGAGTGGATCGCGCTGCCGCTGCGTCCGCTGGTCGCCTGGGCGGTCGCCGAGCGCGGCGCGACCACCCTCGACGACCTCCTCGTCCTCTCCCCCGCCCTCGGCCCGCTGCCGGCCGGGATCACCAGCCAGTGGCGGCAGGCCAACGCGGTCAACCTGCGCGCCTTCGTCGGGGCCGCCGCCGACCCGCCCGACCTCGCCGTACTCCTGCGCGCCCTGCTCACCGAGGTGGACGGCCGGCGCGAGCTGATCTTGACCCAGCGCACCTTCGCCGCCCGGCCGCAGACCTACCAGGCCCTGGGCAGGCGGCTCGGGGTCAGCGCGGGCCGGGTCAGGCAGTTGGAGGAGTCGGCGCTCAGCCGGCTCGGCTACGCCGTCGCCACCCCGCGCTACACGCCGCTGCGGTGGCATCTCGACGAACGCCTGCGCCAGGCGCGCACCCTCGGCCGGCCCGCCGACACGACGCTGACCGACCCGGACCCGGTGCTCGCCAGGCTGCTCTCCTGGCTGTGCGAGACGCACGCGGACGCACACGCCTACTCCCCCAACCACCTGCCCTGACCCCGCTACAGCGCGAGCAGCGCGCGCACCGGCATGCGGGGGTCGGACAGCGGCCGGACGGCGATGCGGATCAGCGCCAGCGCGTTGTCATCGCCCGCGATGCGGTTGACGCTCAGCCCGCCACAGGACAGGCAGTGATGGATGATCAGCCACTCCCCGTCCGGCCTGGCCGTGACGCTCAGCGCCGCCATCCGGCCGCCGCAGCCCGCCCGCCGGTCGCCGGGCACCCGCTCGTCGAGGTGCCGGCTGGTCAGGCAGTTCGGGCAGTGGTTGCGATGGGCGGTGCCCGGCGCGGCCAGCGGCACGTCCAGCCGGCAGCCCACGCAGCGAAAGGCGTCGCCGCCCACGTCGCGGACATCCGCCTTGCGCCGCTGCGGCCTGCGCGGACGCGGTTTGCCCCGGGACCTCTCGCGCTTCACAGGTCACCGAACGCTTCCAGCGGGAACGGCGGCTGGGCCAGCGGCCGTACCGCCATCCGCATCAGGATGAGCTGGTTGTCATCCGAGCAGATCGGGTTGGAGGTCAGCTCGCCGCAACGGGTGCAGCGGTGGATGACCATCCATCCGCCGTCGCGCAGCACCGCGATGGCGATCGGCGCCATCCGCGATCCGCACTCGGACGGCCCGCCCTCGACCCGGTCGATGACGTGCTGGGAGTAGAGGCAGCTCGGGCAGTGGTTGCGCCGGGCCCCTGCGGGCCCGACGGCGGTGACGGTCAGCCCGCAGCGCACGCAGGCGAAAGTGTCGGTGCTGACGATGGAACGAATGGATTTGGCGGACACGGTGGAAGACTCCTTGCCGAGATGGTGCGTAGGAAAGCAGCAAGGAAGCGCCGAGCGTGTCTCAGAAGGCAGGCGTGCGCGAGCCGGGATCCGGGCCGCGCTGACACGAGAGGACGGTCAGTGACGGGTTTCGCGCACGGCACGCAGAGACGCGCTTGGCGCTGACTGGCACATAAACCGTTCCCCTTCCAGGCGCGAACGCCCAACCTCCACCGGTGTGTCAGCGGACACGCTAGCAACGCCCCGCCGCCGCGCGCGATCCATTTTTCCGGCGCGTCACCGGGCGGCCGTGCCCAGGATGGCGGCGATGACCTGCTCGGTGTCGGCGAGGTCGGGAAGGATCAGGTCCGCCCCGGCGGCACGCAGCGTCTCGGCGTCGCAGGAGCCGGTCGCCACCGCCACGACCCGCGCGCCGCCCAGGCGTCCGGCGCGCACGTCGTTGGGCGTGTCGCCGATCAGCACGGTGTCGGCGGGGGTGAACGGCCCGCCGTACTTGACGGCGGCCCGCTCCTGGGCCAGCCGGACCAGCTCGGGGCGGTCCTCGTGGTCCATCCCGTAGGCCCCGACGGAGAAGTCCACGAACCGGTCCAGCCCGAAGGCGCGCAGCTTGCCGATCGCGATCGGCTCCATGTTCCCGGTCAGCACCGACTGGATCACATCGTCCCGCCCGGCGAGCGCGGTCAGCACGTCAACGGCCCCGGCGAGGATGCCGCCGTACTCGCCGAGCCCGGCCTCGTACCGCACGAACGCCTCGGCCAGCGCGCCGCCCAGCGATTCGAGCAGCGCGCCGGTGGGGTCGGTGATGCCGTGGCTGCGCAGCATCTCCGCGCTCATCGCGCGGTCGGTGCCGCCCATCGTCAGGTCGGCGGCCTCGCGCATCGGCTGGCCGGTGACGCTCAGGAACGCCTCTCCGTAGATCATGCGGCCGAACCCGCGAAGGCTGATCAGCGTGTGGTCGATATCCCATAGGACGAGTGTTTTGTCGGTCTGCACGACACGCACGCTATCCGAGCCGCCCCGGGCGGTGGTTCAGCAGCTCAGGTTGCCGCCCGGGGTGGTGCCGAGGATCTGCACGAACCGCTGGTACGCCTGGATCCGGCTCTGCACCTGCTGCGGGTTGCCGCCGTTGCACTCCATCGCCCCGTTGATGCTGCGGATGGTCTCGCCGAAGCCGCGGCCGTTCACGATGGCGTCGTGCGGCGTCATGGTGCCGGGCCCGCTCTGGGTGTTCCAGTACCAAAGCGCCGTCTTCCAGGAGACCGCCGAGTCGTTCTCCACGAGCCAGGGGTTGCGCAGCAGGTCGAGGCCGAGGGCGTCGCCCGCCGCCTTGTAGTTGTAGTTCCAGCTCAGTTGGATCGGGCCGCGTCCGTAGTAGGCGGCCTGGCCAGCCGGGCACCCGTACGGCCGGCTCGCCTCGCAGTAGTGCGGGTAGTTGGAGGTGTTCTGCTCGACGATGTGGACCAGGCCACCGGTCTCGTGGTTGACGTTGGCCAGGAAGGCCGCGGCCTCCTGCCTGCGCACGGTGTCGCTGCCGGTCTTGGCGAAGCCGGGGTACGCGCTCAGTGCGGCGGTGAGCCCGGCGTAGGTGTAGAACGGCCGGCGGTTCGGGAACATCTGCTCGAACTGCGCCTCGGTCACCACGAACCCGGTCGGGTCGGGCGTTTGGGTCACCGTGGGCGTGGGCGTGGGGGTCGGGGTCGGTGTGGGAGTCGGCGTCGGGCTGGGCGAGGGGCCGCCGCCGTCGCAGGTCCCGCGGTCGGCCCAGACATAGGCGTTTCCGGGCACCTCGTTCTGCGTCCACCAGCGGGCGGACCAGTTGTGGCCGCCGTGGGAGGCGATCATCCCGCCGTGGTAGACCGAGGTCGGCTGCCATGCCGCCGCGCAGACCGCCGCGGCGGCGGAGGACATGGGGGCGATGATCGCCACCACGCCGGCGACGACCGCTGCCGCGGCCACCGACGCGGTGATCCTTAGTCCGCGTATCGACACCTGACCACTCCTTCGTACGGCGCGGCCGTACCGGCGGCGCACATTCTTTTAGGAAAGTTTCCTAAAAGTCAACGCGATAGTAGTTTTCGCCGCCCGCCTCCACAAGGCCCAACCGGCCCTGCTGCCAGTGACTCCAGCGTGCCTCGACCGGGGATGCGGATGCTTTGACGGTCTCGTTCACCACAAGGAGCACCGATGAGTGATATGTCCGACAAGACGGCCCTGGTGACAGGGGCGTCCCGCGGCATCGGCCGGGCCGTCGCGCGCCGGCTGGGCGCCCAAGGAGCCCTGGTCGCGGTCCACTACGCCACCAATGAGGAGGGCGCGGCCGAGACCGTGGCCGCCGTGCGGGAGGCGGGCGGGAGCGCCTTCGCCGTACGCGCCGAGTTCGGCACCGGCGCCCGGCCCCTGGAAGCGGAGATCGGCGAACTGCTCACCGAATTGGCGCGCGGACTGGACGGCAGGACGCTGGACGTGCTGGTGAACAACGCGGGCACCTGGGTGGGCTCGTTCGAGGAGGTCACGCCGGAGGAGTTCGCGCGGGTGTTCATGGTCAACGTGACCGCGCCGTTCTTCCTGGTCCAGCGGGCGCTGCCGCTGATGAGCGACGGCGGGCGGATCGTCAACATCTCCACCGCCAGCACCAGGATCGCCCTGGCGGGCGAGGCGCCCTACGCGATGACCAAAGGCGCGGTGGAGCGAATGGGCTTCGCCCTGGCCAACGAGCTGGGCAAGCGGGGCATCACGATCAACACCGTCGCCCCCGGCCCGACCCCCACCGGCAACAACCACCACTGGCTCGGCGACCCCCGCTCCTCCGCCGCCATCGCGGGCGCCACCGCCCTCAACCGCCTCGGCCGCCCCGAAGACATCGCCGACGTCGTATCCTTCCTCACCTCTGACGACGCCCGCTGGCTCACCGCCAACCTCATCGACGCCAGCGGCGGAATCTGGCTCGGCCCCAAACTCTGACCCACCCCGGACAGCCGCCGATATCCCCTCACCGATCCCCAGGGGTCAGACGACCGTGGGATATCGGAGTTCAGAGACCACGAACACCACCCCAAAGATCACACCACCCGCGACAAGACGACCTCACACACCCGCGAGACGGGGACTGCAGGCCGCCGCCTTACTCACTACCTCCCCCAAAGCCTCCCCCACCACCTATGGACAGATGGGAGGGGAGGCTCAGGAGATGGGCTACCAGTCGCCGTCGGACTCTTCGTCGTCGGACTCGAAGATCTCTTCGGCGACCTCGGCGGCGACCAGGCCGCCCGCCAGGCCGACGGCGCCTGCGGCGGCGACCGTGCCGAGGCCGGGGCCGCCGTGGTGGTGGTCGTGGTGCTCGTAGTGGCCGGTGTGGCCGGCGTATTGGGACAGGGTGTTGAGCCAGGCGTCGATCTCGGTGGGCCAGTCGCGGTGGAGGGCCTCGTCGTGGGTGGTCTGGAGGCGGGCGATGGCGTCGCCGCCGAGGCCGCCCGCGCGGCGGTCGGCCTCAAGGACGATCTGCAGGCCCTCGGGCGAGGTGACGAAGGTCAGTTCGACCTCGTTGACCCGCCAGGCGTGCCCGCCGTGCGGGTGGAGCTCGATCTCCTGGTAGAAGGGGAGGTCCTGGTGCGCGCCGTAGATGTGGCCCATCTCCAGGTCGGCGGACCGCACCGTGAAGCCCAGTGCCGCGAACGCCGCGAGGACCCGTTCCTGGGAGGGCAGCGGCTCGACCGCGAACATGTCGAGGTCGCCCTTGTCCACGGCCTTGGCGATGGCCAGCTCGGTACGCACGCCCAGCGCCATCCCGGGCAGCGGGCGCCCCTGGACCTGGCTGATCGGCAGCTCCCACGGCAGCGGGATCTGGAACGGGATCGTCCGCTGCTCGCCCTTGCGCAGGGTGAACGGCTCGGCCACCCGGGCCCGATGGAACTCCGCCAGCCCCTCGTGCTCCCCTTCGGCGTGCTCGGCCTCGGCCTTGGCCACCAGGCCCAGCGTCACGTGCTCGATGTCGGCGTCGAAGTCGCCGCCCGCCAGGCGCACCTCCCCGGCCAGCACTCCGCCGGGCAGCACGCTCCGCACCGAAAGGACCGTATCCACCGAGGGCGCACCGACGCCGAAAGCGCCCATCAGCCGTTTGAAGACCACGAACTCTTCCCTCCTGATCCGCGCCGCGGCATGCGGCGACCGCTTCTGAAACGATCACCGAGCCCGTGCGGTTCCGGATGGCGGCCGGGGACTCGTCGGCCGCGCCCTCTCCCCGAATCGCGCACTATGAGTTACATTGTCAGCACGCGAAGTGAGCCCGAATCGGATCCAAGCGTAGCGGCGAGACGCCGCGAATATGACCCTTGACCCGGCAACACGAGGATGGGCCATGTTCATCGAGCACAAGGTAAGCGCGTTCGACGACGTACTCACCGCGAGCCGGGAGAATTCCCACCGGTTCGCCCATCCGGGCCTCACCGGTCGCGCGGCGCGCGGACTCGCGGTGGTGACCTGCATGGACTCCCGGATCGACCCGCTGGGCCTGCTCGGGCTCAAGCCGGGCGACGCGAAGATCCTGCGCAACGCGGGCGCGCGGGTGACCGACGACGTGCAGCGCACGCTGGTGCTGGCGGTCTACGTGCTCGGCGTCGAGCGGGTGCTGCTGATGCCGCACACCGACTGCGGGATGACCAAGGTCACCGACGGCGACGTCCACGACCTGACCGCCAGGCACGGGGTGGACACCCGCAGCCTGGAGTTCCACACCGTGCCCGACCAGATCGCCGCCCTGCGCCGCGACCTCACCCGGCTCAAGGCCAGCCCGTTCCTGCCCGATGACCTGGCCGTCTGCGGGGCGATCTACAACGTCCACACCGGCATGGTCGTGCCCGTCGGCGCCTGACCGCTAGGCTCCCCGGCATGAGGGAGCCGTCGTGGGTGGCGGCGTGGACGGGCGGGCGGCCCGCCGTGCACGTCGGCAACGTCGCGGAGTTCAACGCCGAGTACGGCGGTGTCGCCGCCGGGCCCGACCACTACTCCTGCCTCGCGGTCTTCGCCGGGCCGTGCCCGTCGGCCGTGGTGCTGCCCCGGCAGGTGGACGCGGCCTGGATCGCCGGCCTGTCGGCGGTGCTCGGCTGGGGCGAGGTGGCGGTACACGCCGGGCTGGCGCGTGACGGACGGCTGTCGGCGGCGATCGCCGCGCGGCCCGCCCTGCTGGCCGCGCTGCGCTCGGGCGAGGCCCCGGTGCTGCCGTGGGGCCGCACGGCCGCCTTCGAGCGGGTCGTGCCGTCGCCGCCGGGGGTACGCGAGGCCGTCACCACGTTCGAGTCCAAGCGCCGCGCGCACGCGCTGTTCCGCGAGCTGGCCGGTGACCACCCGGGCGTCGTGGTGCCCGGGCAGCGGCCGGCCGGCTCCCGCCGGGAGCTGCGCCGGGAGTTACGGCGCGCGCGGCGGGCGGGCCCGCCGCTGGTGGTGAAGACCGAGTACGGCGTGGGCGGTTCGGGCACGACGATCGTCAGGCCCGGCGCCGGTCGGGCCGGGCCGGCGGCGCGCGGCGAGGGCCTGCTGCTGGAGGAGTACGTGCCGGGCGAGGGCCCGTACCGCGACCCGACGTTCGACGCGGTCATCGACGCCGAGGGCGCGGTCCATCCGGTCGGCGCGGGCGCGATGGCCGTCGATGGCACCGCCTACCAGGGCGTCACCGTCGGCCCGGGGGCGCTGCCGGGGCCGCTCGCCGCGACCGCCGAGCGGTTCGGCGTCGCGGTCGGCCGGGCGCTCGCCGCCCACGGCTACCGCGGCTGGTACGACGTGGACTTCGTGACCGGCGAGACCGGCCTGCTCGCCCCCACCGAGATCAACCTGCGGCTCACCGGCCCCGCCGTGGCGTTCACCATCGCCGCCCGCCTGGACCGGCTGCGCGGCGGTCGGCACCTGGTGCGGACGCTGGACCGGCTCCCGCTGGGGGCGCGACTGCCCCCGGCGGCGCTGCGCGCGCATGTCGAAAGGCTCACCGAGGTGTGCCGGGAGCTGGGGGCGGTGCCGCTGGTCACCTGCCCGACGGCGGCGTTCGACCGGCTGCCGTACCTGGGGATGGCGCTGGCGGCGCTCGATCACGCGGCGCTCGACGCGGCCGAGCAGGCGGTGCGCTGGGCGAACCGCGCGCTCGGCGCGATGTTCACCGAAGTCGGTCCTGTAGGGAGACCGGCCTTTTGGCCACGTAGACGACGACCACGATCGCGGCCAGCATCAGCGTGATGTTGAAGACGTAGACGAGGGCGGCCTGCGCCGGCCAGTCGTTCTTGGCGGTGAGCCGGTAGAAGTTGTCCTGTGGCCACCAGGAGGCCAGCAGCCAGGTGACGGCCAGGTGCGTGAGGGTGGTCAGCACCGGCCCGCGCCGGGCCCTGAGCAGCATGTTCCGGCCGAACAACAGGAAGCCGACGCCGATTCCGAAGGCGACGCACTCGACCAGGTAGAGCCCGAAGAACAGCGACGCCCACGGCTGCGGCACCGCGGTCAGGTCGGTGGAGTAGGGCCAGAAGACGTTCGTGAGCAGGAACGCGGCGACGGCCGCGATCGGCGTGGTGATCGCGATGGCCCCGGCCGAGGTGGTCGGCTGGACCTGGTAGGTGCCGCCCTTGGCCGTGGACACCGTGCGGTACTCCTGGGCGGGCAGCGGCAGGCTCTCGTAGTCGACCTGGCCGCCGGGCGTCCGCGGCAGGCCGTCCACCAGGGCGATGACCTCGGGTAACCGCCGCTGTGGCACCAGCCTGGCCAGGAACTCGCGTAACTCCCTGGGCCGCACCCGGCCATCGGCGACGACGTAGGCGACCAGCTTGGTCTCCCACACCGCGGTCTCGACCCTGGCCACCGCGCACTCCGCCACCCGGGGGTGACTGCGCAGTTTCCGTTCGACGTCGGTGTAGTCGGTGTAGTCGCTGGACTCCTTGGGCATCCGGCATACCCCCACAGACCGGTTCAGGCGGCGCTCATCAGATGATCCCATGCCATTACCGCGATCGACAGCGATCTGGCGGATCTACCCGGTCTTCGCGACGACGCCGTTCTCGAAGGCGCGCAGCACGGCGGGGGTGACCCCGTGGCGGGGCAGGTCGCCCCGCTCGGCCGACTCCCAGCCGCTGTAGGTCAGTGCCCAGATCACCTGCTGGATCCAGGCGGCGGGGACCTGGTCGTCGAACACGCCCTGGCGCTGGCCGCTGCGGATCAGCTCGATCACGCTCGGCGCCTCGGGGTCGGGGGCCCAGGGGGCGTCCCGCATGACCTGGTTCATCCCCGGGTCGCCGAACAGGAACGCGATCCGGTCGCCCACCTCGACCATGCCCGCGATCAGCCGCCGGATGCTGCCCAGCGGCTCGGCGAAGTCGACCGCCGCGTCCTTGACCGACGCCTCGATGGCCGCCAGTGAGTCGACCACCGCGGCCCTGATCAGCTCCTCCCGGTCGGCGAAGTAGCGGTGCAGCGTGCTGCGGCCGACCTCGGCGCGCTCGGCGATGTCGGCCAGCGTGGCCGTGCGGTCGCGGGCGAGCGCCGAGGCCGCGGCCGACAGGATCGCCCGGCGGGTGCGGTTGCGGGTGCCGGACTCGGAGGCGGCGGGGCTGCTCACCGTCGAACCGTAGCACGAACGTTTGCTTTTGGGACTTCGATGTCCCATAGTGAGCGCATGAACTCCCATTCGATCCTCGCCGAAGGACTCCGCAAGCGGTACGGCGACACCTACGCCCTCGACGGGTTCGACCTCGCCGTACGCGAGGGCACCGTCTGCGGGCTGCTCGGCCCCAACGGGGCGGGGAAGACCACCGCGGTCCGGATCCTCACCACGCTGCTGCGCGCGGACGGCGGCCGGGCGTCCGTGGCCGGGTTCGACGTGGCCGCCCGGCCCGCCGAGGTGCGCTACCGCATCGGGCTGGCCGGCCAGGCCCCCGCGGTGGACGAGATCCTCACCGGCAGAGAGAACCTGGAGATGTGGGGTCGGCTGTACCACCTGGGCAGGCGGACCGCCCGGGCCAGGGCGGGCGAACTGCTGGACCGGTTCGGGCTGGGCGAGGCCGCCGACAAGCGGATCAAGCACTACTCCGGCGGCATGCGCCGCCGCCTGGACCTCGCGGCGAGCTTCATCCTGGCCCCCCGGGTGCTCTTCCTGGACGAGCCCACCACCGGCCTGGACCCGCGCAACCGCGACGAGGTGTGGCAGGCGGTGCGCACCCTGGTGGCCGCGGGCAGCACCGTGCTGCTCACCACCCAGTACCTCGACGAGGCCGACCGGCTCGCCCACCAGATAGCGGTGCTCGACCGCGGCCGGATCATCGCCGACGACTCGCCGGACGCGCTCAAGTCCATGATCGGTGGCGACCAGATCGACCTGGTGCTGCGCGAGGAGCGCGACCTTCCGGCCGCCGCCGAGATCCTGGCCGCCGTCACCGGCGCCGCGCCCACGGTGGACGCCACCGCCCGCAGGGTCACCGCCCCCGTCAGCGACCGGATCGGCGCGCTGACCGAGGCCATGCGCCGGTTGCGGGAGGCCGCCGTGGAGGTGGAGGACGTGGCGCTGCGCCGCCCGACCCTCGATGAGGTCTTCCTCAGCATCACCGGCAAGGAGGCGGCGGCGTGAGCGCGCTCATCTCCCCCGTCGTGCCGCGCACGGCGGCGCGGAAGCTGGGCTGGGTGCTGTCGGACGCGTGGGTCATCGCCAGGAGCAACCTCATCCACCTGACGCGCAACCCGGCGGGGATGGCGAGCATGCTGCTGTTCCCGATCGTCATGGTGGTGATGTTCGGCTACGTCTTCGGCAGCGCGATGACCGTCGCGGGCGGCGGCGACTACCGGGCCTTCCTGATGCCCGGCATGTTCGCCCAGACCATGGCGGTCGGGGTCACGACCACGCTGGTCGTGGTGTCCACCCAGGCCACGTACGGCGTCACCGACCGGTTCCGGTCGATGCCGGTCTCGCAGTCCGGGGTGGTACTGGGCCGGGCGCTGGCCGACATGGCCGGCTCGGCGCTGGAGCTGGCCGTGCTGATCGGCTGCGGGCTGGTCGTCGGCTGGGGGTGGCACAACGGGCCGCTGCCCGCGCTCGCGGCGGTAGGGCTGTTGCTGCTGCTGCGGTTCTCCCTGATCTGGGTCGGCATCTTCGTGGGCCTGAAGCTGAAGCCGGAGTCGGCGGGCGCGTCGTGGATGCTGATGCTGCCGCTCACGATGATCGCCAACACGTTCGCCTCGCCCGCGCAGATGCCCGGCTGGCTGGGCGCGCTCGCCGAGTGGAATCCGCTGTCGGCCACGGTCGCGGCCTGCCGGGAGCTGTTCGGCAACCCCGGCTGGAGCGGCGATTCGTGGGCCGCACAGCACTCCCTGGCGCTGGCGGTCGGCTGGCCGCTGCTGATCACGGCGGTGTTCCTGCCGCTCGCAGCCCGCACCTACCGGCGGCTGGACCGGGTTTGAGAGGCATGTAGAGAACGCCCTCCCGGCTCCGACCTCATCATGAGGCGCCCATCGGGGGCGCCGGGAAAGGAGCGTCATGGGACGGCCAGTGGTGCACTTCGAGATCATCGGCGGCGATCCGGCGCGGCTACAGGACTACTACTCCGAGCTGTTCGGGTGGGAGTTCCACAAGGGCGACGCGGCCACCGGGGAGGTCTCCGCCCCGGGCCGGTACGGCTTCGTGGACGGCGGCTCGACCGGCGGGATCAATGGCGGCGTCGGCGGCGGCCCGGGGTTCTCCGGGCGGGTGCTGTTCTATGTGGAGGTGCCCGACGTCGAGGAGGCGCTGCGCGAGGCGGAACGGCTGGGCGGCAAGCGGGTCATGGGGCCGGCGGGCGACCCGGGCACCCTCGTGGTCGGGCACTTCACCGACCCCGAGGGCCACCTCGTGGGAGTGGCCGGTACGGCGTGACACGGGCCGGGCCGTACGGTGAACGGGGAGACACTGTGAAGTACCTGATTCTGATCTACAGCGATCCGGTGACCTGGGCGCATCCGATCTTCGCCCGGCATCCGGCGTATCTGGACCTTCCGCCGCAGGAGCGGGAGGAGATCGAACGGCGTGCGCGGGAACTGTTCGCGGAGATCACCGAGTCCGGCGAGCTGGTCGCGGGGGCCGCGCTCGCCGACCCGGCGAGCACCAGGACCGCCCGCGCGCCCGGCGGCGTCCCCGCGATCACGGACGGCCCGTACCTGGAGGCCAAGGAGCACCTGGCGGGCTACTTCGTGGTGGAGTGCGCGAGCCGCGAACGCGCCGAGGAGATCGCCGCCCGGTTCCCCGACGCCAGGTTCGGCGCCGTGGAGGTCCGCCGGATCACCGACACCGCCGAAGGCCGGGTCTGACCCTGCCGGGTGCCGGGCGGTGTGCCATGGGAGGGCAAAACTCGCCTGCCGGGCGGTTGCGGCCGGGGCCCGCGGGGCAGCAATCACCCCGCGCGTCCCGGTCGGCCGGGACGTGGCGAGAGCCGTACCCGCACCACGCGGACGGGGGGAACGCCGATGTCCGCACACAGGGGCGCGCACGCGCCCGGCGACCTGGGCCGCCGCATCGCCGAGCGGCGTGCGGCCATCGGCCTGTCCCAAGCCGAGCTGGCCGAGCTGGCCGGCATCGACCCCGGCTACCTGCGGTACCTGGAGGAGAACCCGGCCAGCCCCACCGGCGAGACGCTGCTGCGGGTGGCCCGCGCGCTCGGCACCACCAGCGAGGGGCTGCTGGGCGGAGCGGCGGGCCGCCCGCCGGGCGGCGGCCGTCCTCCGGCCGCCCCCGGCCTTGAGACGCTGACCCGCGCCGAGTGCATGCGGCTGATCTCCCCAGGCGGTGTGGGCAGGGTCGCCTTCGACGACGGGACCGGCCCCATCGTGCTGCCGGTCAACTACCGCGTCCAGGACGAGGCCGTGGTCTTTCGCACCCGGTACGGCGGCGGGCTCGACAAGGAGCTGGACACCGGCCTCAGCGGGGTCGAGTTCAAGATCGCCTTCGAGGTGGACCGGATCGACGACGCCCAGCGCACCGGCTGGAGCGTGCTCATCCAAGGCCCCGCCCACCACATCACCGAGGCCGAACTCCCCGAGGTGTCCACCCTCGGCGTGGAGCCCTGGCCGGGCGGCGACCGCGAACTCTACATCCGCGTGACCTCCGACCGCGTCACCGGCCGCCGCATCGTCATCACCTGACCGCTTCCCGCGACGCGCCCACCGTCCCGTCACAGAGCTTTCCATCGCCGTTACGTCAAGAGCTATTGAATGGAATCGATGGGAGAATCGACGAATAGGCGAGATCGCCGACGGCCGGCGAGGGGGACCTGGGCGCATCTCCTCGGACGCGTTCTTCGGGTAACCGAAAGCGACCGTACGCGTTCCAGGCGCGACCACGATTCTTCGTGGCCGCACCGCCGCGCAGCACGAGATTTGTGAAGGGGACACAATATGGTAACGGACGAAGTGGGAGTCGAAGCAGCGCAGACTCTCGCCCAAGCCCTCGCCACCCATCTGGAACGCTGGTCGGAGCGCACGGGGATCAAGGTCGAGACGTGGGCGCTGCCCACGACGGACGTCGAGTCGTACATCACCCGGTCGGTGCTGGCCGCCGTCCGCGAGGCGCTGGCCAACGTCGAACGGCACAGCGGCGCCGAGACGGTCTCCGTCGCCGTGACGGTGGGCGCGACCGGGCTACGGATGACCATAAGTGACGACGGCATGGGGTCCGACGCGCCGGTGGAGGGGCGCGGCATCGACCTGATGCGGACCGCCTTCGCCAACGCGGGCGGCGACCTCGACGTCAACTTCGTGCCCGGCGGCGGAGTGACGGTCACCGGGGCGATCCCGTTCGGCCGGAGGTGACGGCAGACGCAAAGTGGTTCGCGGGCCCGCTCGTCGTGACGCGTGCCCGCGAACCCTCTCGAATGAGACTTACGAGGTCAGCCCGTAGGCCCTGATGACGGTCTGGGCGAAGGTGGTGTCACCCGAGCCCGCCGACAAGCGCAGCGACACGAAGTCACCCGCCGCCGGGTTGTGCACCAGCGCCGTCCACTGACCCTGGACCCGGGTCACCGGGGCGGGCCGCCAGGTCTTGCCCTCGTCGAAGGAGACCTCGGCCTTGGGCCGGATCCCGCCCGAGGCCGCCCCCGGCTGCTCGACCAGGAGCCGGATCGGGGTGAGCGCGGAGCGCCTGGCCCGGTTCAGCTCGTCGAGGCCCTGGGGGGCCGCCCGCACATGGAGCATGGACAGTGGCGTGATCTCCGCCGTGGTGCCGGAGCGGAAGGTCCACCTGGCGTCCACGGCGGTGGACAACGCGGCGTACGGCACCTGCCGCCGCCCGGACATCGTCACGGTGTAGACCGACTCCCCGGCGGGCACCCTGGCCCCGGGGGCGCAGATCGCTCCGCCCGGAGGCTCGCACGTCCTCCTGGCGAGTTCCTTGCCGTCCTTGGCCAGGCTGACCGCGACCGAGGAGTTGTCGTCCCTGCTCAGACGTCCGGCCCCGGAGTCGCTGAACAGGACGCTGTCGAGCTGGAGGTAATCGCCGGCGCGCATGGAGTAGGGGGACGGCGCCGCGCCGAACACGGCGGTGTTCCACACCTCGGTATGCGACCCGCCGGTGATCTCCCTGCCCGAATCCGCGCTCTGGTGACCCATCCCGTTCTCATCGAGCAGCACCATTCCGGACTGCCACTTGAGGCCCTTGACGGGAGATCGGTAGTGGACGACCGTCGCGGGCACGTGCAAGGGGGTGTCGGTCAGCCCTTCGCCATAAGGGCCGACCAGGGCCAGGCCGTCCCCCGGCACACCCGCGCCCCGGTAGTTCACCGTGACCTTGTCGAGATCGGCTTTCCTGACCCTGTAGACAGGGTCACTGGGAAGACCGCCCTCGGCGGTGTTGTAGAGGTCGTACCGGTAGGGACTCGGCGTCGCGCCGGACTTGACCAGCGTGGTATGCACCTTGAACGACAGGCCGGGCGACTGTGAGGGCACCACGAAGAGGCGTTCCTCGTTCCAGAAGTAGCTGGACCCGACAGAGTCCTCACCGTGGTAATACCTGGTCGTGAAGGCGAGCGCATGCCGCCGGGCGGTCGGGTCGTCGACGGACTGCACGACCTCCTTGGCCGCGCCGAGGTCGATCGTCACCTGCCTGGTCTGTTCAGTGAGCCGGACCGGCGGCGGCTGGGCGTACGTGATCTTGCCCTCTCCTCCATCGAACGTGCCGTCCAGAAACCATTCACCGGCCGGTAGCCGGACCGAGCCCGTGCCGTCGCGAACCTCGATCCACTCCCGCTGCTGCAACGCGAAGTTGTAGGCGAAGACCCAGCCCGTCTGGCCCGGCTCTCCGCCCTTGGTGGTGACGGTCAGGTCGTGGGACTCCGGTTCGATGTACGCGCCGGCCAGGGTGCGCACCACCGTCTCCCCCGCGGTCGCGGTGACCACTCCGGCGTACGCGCCGGGTTCGACCCCATCGGCCGCCGCCGCCGTGACGGTGACCGACGCCTCACCCTTGGCGGGCACTGTAAGCCGGTCGGCCGACAGGCTCAGCACCCCCGCCGGGAGCGGCCCGCTACCGACGGGCGCGATGGCCAGGTCCAGAGTGACGGGCGCGTCGCCGGTATTGGTGTAGGAGATGGCCTTGGTGGCCTGCTGCCCCTTCTCGTGCGGCCATCTGAGCACCGAGGACACATTGCCCGGGACCGCGACGACGGTCTGAGTGAGCGCCTTGGCCGCCTCCAGGCGTCCCGCCCCCTGCTCGAACGCGCTGGCGTCGGTCTTGGGGGTGGCGCTGCTGATCAGCGCCGACTTCAGCCGGTCCCCCCGCCAGTCCGGCCGCCGCTGGGCGAGGATCGCCGCCGCGCCGGCGACGTGCGGCGTCGCCATCGAGGTGCCGGAAATCGCCCCATAGGAGCCTTCCGGCGTGCTCGGTACGGCGGCGGTGATGTCCACCCCCGGCGCGGTGATCTCCGGCTTGATCGCGCCGTCACCGATGCGCGGGCCGCGGCTGGAGAACTCGGCCAGTTGGTCCTGCTTGTCCACCGCGCCCACGGTCAGCGCGGCATCCGCGCTCCCCGGGCTGCCCACCGAGCCCTCCCCCGGACCATCGTTACCGGCGGCGATCACGAACAACGTGCCCGTCTGCTCGCTGAGGACGTTCACCGCCTCTTCGAGCGGATCGGGCGTGCGGCTGTCCGTCCCGCCGAGGCTCATGTTGACGACCTTGGCCTTGACCTCGTTGGCCGCCCACTCCATCCCGGCGGCGATCTCCGACTCAAATCCGCCGAACTCGCTGAGCACCTTGCCGACCGCGAGTTTCGCATCCGGTGCCACACCCCGGTACTTCCCGCCGGAGGCCGCGCCCGTCCCCGCGATCGTCGAGGCCACATGGGTGCCGTGACCGACGCGGTCGTTGACCTCGGGCTCGTCGGTGCTGAAGCTCTTGGCGTGAGCGACCACACCCTGGAGGTCAGGGTGGGAGGGGTCATAGCCGGTGTCCAGGACGGCCACGGTCACACCCTTGCCGGTGTACCCGCTCTTCCACGCCTCCGGCGCGCCGACCTGCGGCACGCTCGTGTCCAAGGACGGCATCCGCCGCCCGTCCAGCCACAGCCGCCCGACCCCGCCCGCCAGTGACCGAGCGTTCGCGCCACCGGTCAGCGCCTGCCACGCCGTCGTCGCGTCGCTCTTGGGCACCTTGACCGATGCCAGCCCCAGGGCCCCACTGCGCCAGGTGGGCGCCGGTGCGCCGGATAACCGGAACGTCGCCGCCGCCGCACCGGTCGTCCGGGCCATGACCGGAACGTCCTTGCGGTGCGCGTCGTCGTATTTCCACTCGATGAGCTGCGTGACGTCGAACAGCCGCTCATCCAGCAGTCCCCGCGCGACCAATGGAGCCGCATCGGATGGAAGGACCACCAGATGGTCTTTCCTCTTCAGTGTGGAGAAATGAACCTTACGGCCCTTGCCCGGCCGGACCGAATGGCCTGAAGGCGAGATCGTGACCTTGTCGCCGGTGATGAGCGTGACGGTCTTCACGCCCCCCGTGGCCGGTCCTTCGGTGCTCTTCGGAGCAGGGGATGCCGACTTGACCTGCTGGTTCTGTTCGCTCGAGCCGTCCGGGGGCGGCGCGCTCGCGCTCGCCACTCCGGTCGCCGCGGACGCCACTGCCAGGGCGAGCGCGGTGACCACCGAAAAGTGCCTCATAGGCGAAACTCCCATTCGTTGAAGGGCATTTCTGCCTTACCCCGAGCATGATGCGGGAGTTTTTCGCCGAGTACAAGCCGGCGGCATTGCGGCAGTCGCGATTTCCGCATATTAGCGACACAGAAAAGCGTGCCCGGCCGGTAATATAACGAATCGCACGGCCGTGCAACAAAAGCGACATCTAATGTTCTGCATGGTCAGGCCCAATGCTAAATTGATTTCAGTGAGCTGGACCACCGGCAATTCGGCGACCGGGCGATCCGCCGGGCGCGACGGTGGCCTCCCCCGCCGGATCGCCCCCTTTTAACGCATGATCTCTGCATCTGCCGGATGGCATGGTGCGGTCGGCCGGAGGTGACGGCAGACGCAAAGTAGTTCGCGGGCCCGCTCGTCGTGACGCGTGCCCGCGAACCCTCTCGAATGAGACTTACGAGGTCAGCCCGTAGGCCCTGATGACGGTCTGGGCGAAGGTGGTGTCACCCGAGCCCGCCGACAGGCGTAGGGACACGAAGTCGCCCGCCGCCGGGTTGTGCACCAGCGCCGTCCACTGGCCCTGGACCCGGGTGACCGGGGCGGGCCGCCAGGTCTTGCCCTCGTCGAACGACGCCTCGGCCTTGGGCCGGATCTCATCCGAGTCCGCCCCCGGCTGCTCGACCAGGAGCCGGATCGGGGTGAGCGCGGAGCGCCTGGCCCGGTTCAGCTCGTCGAGGCCCTGCGGGGCCGCCCGCACATGGAGCATGGGCAGCGGTGCCCCCTCCTCCGCCGTGGTGCCGGAGCGGAACGTCCACTTGGCGTCCACGGCGGTGGACAGCGCGGCGTACGGTACCTGCCGTCGCCCGGACATCGTCACCGTGTAGGCCGATTCCTCGGGGGGCAGCTCCATCTCGATAAGGCAGCTTGCATAATCCGGCGGCGCGCACGCCCGCTTGGCCAGTTCCTTGCCGTCCTGGACCAGGCTGACCGCGCCCGACGAGTTGTCCTCCCAGCTGACCCGTCCGGCCCCGGACTCGCTGAACAGGTCGTAGTCGAGCTGGAGGTAATCGCCGTAGCGCTTGGAGTAGGTAGACGCCGCCGCGCCGTATACGGCGGTGTTCCATGTCTCGGTGTACGACCCGCGGGCGAGTTCCTCGCGCGAAGCCCAGATACGGTGACCGAACCCGCTCTCATCGGGCAGCGTCATTCCAGATCCCCACTTGAGGCCCTTGACAGGAGATCGGTAGTGGACGACCGTCGAGGGCACGCGCAGAGGGGTTTCGATGGGGAACGAGCCATAAGGGCCGACCTCGGCGATTCCGTCCGCCGGCACACCCGCGCCCCGGTAGGTTGCCGTGACCTTGGCGAGATCGGCTTTTCTGACCCTGTAGGAAGGGTCACTGGGAAGACCGCCCTCGGCGGTGTTGTAGAGGTCGTACCGGTAGGGACTCGGCGTCGCGCCGGACTTGACCAGCGTGGAATGCACCCTGAACGACTGGCGAGGCGCCTGCGAGGGCACCACGAAGACGCTTCCCTCGGTCAGGTTATAGCTGAACGTAACCCCACCATTGGCGCCGGACTGCTCGGTCCGGAGGGCCAGCGCATGCCGCCGGGCGGTCGGGTCGTCGACCGACTGCACGACCTCCTTGGCCGCGCCGAGGTCGATCGTCACCTGCCTGGTCTGTTCATCGAGCTGGAGCGGCGGTGTGTGGGCGATCGTGACCTTGCCTTGTTCTCCATTGAAGTAGCCCGCCAGCACCCATTCACCGGCCGGTAGCCGGACCGAGCCCGTGCCGTCGCGAACCTCGATCCGCTCTTCCTGCCACGATGTGAAGCTGTAGACGTAGACCGAGCCCGTCTGGCCGGGTTCCCCGCCCTTGGTGGTGACGGTCAGGTCGATGGTCTCCGGTTCGATGTACGCGCCGGCCAGGGTGCGCACCACCGTGTCGCCCGCGGTCGCGGTGACCACTCCCGCGTACGCGCCGGGCTCGACCCCATCGGCCGCCGCCGCCGTGACGGTCACCGACGCCTCACCCTTGGCGGGCACTGTAAGCCGGTCGGCCGACAGGCTCAGCACCCCCGCCGGGAGCGGCCCGCTACCGACGGGCGCGATGGCCAGATCCAACGTGACGGCCGCATCACCGGTGTTGGCGTAGGTGATGGTCTTGGTGGTCTGCTGGCCCTTCTCATGCGGCCATCTGAGCACCGAGGACACGTTGCCCGGGAGGGCCACGACGGTCTGGGTGAGCGCCTTGGCCGCCTCCAGGCGTCCCGCACCCTGCTCGTACGCGTTGCTGTCCGTGTGCGGGGTGGCGCTGCTGATCAGCGCCGACTTCAGCCGCTCTCCCCGCCACTCCGGACGCCGCTGGGCCAGGATCGCCGCCGCGCCCGCGACGTGCGGCGTCGCCATCGAGGTGCCGGAAATCGCCCCATAAGAGCCTTCCGGCGTGCTCGGTACCGCGGCCGTGATGTCGACGCCAGGGGCGGTGATCTCCGGCTTGATCGCGCCGTCACCGACCCGCGGGCCGCGGCTGGAGAACTCCGCGAGCCGGTCCTGCTTGTCCACCGCGCCCACGGTCAGCGCGGCATCCGCGCTTCCCGGACTTTCCACCGTGCCCTCTCCCGAACCGGAGTTACCGGCGGCGGCCACGAACAGCGTGCCCGTCTGCTCGCTGAGGACGTTCACCGCCTCTTCGACGGGATCGAGCCTCCGGTCGTCGGTCCCGCCGAGACTCATGTTGACGACCTTGGCCTTGACCTCGTTCGCCGCCCACTCCATCCCGGCGACGATCTCCGAGTCGTACCCGCCGTACCTGCTGAGCACCTTGCCGACCGCGAGCTTCGCGTCCGGTGCGACACCCCGGTACTTCCCGCCGGAGGCCGCGCCCGTCCCCGCGATCGTCGAAGCCACATGGGTGCCGTGACCGGCGTGGTCATTGATGTCCGGCTCCAGCGAACTGAAGCTCTTGCTGTGCGTGACCACGCCCTGAAGGTCAGGGTGGGCCGGATCGTAGCCGGTGTCCAGGACGGCCACGGTCACACCCTTGCCGGTATAGCCGCTTTTCCACGCCTCCGGCGCACCGACCTGCGGCACACTCTTGTCCAGAGACGGCATCCGCCGCCCGTCCAGCCACAACCGCCCGACCCCGCCCGCCAGCGACCGAGCGTTCGCGCCGCCGCTCAGCGCCTGCCACGCCGTCGTGGCGTCGCTCTTGGGGACCTTGACCGCCGCCAGCCCGAGCACCCCGCTACGCCAGGTGGGTGCGGGCGCGCCGGACATCCGGAACGTCGCCGCCGCCGCACCGGCGGTCCGGGCGATCACCGGAACGTCCTTGCGGTGCGCGTCGTCGTATTTCCACTCGATGAGCTGCGTGACGTCGAACAGCCGCTCATCCAGCAGTCCCCGCGCGACCAATGGCGCGGCATCCGACGGAAGGACCACCAGATGGCCCTTCCTCTCCAGCGTGGAAAACCGGACCTTACGGCCCTTGCCCGGCCGGACCGAATGGCCTGAAGGCGAGATCGTGACCTTGTCGCCGGTGATGAGCGTGACGGTCTTCACACCGTCCTGCGGAGCGGGGTGGGCCGGCCTGAGCTGCCGGTCCTGCCCCTCGGGTACACCTGGGGGCTCACTCGCGCCCGCCACTCCGGTCGCCGCGGACGCCACTGTCAAGGCGACCGCCGCGATTACCGAAAAGCGCCTCATAGGAGAAACTCCCTTACTTACTAGGGTATTTCTGCCTTACCCGGAGAATGATGCGGGAGATTTACACCGGACACAAGATGGCCCTCGGCGAGACGGTGGCGATTTCCGCGCACTAGCAAAGCGAAAAAGCGTCCTCAGCTATTAACCTAAAAAATCATGTGGCCGTGCAACGAAAATGGCCTTCGGTGATTCCCATGGTCGGGGCGGCGGTCGATCGGCTGTCGTGCGCCGCATCACGGAAGATTCGCCGGCCGGGCCGGCCCGCCGACAGCGGCGACCGGCTCCCCTGCCGGATCGCCGCCTCTTAACGCACGATCTCCGCGTTGTGTGGACGGTCACGCCGCCAGGGCGGTGGCCGCCGCGGCGATGTAGAGCAGCCCGCCCGCGCAGACGGCGAGCCCGGCGAGCGGCGGCAGCCAGGAGGTCACGACGCTCAGGCGCGGGTGGACGGACAGCAGGCCGTACCCGCGCACGGTCGCCACCCCGACGGCCGTCAGCGTGAGCGCCATGCCCGCCCCGAACGCCAGCACCAGGGCCACCGCGCCCACCGTCCGGCCCGTCAGCAGGCCGCTGACCAGCACGATGAACGCCGACGGCGACGGCAGCAGCCCGCCCGACAGCGCCAGCGCCAAAAGCCCGCGCCGCGACCAGGGATCGAGCGCATCCCCATCATGGCCGTGGCCGTGCCCGTGCCCGTGCCCGTGGCCGTGCCCGTGCCCGTGGCCGTGCCCGTGGCCGTGCCCGTGCCCGTGGCCGTGGCCGTGGCCGTGGCCGTGACCATTAACCTGGCGGCGGGCCGACAGGTGACGCCACGTCAGGTGCGCGCCCACTACGGCCACCACCGCGCCCGCGCCCGCCTGCAACCAGGCCGTCACCCGTTCCGTGGCGAACCCCGAGCTCAGCCACACCCACACCACCGCGAGCACCAGCACCGACAGGGTGTGCATCAACGCGACGATGGCCCCCAGCCGCACCGCGTCCCGGTACCGCCCCCGCGCGCCCACCAGATAGGCCGCGGTCACGCTCTTGCCGTGCCCCGGCGCCACCGCGTGCACCGCCCCCACGCCGAACGCCACCGTCAGCAGCAGCCAGAAGGCCGCGTTCCCGTCGAACAGCTCGATCAGCCGCTGCTCCGGCCCCAGCAGCCCGTTCACGCGGCCACCCGCCCGCGCCGCGCCCGCCGCCACACCAGTACCCCGGCCGCCGCCAGCACCACCGCCAGCGTCCCCGCCCCGAGCGCCCACACCGCCGCCGGAGGGCCGCCCGCCGTACCCGCGACCGGCACCCGCTGGGTGCCCGCCGACGAGGTGAACATCACCTTCCCCGAGGCCGCGCTCACCACCGTCCGGTAGGCGGGGTTCAGGTCGGTCAGCGGCGTCATCGTCAGCTCCACCTCCGACACCGGCCCCGGGCACTCGAAGGTGAACCGGGCCCCCTCGGCGAGCAGGTCGCGCAGCTCCGCCAGCCGCCCCGGGCACGCGCGCCCGCGCTGCGCCACCCGCACCCGCGCGAGCAGGTACGTCCGCACGGCGGCCGAGCGCCCCAGCTTCTGCTCACCGGTCAGCGCGGTCGACACCGGCCCCGACCCCGGGTCCTCGAACGCGCCCAGCGACTGGCCGAGCGCCACCCAGTCGTCCTCGGCCGACCGCCAGGCCAGCTCGACGCGGGGGCCGTCGGCGCGCAGGCTCGCCGTCGAAGGCGGCCCGAAGGGATGCGCCGCGGCGGGGGCCGCGAACGCCAGCAGCAGGACCGCGAGCAGCGCGGCCACGGATGGTATGCGAAAAGGCACGAACGACTCCACGAACGAAACGAAGAAAAGGCGGCGCGGACGCCGGACGGGCGCCCGCGCCACCCCGGTTCACCTGGTGACGGTGATCAGCGGGCTGGTGATCTTCTGGTTCTCACTGGACAGGTAGACCAGGTGGGTGCTGCCCCGGCGCACCCACGGGGGCATCCGGAAGGTGTGGGACAGCCGGCCGAGTTCGTCGGCCCTGGCCTCGCCGAGCGGCACGCCGTCGCGGCCGTGGCCGCCGTGCTGCGCCACGGCCTCCTTGCCCCGCGTCTCGCGCAGGTAGACGCGCACGCGCTCGCCCGGGTCGTAGCCGTAGGCGGTCGCGGTGACCTTGTCCCACCGGCTCGCCTCGGTCTTGTCCACCGTGACCTGCTCGCCGACGGTGTTCTCCGGCGTGCGCAACTCGTTGACGGTACGCTCGCCGCGGTCGTTCTTGCGGATCAGGAACCCGTCGTGGTGCTCGCCATTGGCGTAGCGGGCCTCGAACCTGATCTGGTCGCCCTCGACGTCGATCAACTGGTAGAGCTGGGTGTTCTGGCTGGAACTGCGCACCTCGGCGCCGTTGCCGGTCCAGTTCTCGCCGTTGTTCAGCGCGTACATCTTGCCGCCGGAGACCGACACCACGTAGGCCACGCCGTTGTGCACGGTGATGGACTTACGCGCGGAGGCCAGGTTGCCCCGGCCGTAGGAGTGGTCGTGGCCCTGGAGCGCCAGGTCCACGCCGTACTTCTCCAGCAGCGGCCCCCACTGGCCGCGTACCTGCGGGTTGTTGCGCGTGCCCGTGGTCGAGTAGACGGGGTGGTGGAAGGTCACCACGGTCCACTTGTTCGGGTTGTCCTTGAGGACCTTCTCCAGCCAGGTGGTCTGCGCGGCCATCAGCGCGGCGTTGCCCTGGTGGTTGGAGTCCAGGCCGATGAACCGTACGCCCTGGTAGTCGATGTAGTAGACGGTCTGCTTGAGTTCGGGGTTGCCCGGCCCGTTGTCCGGATAGGGGAACTGCGGCCTCCAGAACGACGACAGGCCGCCGCTGTACTCATGGTTGCCGGGGATGGACAGGTTGTTGATCTGGCTGTCGATGAAACCGGCGGCCTTGTACCACTGACCCCACTCCTCCTCGCTGTTGGCGGAGTTGATGAGGTCACCGGCGTTGACGATCATCTTGGCCTGCGGCCGGTCGGCGAAGGCGTGCCGGAACACCCGGGGCACGGCCGAGTCGATGTAGTTCTGCGCGTCGCCGTAGTAGATGAAGGAGAACGGCTCGAACTTGCCCGCGGCGGTGGTGAAGTCGTGCCATTCGCTCCAGTTCGTGCCGTCGCCGACGCGGTAGGTGTAGCGGGTGGCGGGCTTGAGGCCGGTGAACTCCACCGTGTGGTAGGTCGAGGCGTAGCCGAGGGTGGTGTTGACCGGGGTGCTGGACTGGGCCTGCACCCTGGTCACCGCGCCGGCGGGCGGGGCGACCTGGCCGAGCGCCCGGGGCGCCTCCAGGATCTCCGCCTGCGCGAACTCCGCCGTCGCCTCCGCGCGCCAGGTCACCTTCTGGCTGGCGGCAGGGGTCGTGGTGGGGGTGAGGATGACGCGGTCCGGCACCGGGGAGGGCTTGTGGACCTCGGCGGCCGGATGCTTGGGCGGGGCGGCGTAGCTGAACGCGACCGGTGCGAAGGCGAGGCCGCCTACCAGCACCGCGCCGGTGCCCAGCGCGGCGAGGCGCACATGGCGGCGCCGGGCCGGTTCGGGGAGGGTGGGGTGGTTCACTGATGGTGCTCCTGGGAAGGATGTGACGCCCGTTGCGAGAGTGCGGCGGGCCTCGGCATTCATTCCATGGGCGGTCGACACCCGGATGTCCATTGGCCGTCCGGCGCGTTAACGCAAGATCCATTTCGGTACGAATCGGTAGATGTCGGGCAGGGGTCACACCGCGTTCGCCCGCCGTTCACGCGGCCCCGATGAAGTGAGCCCGACGCTGGCCCCAGTGATGACCGAAAGGCAGGCCCGGTGCCCCGACCGCTCGCCCTGATCGTCGGCGTGCTCGCGCTCGGCACCCTGTTCGTCCCCCCGCACGAACCCTGTGCCGCCAAGGGCGATGCCTTCCTCGACGCCCAGACCCCCGGCGTGCTGACCATCGAGCCCGGCGAGTGCTTCACCGATCCGGCGGGCGGCCATGTCCGTTACATCCCGTGCGACGAGCGCGGGGCCGCCAATCAGGCGTACGGCTTCGTCCATGTGGCGGACGGCCCCTGGGACCGTACGGCTCTCGCCGCCCACGCCTGGCGCGTCTGCGGGACCGGTTTCGCCCGCCAGTGGCCGGGCGGCCGGGCCACCGGCCTGGCGTACTACCCGGTCCTGCCGACCGCCGCCACCTGGGCCGGCGGCGACCGCGACATCATGTGCGCCGCCTATCGCACCGGCGGCCCGCTGACCGGTTCCCTCCTCCCCCGCCACTGACCTGCGAGGCGCTTCCCGAGGCGTTGCGCGGGGGCTTCGACGAAACGCCAGGTCAGCGCGGACAGGCCGAGCAACAGCGCGACCACGGCCGCCAGAATGCCGAGCCTGACGGACATCGAAAGGCCGGCCGGATCCGGCCAGAACCATTGCGCGCTTTCCAGGAACAGCGGATGGAGCAGGTATATCGAATAGCTGACCAGTCCCAGCCAGGTGAGCGGGGCGGGCATCTTACGATTTCGCAGCGTCATACCGATGAGGAAAGTGAGCCAGGCCGCCACGATCGCCGCCTGAAAACCCGGCCGGCCACCGGCCAGCCAGATTCCGGCCAGTGGTACCAAGGCCATCCAGGAGGCCCGTTTCCAGGAGATCTCCGCGCGCTCGGCCCGATAAAGGGCCGTGCCGGCGAACATGGTGGCCAGGATGAACAACCCCTCCCAGGGACCCGGGTAATTCTGGTTGACCGCGAGCAGCGTCAGCACGGTGAGCCCGATCACGATCGCACCCGCCCGCCGTACGCCGCCCGACGCCCTGAAGGTGGCCACCAGCCCGGCCGACACCAGGGCGATGACCACCACGACGACCGCCAGCATCTCCCCCGGCCCGGCGGAGGTCAGCAGACGGGAGGGGAGCACGCCCGCGCCCAGCGCGGCCACGGCGATGAACCCGAGCGCGGCGCGGGAGCCGCGGCGATGCACGCCCAGCACGTACATCGCGGTGAGCAGGAGGTAGAACGCCATCTCGAAGGACAACGTCCAGAGCACATTGACCACGTTGGGCATGGCGAACAGATTCTGGAGCATCGTCAGGTGCCCGAGCCCCAGCGCCACGGGCCGGGTTCGCCACCAGCCGTCGAGGGCGTCCCAGCCGAGCGCGACGAGCAGCGCCATCCCCGCCACACTGACGGCGAACATCGGATACAGCCGGAAGAAACGCGAGATCCAAAACCCGGGCACGCTGCCCCGGCGTTCCAGCGACGCCGGCACGATATAGCCGCTGACCAAGAAGAACACCAGCACGCCGTACCAGCCGGGCTCGAATACCACCTTGATCGGCATCCGGTGCTCGGGGAACAACGGCGACAGCGCGTGCTCGAAAACCACCATCAGCGCCGCCACCCCGCGCAGGGCGTCCAGCCACCCGAGCCGCCGATCGTTTACCGGCCGCGACTCGTGCTTCCGCTCCTGCCCTTGGATGGTCGCCATCTGCGGATCATAATGGCGGCGCACGGCCTCGGTGAATATCGAAAAAGCGGCGACATTCAGAACACGCCGGGCCTCAGGCGGTCATTTCCCGGAAATCGCGCGCTGCGGGTTACTCCGGCGTGGCCCGGCCCGGGGCGAGGTCAGCGGAAACGGACCTTGAGGCGGCCGTAGCCGAGCCTGCCGGTGATGCGGATGCGGGGGCCGCCCGGCTG
Organism: Spongiactinospora sp. 9N601; assembly: GCF_044326295.1. Lineage (NCBI taxonomy): Bacteria > Bacillati > Actinomycetota > Actinomycetes > Streptosporangiales > Streptosporangiaceae > Spongiactinospora > Spongiactinospora sp. 9N601. Next base: position 54,629 of record NZ_JBIRBB010000019.1, read on the forward strand.
CCGGCGCTTGGGGGCGCGGCAGACGACCCTGCCCCACTGGCACTCCACGCTGTCCACGTCGACATCGGCGTCGCTGGGCACGGTGAGCAGGGCCGAGCCGTATTCAAGCGACAGCTCGATGTCGATCACCGGGTGCTCGATGACCGCGTGGCTCAGGTCGAGGACCACCCCGCCGTAGTCGGACTCGATCCGCAGGGCGCGCGGGACGCGCCAGGCGCCGGTGCGGGTGATGCGCCCGCCGGTGCCCTTCAGCTCGACGACCTTCTCCGGCTCGGCGCCGCCCAGGTCGGCGGTGAGCGAGGTGAGGTCGCCGCGGGAGCGGGCGGCGAGGGCGCCGGCGACCCGCTCCTCCATTTCCAGGGAGGTCAGCCGGCCGTCGGCGAACGCCTGTTGCAGCAGTTCGATGGCCTGGTCACGCTCCGCGTGGGTGACACGCATCAGCGAGTCGGACGGCGCGGCGGCAAGAGGGCCACTTCCGGCATCGGGCATGGGCGACAAAGCCATAATGATGCCATGGTGACGCCATAATGACGTCATGTCAACTGCTGACATATGGGGCATATGTGACCTCACTGTCATAAACAGCCGTCATGCTGGGAGGGGTGCATACGTGGCTCAGCGATCAGGTGAAGACACGGCTGGGCACGTTCGGCCACCAGGTGCCCGCCATCGTGCAGAGCGCCGTGGGTTCGGCGGTGGCGTGGATCGTCGCGGTCCAGTTGCTCGGCCACGCCCATCCCCTCTTCGCCCCGATCTCCGTGATGATCTGTGTCGGCGTGGGGCTGGGGAACCGGCTGCGCCGGGTCGCCGAACTGGTGGTCGGCGTGACCCTGGGCGTGGGCATCGGCGACCTGCTGGTGTCCTGGATCGGTTCCGGACCATGGCAGATGGCGCTCGTCATCGCGCTGGCGATGGCCGTGGCCGGGCTGCTCAACAGTGGTGAGCTGTTCGTGACGCAGGTCGGGTCCTCCGCGGTGCTGGTCACCATGCTGGTGCCCGGGGAGGACGTCGGCGGGCTCGACCGCATGGCCGACGCGCTGACCGGCGGGGTCGTCGGCCTCATCGCGGTCGCGCTGCTGCCGGCCAGCCCGGTGGCCATCGCCGGCCGGCACCTGTCCCAGTTGCTCGACGCGCTGTCCACGGTGCTGGAGCGGGCGGCGGACGCGATCGACCAGCGGGACGCCGACCTCGCGGCCGAGGCCCTGGAGAAGGGGCGCACGACGCAGTCGCTGGTGGAGGAGTTCACGGCGGCGCTGGTGAACAGCAAGGAGATCACCATGATCTCGCCGCTGCGCAGGCATCACCGGGCCCGGCTGGCCCGGTACGAGACGGCCGCGCTGCCAGTGGACCTGGCGCTGCGCAACGCGCGGGTGCTGGCCCGCCGTACGCTGGCCGCGCTCGGCGAGCCCGGCCCGCCGCCCCGGGCGCTGGCGGAGTCGATGCGCGAGGTGTCGGAGGCGGCGCTGCTGCTCCAGCTCGAACTGAACGCCGGGCGCGAGCCGATGCTCGCCCGGCAGGCGCTGCTCGCCGTCGCCGCCCGGGAACGGCCGACCAACCTCGGCTTCTCCGCCAACGTCACCCTCGCCCAGCTCCGCTCGATCGCCGTGGACCTGCTCCAGGCCACCGGGATGGACCACGACGAGGCCACCGCGGCGCTGACCCCGCTGACCGAGAACCAGCGGCGGCGCGCGAGCTGAGGGCTCAGTGGGCCCCGAGGGCCGCGGCGATGGCGTCCTGCACAGTGTCGTGTACCCATATGTGCGCGTGTACGCCGGTGACGGCCAGCAGGCGCGAGGGCGCGTGCCGCAGCGCGGCCAGGCGTACCTCCCCGCCGTATCGTCGCGTCTCGCTGGCGCACAGCAGCAGCACCCGCAGCCCGGCGCTGTCGATGAACGGCACCTCCGACAGGTCGAACACCACGTGCTCGCCCCGGTCGCGGTCGCGGCGGGCGCGTTCGATGTAGCTCTCCAGCTCCCCCGCGGTGGCGAAATCCAGCTCGCCCGCCACCGCGATCAGTGTCACCGCGGGCAGGTGCGCGTGTGCCAGCGCCAGGGGTCCGCACGGTACGTCCGGCCGCCGCCGCCCGCTTGCCATGTCCGAACATTAGACCCCACCGGCCCATCGGAACAGGCCGATCAGGCGACCGAGATGACGAGCTTTCCGGCCGCGCGGCCGGCCCGCAGGTGAGCGATGGCCGCGGGCAGCTCGTCCAGCGGATAGGAGCGCTCCACGACCGGGGTGAGCGCGCCGGTCTCGATCAGCTCCGCGAGGTAGCGGAGATCCGCCTCGCGCGTCCGGCTGAGCAGCCCGCGCAACTTCTGGCGCACGAACGGGGACCACAACTGCGCCCGGACCTGCCTGCCCGCGCCGCCGGTCCAGCGCCCGCCGACCTCGGAGCCGACGAGGACGAGCCGGCCCCGTGGGCGCAGGATCCGCCGCAACGCCCCCAGCGAGCGCTGACCGCCCGTGTCCAGGATGAGGTCGTAGCGCCGGGAGCCCGCGGTGGGTTCCTCCTTGGTGTGGTCGATGACGTGGTCGGCTCCGATCGAGCGGACCAGGTCCACCTTCGCGGTGCCGCACGCGCCGGTCACCCGCGCGCCGAGCGCCTTGGCGATCTGCACCGCGAACGTCCCGACGCCGCCGCCCGCGCCGAGGATCAGCACCTCCTCGCCTTCGCGCAGCTCGCCGCGGTCGCGCAGCCCTTGAAGGGCGGCGAGCCCGGACACGGCCACCGCCGCGGCCCGCTCGAAGGTGGTGTTCGCCGGGAGGGGCACGAGCGTCTCCGGGCGGGCCAGTGCGTACTCGGCGTAGGAACCCTCGCAGGCGCCGAACACGGCGTCGCCCGGCCTGAACCGGGTGACGTCCCGGCCGACCGCCGCGACGGTGCCCGCGAGGTCCATCCCGAGCCCCGGATCTTTCGGCCGGCGCACGCCGAAACCGACCAGGCGCACGAGGTACGGCAGGCCGGTGACCGTGTGCCACACCCCCTGGTCGAGCCCGGCCGCGTGGACGCGCACGAGCACGTCGCCGGGCCCCGGTTCCGGCCGCTCGACCTCACTGGCGCGTAACGTCTCGGGCGAGCAGTATTCGTGCCGGATGACGGCTTTCATGGTCGTCATGACCTTTCCTCTCTGGAATCGGATGTGTCCGGGTACTGGAAGACCGCTTCCAGCGGGACGCCGAACACGCGGGCGATCTGGAAGGCCATCTCCAGCGAGGGCGAGTAGCGCCCCTTCTCGATGGCGATGACGGTCTGGCGGGTGACGCCGAGCCGGTCGGCCAGCTCGGACTGGGTCATCTCGCCGTGGGCGAACCGCAGCGCGCGGATCTGGTTGGTGACCTTGGTGGGCTTGGGTGAGTTGACCAACGTTCAGAAACCCCGGCGGTAGGCGACGATCTTGACGACCGACGTGGTGAGTCCGTCGAGGACGAAGCCCAGGTAGAGCGTGTTGGCGATCCAGAAGTGCTCGAACCGGGCGAGGGTCAGCGCGAGCGCCGCCACCGCCCCGATGGCCAGGGCGCCATATCCGGCGCGCTTGCCGTACTGATCGATGCTCTTGTCCCGCTCGTCGTTGAGACCCACGTGCTCGGGCGCCAAGATCGCCGAACCGATCACGCCGAGGATGTTGGCGGCGATGCCGGCGCCGATGGCGATGAGCATCGGCGCCGCGTACTCGGCCGGGGGCTCCTGCCCGAGCACGGTCACGAAGTAGGCCGCCGGCACGATCAGCGTGACCACCGCGTACACCCACGCCCGCTTCTCCTGAAAGGACATGCCGCTCCCAGTGCGAAAGACCTGATGTAAAGAAAACCAGACATCAGTAAATGTAAAGCGGCGCGGACATGATGTCAAGAATCCTTAACCTCACCGGGGCGCGGAACGGGCCCTCAGCGGGAGCGCGGGACCACCAGGCCCGACTCGTAGGCGAACACGACGAGCTGGGCGCGGTCGCGGGCGCGCAGCTTGGTCATGGCCCGGCTGACGTGGGTCTTCGCGGTCGCCGGGCTGATCGACATGCCCGCGGCGATCTCGTCGTTGGACAGGCCGCGGGCGACCAGCGCGGTCACCTCGCGCTCGCGGTTGGTGAGCGCGTCCAGGCCGACCGGGGCGGGCTGGGGGCGGCGGGAGACGTACTCGCCGATCAGCTTGCGGGTGATCGCCGGCGATAGGAGCGCGTCGCCGCGGGCGGCGATCCGCACACCCTGCAACAGGTCGTCCGGCTCGGTGTCCTTGACCATGAAGCCGCAGGCCCCCGCGCGCAGCGCGGTGTAGACGTACTCGTCCAGGCCGTAGTTGGTCAGGATCACCACATGGACACCGCTCAGCCGTTCGTCGGCCGCGATCCGCCTGGTGGCCTCGATGCCGTCCATGACCGGCATCTGCACGTCCACCAGGGCGACGGCGGGGCGGTGTTCGAGGGCCAGGGCGATGGCCTGCTCGCCGTTCGCGGCCTCGGCGACGACCTCGATGTCGTCCTCGGCCGACAGCAGCGCGCGGAAGCCGCCGCGGATCAGCGCCTGGTCGTCCACCAGCAGGACACGGATCATCGGGCCTCCTCGAACACCGGCGCGGGCAGCGCGGCCCGCACGCTGAACCCGCCCTCCGGCCGCGGCCCGGCCGTGAGCGTGCCGCCCAGCGCGGTGACGCGCTCGCGCATGCCGAGCAGGCCGACGCCCGGAACGTGTGGTTCGTCCGGGCTCGCCCGCCCCTCGTCGTCCACCCGCACGACCAGCTCGCGATCGTGGTAGTCCAGCCGCACGGAGGCGGTGGTCTCCCCCGCGTGCCTGGACACGTTGGTCAGCGCCTCCTGGACGATCCGGTAGGCGGCCCGGTCGACCTCGGGCGGCAGCGCCCGGCGTACGCCCTCGATCGTCACCGTGGCGGGCAGGCCGGTCGCGCGGGCGCGCTCGACCAGCTCGTCCAGGCGGTCCAGGCCGCTGGCGGCGGGCTCGCCCTCGGCGGGGTCGCGCAGCACCTCCAGCGTGGCCCGCAGCTCGCGTACGGCGTCACGGCCGGCCTCCTGGATGGCCAGCAGCGCGGCGGGCACCTCCTCGCCGCGTTTGCGGGCCAGGTGGACGGCCACGCCCGCCTGCACCTTGATCACCGAGATGCTGTGCGTGAGCGAGTCGTGCAGTTCCCTGGCGATGCGCAGCCGTTCCTCTCCGGCACGGCGCAGCGCGGCCTCCTCACGGGTCCGCTCGGCCTCGGCGGCGCGCCGCTCGACCTGTTCGAGGTACGCCTGCCGGTGCCTGGCGGTGGTCGCCGCGACCCCGGCGGCCAGGAACCAGCCGAGCAGCAGCACCGTGCCCTGGACGGTTTCCAGCGGCGGATCGCCGGTGTCCGCGGACAGGGTCAGCGCCAGGCCGGCGACCAAGTACACCGTGCCGGCCGCGGCGGGCAGCGCCCGGTGCCCGGCCCGGACCGCGCCGAACACCGCGACCAGCACGGGAAAGGCGGCGCTCGGATCGGGCAGGGCGTCCACGCTGTAGACCAGCATGGCGGCGGTCGTGATCAGCAGTACCGCCCGGGGCGCGGACCGCCGGGCGGCGAGAGCCAGCGAACCGGCCAGTACGGCGGCGAAGCCCACCGGCCCGGTGCCCGGCGTGACCAGGGCCACGGCCAAGAGCAGCGCGGCCACCACCGCCGCGAGCGCCCCGTCCGCCACGAGCGGCCGCCCGAGGTGCGCGTTGTTCATCCGGCAACGATATGACCCCGCAGGTCGTGGGCGCTTCCCCACCAGGTCGTAGTCAGACCTACCACGCGTGTGGTATCCGCCGCCGAAGTGCCTTCCGCAAAGCGTCTTGACCAGGGACATCGGGTGGGTGTCAGAGCGACCACGACGAGACTCTTTACTGTTAGGAAACTTTCCTTTATGTTGAGGCGACCCCCCGGCTTGAACCCCCCAAAGGACGAACCAGATGAAACGAACGCTCATCGCCGTGGTGCTGGCCGTAGCCGGCGCCACGATCCCGTCCGCGGCGGCGACCGCCGCCCCACTCGGCACCACCGGCGCGGCGGCGCACACCCAGGTGGCCGCCGCCGCCTGGGCGCCCTACACCTCCTACAGCGCGGGCACGGTCGTCACGCACAACGGCCAGGACTACGAGTGCGTCCAGAGCCACACGTCCCTGCCCGGCTGGGAGCCGAACGCCGTACCGGCCCTGTGGAAGCGGGCCGAGGGCGGCGGCGACCGCACCGCGCCCAGCATCCCGGGCAACCTCCGCTCGACCGGCTCGACCAGCGACAGCATCTCACTGGCCTGGAACGCCTCCACCGACAACGTGGGCGTCACCGGCTATGACGTCTACCGCGGCACGCAGCGGGTGGGCACCGCGACCGGCACCACCTACACCGACACCGGCCTGGCCGCGTCCACCAACTACACCTACACCGTGCGCGCCAAGGACCAGGCGGGCAACACCTCCGAGCCGAGCGCTCCGGTGACGGCGAGCACCTCCGGCGGGACCGGCACCCCCGGCCAGCCCGGCGCGGCGACCGCCACCTCCACGGACAACAGCATCTCGCTGACCTGGGGCGCCTCCAGCGGCACGGTGACCGGCTACCGGGTCTACGAGGGCACCGCCCAGCGGGCCGAGGTGACCGGTACCAGCACCACGATCTCCGGCCTTGCCAAGTGTGAGAACCACACCTACATCATCAGGGCCTACAACTCGGTGGGCGAGTCCGCGGGCCGCGAAGTGAGCGCCAAGACCACCGGCTGCACCGGCGGACCCGAGAAGCTGCCCGGCGCGCCGTACCTCTACATGGGCTGGGGCAACCCGCCGGACCCGGGTACGGTCATGGACGCCACCGGCGTCAAGGCCTTCACGATGGCCTTCATCCTTGCGCAGAACGGCTGTAACCCGGCCTGGGACGGCCAGCGTCCGCTGACCGGCGGCGCCGACGCGCGGGCGATCAACACCATCGAGTCCAAGGGCGGCAGCGTCGAGATCTCCTTCGGCGGCTGGTCGGGCAACAAGCTCGGCCCGAACTGCTCCACCCCGCAGGCGTACGCCGACGCGGTGCAGAAGGTGATCGACGCGGTGACCCCGGCGGCGGTCGACTTCGACATCGAGAACACCGACGAGTTCGGCAACTACACCGTGATGGACCGCATCCTGAACGCCCTGAAGATCGTCAAGCAGCGCAACCCGAACGTCAAGATCGTCGTAACCATCCCGACCTTCAAGACGGGCCTGAGCAACGACGGTGTCCGCCTGGTCAACCAGGCCAAGGCGCTGAACGTGCCGATCGACAACTACACGATCATGCCGTTCAACTTCAACGGCACGAACATGTACACCGACACCGTCAACGCCTCCGAGGGCCTGAAGAACTCGCTGAAGAGCGCGTTCGGCTGGAGCGACGCCGAGGCGTACGCCCACATGGGCATCTCGGGCATGAACGGCTACTCCGACCAGCGTGAGCTGACCACCCCGCAGATCTGGACCCAGATCCGCGACTGGGCGAAGTCCAAGGGCCTCACCAGGCTCGCCTACTGGGCGGTCAACCGCGACCGCGCCAACGGTGGCGGCGCCCCGCAGGGCGAGTGGGAGTTCACCCGCATCACCGCGGGCTTCTGACCCACCTGATCCACCGGGTTTCAGACCCGCCCCGGAGAGGGCCCCGCCGCGTCGGTGCCCTCTCCGGCACCCCCCCGGACCGGCCGTGCGGCGACCGGCCGGTTCAAGTCCGGGCCGCCGCGGCGCGCGGCCCTTCCACGGACAGGGCGAGACGCGGGACCATGGCCAGCCACACCGCCCCCGGCACCGCCATGAGCAGCCCGAGCCCGGCGAACACCGGCCCGATCCCGGCCGTGTCGATGAGGCCGCCGGTCGCCGCCGCCGACACCCCGAGGCCCAGGGTGGCGGTGGCGCTCCACAGCGCGGTCACCCGGCCCCGGTTGTCGTTGGAGGTCGCGTTGAGCAGGGTGGTCATCGCGGCCGGGCCGTACACCACCTCGGCCGCCGCGACCAGCCCCCACAGCGCCAGCGCCGCCGCGATGCCGACCGGCAGCCCGAGCAGCATGGTGACCAGCCCCTCGGCCAGGCAGGACACCCCGATCACCCGCAGATGGACGCGCGCGGGCAGCGTCCGCAGCCGGGCGGCGGCCACGACGAGCACCACGCCGCCGGCCGTGCCCTGAACGGCGTAGAACCACCCGGTGCCGCCGTCGCCCAGCTCGTACACGCGCAGCGCGAGGTAGGTCATGGCGGTGATCGTGCCGCCCAGCCCGAGGCAGAAGAACGCCTCAAGGAGCAGCAGCGCGGCGACCACGCGGGTGCGCGCCGCCACGGCGAGGCCCGCGCGCAACGACCGCCACCAGCCGGCCGGCGGGCCGCCCGCGTACCGGTCTCCGGACCGGACGCTCCAGGTCAGCCACACCGACCCCAGGAACGAGACGGCGTTGACGACGAACGCCCAGCGCCAGCCCACCAGGCCCACCACGACACCGCCCGCGACGCCGCCGACCGCCTGCAACGCCAGGCTGTTGACCTGGACGGCGGCGGAGTACAGCGGGTACTCCTCGGGCCGGGCCAGGCTCGGCATCCACGCGTTGCGGGCGGCCTGGAAGACGAACCCGGCCGCCGCCGAGGCGAAGGTCAGCGGGTAGACCAGCCACAGCCGCCCGGGTTCGTCGGCGACCAGGAACGCGGCGGCCAGCACCGCCATCGCCACGTCGGTCACCAGCATGACCGTGCGCCGGTCGGCGCGGTCGGCGAGCACGCCGCCCCAGACCCCGGCGAGCGCCCCCGGCAGGTAGCGGACGGCCAGCGTCAGCCCGGCCGCCATCCCGGCCCCGGAGTGGTCGTAGACCATCGCGAACACCGCGACCGCCGAGAACCAGCCGCCGCAGACGCTGACCAGGTTGCCGAGCCAGAGCCTGCGGAGGTCGCGATTGCCGGCCAGCAACTCGCGGAGCGTCCGCGCGGGTTCCACTTGCCCCTCCCGGTTGACAGTGGGAATGATTCTCATTGCTGCCCGACCATATATCAAGACTTGACAATGATTTTCATTCCATGAATTACTGCCCCATAGATGCGGACCAAATAGGGCAGTTCGCCCCGTATCGGGAGGGAGGTGACGCGGGATGAAGGTCAAGAAGCTGAAGGTCCAGGCGCGTAACGCGGCTGTGCACTCGTCGAACCACGCCACTGTGGCGCCGGCCAAGACGGCCTGGCGCTAGGCCGAGCGAAACCCGGGTGCGGGCATGACCCAACCACGCCCGCACCCGGGCCCACGATGCTACTCCTGGAGGAAAACCATGGTGGAGGGTCCGGCGCAGTGGCCGCCAGGGACCACGTTCGTGCCCACCGAGGAGGGCTGGCTGGTCCACGGGCCCGACGAGGATTTCATGGTCCTGGACGTCCCGGCGGAGAACCGGCGTGCGGTCGCCGACCTCATCGCCGGGCGCCTCGACGCCGCGACCGCGGCGAAAAGCATCCCCGGAGCCGCCGACCTGCTCGCCGAGCTGACCCCGCCTCCGCCGCGGGCGGGGGCCAAGGCAGAGGTACTGCTCGTGGGGGAGGGCTTCTTGGCCGACGAACTGACCGCCGAACTGGCCACCCGCCCGGACGACTTCTCCCTCCGGCGCCTCCCGGACGACCACGCGGTACGCGAGGCCCTCCCCGGCCGCGCCGTCCGCCACCCGCTGGACGGATTCGCGGTCCGGCACGCCGCCGACGACCTCGCCCCACGGCAGCCCCCGGACGACCATGCGGTACGCCAGGCCCCCGCCGCCCCGCACGCCCCGGCCGGCTCCGCGATACGGCATACCGCCGACGACCTCGCCGTACGACACCCCCTGGACGACCACGCGGTCGGGCACGCCGCTGACGACCTTGCCGTACGGCAGCTCGCGGGCGGTGTCATGGGACCGGATGCCGGTACGGCGGTGCTGGTGGCGTGCGCGGAGCGGCTGCCGGACGCGCGCTGGCGCGAACTGGACGCGCGGTGCAGGGACGCGGGCATCCCCTGGCACCGAGGGCACAGTGAAGGACGCCGCTGGTACGTCGGCCCGTTCACCCCCGCGCATGGCGGGGCCGGATACGAGGACGTGCGGCTGCGCCGGCTGGCCGCCTGCCCGTGGCCGGAGGAACTGGCCGCCTACTGGGCCTTCCTGGACGGCGGCGGGCTCCCCGCCGCCCCCGCCGACCCGCGCGGCGCCGTGGTGGCCGCCGCCCTCATCGCCGCCGACCTCCGCGCCTGGCGGGCCGGTCTTCCGCCCCCAGGGGCCGGCGTCCAGGTCGGCATCGACCTCCACTCAGGCCGCCTGCGGCGCCACCCCGTACTCCCCGTCCCGCACGGCCTGATGCGCGAGACCCCGGCATGAGCGGAGCGCCGGAGGCACGACCCGGGCCGGTGGTGGCGGGGATGGCCGCCGAGCTGGTGCTGCCCGGCCGGATCCCGGCGGCGGCCGTGGTGATCCGCACGCCGTACGGCATCGCCGGGTGCCTGCCGGAGGCGCGGTCCTTCGCGGCGGCCGGGCTGGCCTGCCTGGTACAGGACGTACGCGGACGGCACCTGTCCCCCGGGACCTTCGCCATCGGCCGGGACGAGACCGCCGACGGGCACGCCACCCTGGACTGGGCGGTCGCGCAGCCGTGGTGCGACGGCACGGTGTTCCTGTACGGCGTGGCCTACGAGGCGTACGCCGCCTGGTGCGCCGCCGGGCACCCGGCGGTGGGCGGGATCATCAGCCGCCAGCCGTGGCCGCCGATCGCCGCGCCCGCGCTCGACGACGAACTATGGTGGCGGACCGAACTGGCCCGCCCCGGGCTGTTCGAGGAGATCATGGCCGGCCGGCCCGAGCCGGACGTGGCCGGCTGGCCGGTGGACATCGGCCCCTGGCCGCCCGCGCCCGGCGGCCACCGGGAGGCGATCGCCCGGGTCACCCGGGCCGCCCGCGAGGTCACCGCGCCCAGCCTGCACCTGGGGAGCTGGCTGTGCCGGTCGGCGGAGACCACCGTGCGCCAGGCCGCGCTCGCCCCCGGCACCGACGTCGTGATGGGCGGCTGGGCCAGCGCGCTCACCCACCGTCTGCACGAGACGTGCGCCCTGGACGTACCGGTCGAGCCGCATCCCTTCGAGCTGGCGCTGGACTGGCTGGCCGGGCGGCGGCAGGGCCGGTGCCTGCTGCTCGGCAGCGGGCGCTGGACCGACGCCGATCCGCTGCCGCCCCGCCGCACCGGGCAGGCCGCGCCCGCCGTGGAGAGCGGCCCGGTCCGGCTGCGCCACGACCCCGCCCGGCCCTACCCGTCGGCGCCGCACTCGGCGGACCTGGCCCCGCTGGCGGACCGCCCCGACGTCGTACGGCTGAGCGTGCCGGACCCGCCGCCCTGGCACGGCACGCCACTGGTCACCGCCGAGGTGAGCACGGACGTCCCGGCCGAACTCGTCGCCACGCTCGTCCACGAACGGCCCGGCGGCGTGGCGACCCGGCTGGCCGACGGCACCGCGCCGGTGCGTCCAGGCGTCACCGGGTGCGAGATCCGGCTGACCGTGGGGGCGGTCGAGCTGCCGCCCGGCCACCGGCTGCACCTGGAGCTGACCGCGGGCCGCCCGCCCCGCCACCGCGCGCCCGGCGTACCGGCCGAGATCACGCTGTCCGGCCTCGCCCTGCACCTGCCCCGCCCGCGCGGCGGGGCGTTCCCCGAAGCCGGAGCAGGAGCCGCCTTGTGAGGACGCTCATCGACGACCGCACCGGCCTGATCCGGCGGGTGGACTTCCTGGAGCCGGAGCCGTGGTGGCCCGCCGGGCTGGCCATCTGCACGGCGGAGGTCGGCTCGCCGTACCGGCTGCTGCCCTGGCCCGCCGACCGGGTGGCCACCGGCACGGCGTTCGGCGACCCGGAGCGGGCCAGGCGCAGCGCGATCGGCGAGGCCGCCGAGCGCTACTGCGGCAACTTCGTGCCCGCGGGACTGCGCCGCGCCGCATACCGCGACCTGCGCGAGCCCGCGATGGACCCGGCGAGCGCGGCGCTCTACTCCGACGCCCAGCACGCCACGCCGGGCTTCCCGTTCCACCGCTTCACCCGGGACCTGCCGGTGCTGTGGACCCCCGGGACCGACCTGACCGGCGGCACGCCGGTGTGGCTGCCCGCCTCGCTGGTGTACGTGAACTACTTCAGTCCGCCCAGGGACCACGAACCCCCCACCAACTACGCCAACCTCGCCGGAATCGCCGCCGGGCCGTCCCTCGACGCCGCGCACACGGCCGCGCTGGAGGAGGTCATCGAGCGGGACGCCACGATGATCTGGTGGGCCAACGCGCTGCCCGCCGCGCCCGTCACCGGGGCAGGCCATCCCGTGGCGCCGCTGACACCGCTGCCCGAGCCCGGCTGGTACCACGCCGGCGGGCTGCGGTACCGGGTCGTGGCGGTGCCGACCGTCTTCGAGGTCGCGGTACTCGGGGTGCTGCTCGACGACCGGGCGGCCGGCATCGCCACCTTCGGCGTGGCGGCCCGGCCCGACCCGGCGCAGGCCGTGGCCAAGGCCCTGGCCGAGGCCGTCACGCTGCGCCGCTACGCCCTCGGGCTGCTCGACCCCGAGGGCGAGATCTGGGCCGCCGCCGACGCGGGCGTGATCGACCGCGGTGTGTTCAAACCGCATCGCGCCGACCGGGCCTACGCCTCCTCCTACCGGCCCGACTACCGCGACGTGGTGGACCTCGGCTGCCACAGCCAGATCTGGCTGGACCCGCGGATGCGCGCCCACCTGGGCCCGATCACCTCCGGCCGCGAGGCGATCCCGCTCGGCGAGCTGCCCCGGATCGACGGCGACCCGCTGGACGGCTACCTCGCGCGGATCGCCGCCCAGGGCCTGCCCGCCTACGCGGCCGACCTCACCACCCCCGACGTGGCCGCCGCCGGGATCGCGGTGTCGCGGGTGATCGTGCCCGGCGCGTACGCCAACGCCCCGGCCGCGTTCACCTGCCTGGGCGGCGAACGGATGCGCGGCGATCCCGCCCGGCTCGGCCACCGGCCCGCCGCCGTGGCCAACCTCGTCCCCCTCCCGCACACATGATCGGCGTCGACTCCCGCCTCGGCGTGGTCACCGCGCTGCGGACCGGCACGCTGCACGGGACGCTGCACGTGGCCTTCGCCGACCTGGCCGGCACCGGCGGGCACGGCCTGCCGCTCGGCAACCCCACGGTCAGCGGGGCCTCCTGGCACGATCCCGGCCAGGCCCGGCTGCGCGCCCTCGGCGAGGCGGCCGAACGCTACTGCGGCCACCTGGTCCCGGCCGCGCGGCTGGCCGAGGCCACCTGGCACGACCTCGCCCCTGACGCGGTGGACCCGGCCGGGCTCGCCCGCTACTCCGCCGCCCAGCTCCGGCGGCCCGGTTTCCCGTTCACCGGGTTCGCCCGCGACGACCGCATCCCCTGGGTGCGGGGCACCCGGCCGGACGGCACGCCGATCTGGGTGCCGGCCGAGCTGGTGTGGCTGGCCCCGCTGGGCGCGCGGCCGGCCGTGCTGCCGGTGTCGGGGGGCATCGCGGCGGGTCCCGATCCGGCTTCTGCGCGCGCCGCCGCGCTGGCCGAAGTGGTCGAACGGCACGCGCTGGCCACCGCCTGGCTGTCCGGACGCCGCTTCCCCGCGCTGCCCGCGAGCATGCCGCCGCGGGTGCCGGGGCTGCGGCTGCGCGGCTTCGCCGTCCCGAACCTGATCGACGCCCCGGTGGCGTTGTGCCTGGCGCAGGACGCCTCGGGGCTGCTCGGCGTGGGCTGCGCCCTCGCCGCCGACGGCCGGATCGCCACCTCGCTGGCGAAGGCCGCCGCCGAGGCGGTCCAGTCGCTGGACACCACGGCCCGGATCGCCGCGGGCGGCCTGCCCGAGTGGGAACGTCCGTACGGCCCGCTCGCCGGGCACCGGCCCGACCGGGCGTACGCCGCCGCCTACCGCCCGGACTTCGCCGACGCCGTCGATGTGACCTGCCACCTGCAACTGCTCGCCGACCCGGCGTTCGCGGCCCGGATCGCCGCGCGGTTCGCACCCGCCGAGCCGTGGACCCCCGCGCCGCCGTGCGACCCGGAGGCCGCGCTGGCGGCACGCGGGCTCACGCCGATCACCGTCGATCTGACCACGCCCGACGTGGCCGCGTGCGGGATGTCCGTCGCGCGGGTGGTGGTGCCCGGATTACGGGCCACGACACCCGCGGCCTTCCCGATGCTCGGCGGCGGCGCGGAACCCCTGCCCGCCCGCCCCTGCCTGTTACCGATACCCCATGCGTGATCAATTCAGGAGAGACCCCATGCGCAGATCGATCGCCGCTTTGGCCGTGGCGGCGCTGGCCGCTCTGGCGGGTACGGCCGGCTGTGGCGGCGGCGAGCCCGCCCAGCAGGCGGCGCGACCGGACGAGCCCGCCCCGATCGAGGTGACCAACTGCGGGGCGAAGTACCGTTTCGACTCGCCGCCGAAGCGGATCGTCGCCTCCAGCACCATCGCCACCGAGATCGTGCTCGCCCTGGGCGCACGGGACCGGCTGGTCGGGGCCGTCGCGCCCGGCGAGCTGCTGCCCGAGGCGGCGGCGGCGTTCAAGGGCGTCAACATCATCGCCGAGTCGGCCTTCCCGCCCCCGTCCAAGGAGACGGTCTTCGCCGCCAACCCCGACTTCGTGGTCAGCGGCTACCCCGACGACTTCGGCCCCAAGGCCCTCGGCGACCGCGCCAGGCTGCGCCAGGAGGGCGTCAACTCCTACCTGCTGTCCGGCAACTGCCCGGACCACAAGGCCACCGTCGAGGACAGCTACACCGACATCCGCGAACTCGGCCGCCTCCTGGGCGCGCCCGCCAAGGCCGAGGAACTGGTGGCGAAACTCTCGGCCGAGGTGGACGCCGTCAAGCCGGTCGGCGGCACCCCGACGGTCTTCGACTACGCGAGCGGCATGGAGAAGGCCGCCACCGCAGGCTCCAACGGCCTGCTCGACGACCTGATCCGCCGGGCCGGCGGCAAGAACGTCTTCCCCGAGGTGACCTCCTACTCCCAGATCTCCTGGGAGGAACTGGTCAAGCGGGACCCCGACGCGATCGTCGTGGAGGACCAGGCGTTCGAGCCCGCGGCGAAGGCCATCGCGTTCCTCACCTCCTACGAGCCGATCAAGAACGTCACCGCGGTCAAGGAGAAGCGGTTCATCGTCATCCCGGTCAACGACACCCAGCCCGGCCTGCGCAGCGGGCGGGCGCTGCGCACCCTCGTGGCCGGGCTCGCCCGGTGAGCCGGGTATCGGAGCCTTCCGCGCCTTCCTCCGCACCGCCCCGGGAACGCACGGCCGCGCCCGCGCGCTCCGGCCGCCTCGGTTTCGCGGGCCTGATCCTGCTGCTCGGCGCGGTGCTGCTGGTCTCGCTCGTGGTCGCCGTGGGGCTCGGCCCGGTGTCGATCCCGGCGGGCGACGTGGCGCGGATGCTCGGCCACCGGCTGGCGCCCTGGCTGGTGAGCGAGGCCCCGGCCGGGCCGCAGTCGGTCATCGTGCTGGACATCCGCTTCCCCCGGGTGCTGCTCGGCGCGGTGGTGGGGGCCGGGCTGGCCGCCGTGGGCGCGGTGCTCCAGGGGGTGCTGCGCAACCCGCTCGCCGACCCGTACATCATCGGGGCCAGCTCGGGGGCCTCGCTGGGGGCGGTGCTGGTGATCCTGGCGGGGGTCTCCCCCTTCGGGCCGCTGTCGCTGCCGCTGTCCGCGTTCGCCGGGGCGATGGCCGCGTTCGGTTTCGTGCTCGGCATCTCCCGGCGCGGCGGGCAGCTCGCGCCCACCCGGCTGATCCTGGCCGGGGTCGCGGTCGCGGCCCTCACCGAGGCGGTGACCAGCTACATCGTGCTCACCACGCCGGACAAGGAGGTGCGGACCGCGCTGTTCTGGACACTCGGCGGCCTGTCCGGCACCCAGTGGCGGGACGTCGGCGTGCCCGCGGTCATCGTCCTTTCTGCGACGGCGTGGTTCGTCACCCGTGCCACCCTGCTCAACGCCCTGGTGCTCGGCGACGAGGGGGCCACCGGCCTGGGGGTGGAGGTGGACCGGCTGCGGCTGCGGCTGATCACGGTGAGCGCGCTGGTGATCGGCACGGTGGTCGCGGTCAGCGGCGGCATCGGGTTCGTCGCGCTGATGGTGCCGCACGCCGTACGGCTGGCGGCCGGGGCCGACAACCGGCACCTGGTCCCGCTCAGCGCGCTCACCGGGGCGCTCCTGCTGGTCTGGGTGGACGTCGGAGCGCGAATGCTCAACCAGCCCGACGAGATCCCCATCGGAGTGATCACCGCCGTGCTCGGCTCTCCCTTCTTCCTCTTCCTACTGATCAGGGCGGACCGTTGAACATCGAGATCCGCGACGTCTCGTGGCTGCACGTGCTCCACGAGATCACGCTCAGCGTGCGCTCGGGCGAGGTGGCCGGGCTGGTCGGTCCCAACGGCAGCGGCAAGACCAGCCTGCTGCGCTGCGTCTACCGCAGCACCCGGCCGGACGGCGGGCGGATCACGGTCGGCGGGATGGACGTCTGGCAGGCTCCGGCCCGCGAGGTCGCCCGCACGGTGGCGGTGCTCGCCCAGGACACCCCGGCCGACCTGAACAACTCGGTGGAGCAGATCGTCGGCCTGGGCCGCATCCCCTACCTGGGCGCGCTCGGCCGGTTGTCCGCCGCCGAGCGGACGCTGATCGCCGACACCATCGAACGGCTGGAACTGGGCCCGCTGCGCCGCCGGCCGTACGCGACGCTGTCCGGCGGCGAACGCCAGCGGGTGCAACTGGCCCGCGCGCTGGTCCAGGAACCCAAGGTGCTGATCCTGGACGAGCCGACCAACCACCTGGACCTGCGCCACCAGGTGGACGTGCTGCGCCTGGCCCGCTCGATCGGGGTCACCGTCCTGGTCACCCTGCACGACCTGCAACTGGCCGCCGCCGCCTGCGACCGGCTGGCGGTGCTGAGCGAGGGGCGGGTCGTGGCCGAGGGCCCGGCCGTGGAGGTGGTCACTCACGACCTGCTGCGCCGGGTCTACCATGTCGAGGCCCACGTCACCCCCGGCCCCGACGACCTGCCGAGGATCTTCCTGCCGGTTTGACGGCGGCCGGGCGGGGCAGCCGACGTACCAGATGAGCACGACCATCGACGGGGTGCGGCGGATCGCCGTACTGCGCGCCAACGCGCTGGGCGATTTCGTGATGGCGCTGCCCGCGCTCGCGGCCGTCAAGGCGGCCTACCCGGGCGCCCGGCTCACCCTGCTCGGCCACGAGTGGCACGCCGGCCTGCTGCGCGGGCGTCCCGGGCCGATCGACGAGGTGGTGGCGCTGCCGCCGATCTCCGGGGTGGGCACCACCGACCCCGGGCATCCCGTGCCGCCGGGCCTGCTGGAACGGCTGGCCCGGCGCGGCTTCGACCTCGCGCTTCAGATGCACGGCGGCGGGCTCTACTCCAACCCGTTCGTCCGCGGCATCGGCGCGCGGTTCACCGCCGGGCTGCGCAGCCCGGACGCCGTGCCGCTGGACCGCTGGGTCCGCTACGCCCACCACCAGCACGAAACGCTCCGGCTGCTGGAGGTCGCCGCGCTGGTCGGCGGGTCCACGGCCGCCGTGGAACCCGTGCTGGCCGTCACCGGCCGCGACCGCGCCGAACTCGCCGCCGTGCTCGGCGACCCGCCGCCCGGCCTGGTCGCGGTCCACCCTGGGGCCAACGACCCCCGGCGCAGGTGGCCGCCGGAGCGGTTCGCCGCCGTGGCCGACCGGCTCGGCCGTCCCGTCGTCGTCACCGGAACCGGGCGTGAACGGGAACTCGCCGATCGGGTCGCCGCCGCCATGCGCGCCCCCGCGACGGTGACGGCCGGGCGGCTGGGCCTCGGCGCGCTGGCCGCCCTGTATCGGCGCTGCGACCTGCTGATCGCCAACGACACCGGCCCGCGCCACCTGGCCGCCGCCGTCGGCACCCCCACCGTGGGGATCTACTGGTGCGGCAACATCGTCAACGCCGGGCCGCTGACCCGGACCTCGCACCGGGTGCTGATCTCCTGGCTGACCCGATGCCCGGCCTGCGGGGCGGACGGCATGGACCCGGAGGCCGGGCTGTGCCCGCACGAGACGTCCTGGGTGGCCGGGGTGCCCGTGGAGGCCGTCGCCGAACAGGCCGCCGATCTGCTGGACCGGCAGGATGCCGGCCGTTGACCAGAACAAGGACCACGGCCTCGACTTCACCGCCGCCTCCCGGGTAACGGACCGGCATGACCGATGAAACCGTGGACGCGGTCGTGGTCGGGGACGTGATGCTCGACTCCTGGCTGGACGGCCGGGTCGATCGCCTGGCGCAGGAGGCGCCGGTGCCCGTGGTCAGCGTCGAGGCCGTGGCCGAGGCGCCGGGCGGCGCGGGGAACACCGCGGCCAACCTGGCGGCGCTCGGCGCGCGGGTGCATCTGGTCGCCGTGGTGGGCGACGACGACCGCGCGGGCACACTGGCCGGGGCGCTGCGCGGGCTCGGCGTGCGGGCCACCCTGCTGCCGGTGCCGGGACGCAGGACCACCCACAAGCGGCGGCTGCTCGGCCGCGGCCGGCTCGTCGCCCGCTACGACGAGCAGGACCGCGACCCGATCCCGCCTGACGTGGAGGACGCGCTGGCCGGCCTGCTGCCCGCCCTGGTACGGCGGGCGGACGTGGTCATCGCCTGCGACTACGCGGCGGGGGTGTGCACCGAGGGCGTGCGGCGGGCGCTCACCGGCCTGCCCCGGCTCGTGGTGGACGCGCACCGGGTCGCGCCCTGGCGGGGCTGCCGGCCGTACGCTGTGCTGCCCAGCTACGCCGAGGTGCTGGAACTGCTCGGCGAGGACGGCGCAGGCGAGGACCGGATCGGCTTCCTGACCGCCCGCTCCCGGCGGCTGCTCGCGGCGACGGCGGCCGAGCTGGTGGTGACCACTCTGGACGGCGAGGGCACGCTGCTGCACCGGGCCGGGCGCGAGCCGTACCGGACCCTGGCCGAACCCGCGCCCGAGCACATGGCCACCGGCGCGGGCGACACCTACACGGCGGCCTTCGCGCTGTGGCTGGCCGAAGGGGCCACGCCGGAGGAGGCGGCGCGGGCGGGGCAGGCCGCGGCCTCCGTCGTGGTACGCCGCCCCGGCACGGCGACCTGCACTCTTGCGGAACTGCTGCGGGCGCTGCGCTCCGGCGACCCCGCCGAACAGGTGGCCGAGCGCGTCGCGGAGCACCGCCGCGCGGGCGAGCGCGTGGTGTTCACCAACGGCTGCTTCGACGTGCTGCACCGCGGCCACATCGGCTACCTGGAACAGGCCCGGCGGCTCGGCGACGTGCTCGTGGTCGCGGTCAACGACGACGCGAGCGTGGCCCGGCTGAAGGGGCCGGGACGCCCGGTCAACCCCTGCCGCGATCGGATGGCGGTGCTCGCCGCGCTGGACCCTGTGGACTACGTGGTGCCGTTCCGGGAGAACACCCCCGAGCGGCTGCTTCGCCTGATCCGCCCCGACCTCTACGTCAAGGGCGGCGACTACACCGAGGAGATGGTGCCGGAGGCGCCGCTGGTGCGCGCGCTGGGCGGGGATGTGCGCATCCTGGACTACCTGCCGGACCGGTCCACCACGGCCCTGATCGCCCGGATGCGCGAGATCCCCGGGTAGCGTCCGCTACGCGACGGACCCGTAAACGGGCTTGCCCGCCCACTCGTAGGTCACGTACACGATCCCGGCGCCGGTGGAGGCCGTCCCGGTGAGCCGCAACCCGGTGGGCCGGCGGCTCGGGCGCGGCCGGGGCCCCGGAGGCCGAGGCGGGCGGGTCGTAGCCCGCCTGACCCCCCACACGGGGATCGGGCCCCCGCCTCCCGGGGACCGATCCGCGCGGGCTATGCCAGAGCCGGGAGCGTTCCCGACTCATAGACCGGGCGGCCCCCGGCCAGCGTGAGGGCGGGCGTGATGCCCGCGAGGTCCTCGTCGGCCACCGACATGACGTCCTCGTCGATGACCACGAGATCGGCCAGCAGCCCGGGGGCCAGCGTGCCCTTGCGGTGCTCGGCGTGCTCCAGGTAGGCCCCGGCCGCCGTCCACAGCCGGATCGCCTGCTCGCGGGTGAGCCGCAGGTCGTCCGGCACCTCCGCGTACGGCCGGGGGCGCGCCCCCACGAACGTCGCGATGCCGCGCCGCCAGTCGGGGAAGGTCACCGGCGCGTCGGAGCTGTCGGCCACCAGCACGCCCGCGGCCAGCAGCGCGCCCGCAGGGAAGGCCCGCGACCAGCGCTCCGCGCCGATGGAGCGGGTCATGGAGGCACCGCTGTGCGTCTTCATCAGCGAGCTGGTGATGACGCCGATGTCGTGTTCGGCGAGCCTGCCGTACAGCTTCTCGTCCAGCAGCGTGCCGTGGATGAGCGCGTGCCTGGCCATCGGCCACGGGTCGGCGGTGAGCGCGCGGATCATGCCGTCGGCCGCCGCGTCCGCCGCCCGGTCGCCACAGACGTGTACCTGGGCCTGGAGCCGGTGGCGGTGGACCAGCTCGATCTGCCGCATCAGCTCGTCGTACCGGGCCTCGTCGTCGGCCCCGGGGGTGACCAGGTGCCCGTGGCCGCCGGCCGGGTACGCCTCGTACACCCAGGCCGTGCACTGCGTGGGCACGCCGTCGGCGAACAGTTTGCAGCCGCCCACCCGCAGCCACTCGTCCCCGAGCCCGGTCGCGGCCCCCATGTGCGCAAGGGCCGCCGCGAGCCGTTCGGCGGAGCTGGACGGCGAGGGCCAGTCCCAGTGCAGCAGGGCGTTGACCCGCACGGTCATCCGGTCCGCGACGCGCAGGGCCGTGTAGTCGCGCAGCAGTTCGGGCCAGACGGTGGGGTCGGTGACGCTGGTGATGCCGAGCGAGTTGAGCGTGCGCATGGCCGCCACGATGGCGTCGCGCCGCTCGTCGGCAGCGTGCTCCGGGACGTACGCGGTGACCAGGCCCTTGGCCGACTCCAGCAGCAGCCCGGTCGGCTCGCCCGCCGCGTCGCGGACGACCTGACCGCCCTCCGGGTCCGGCGTGTCGCGGGTGATCCCGGCCAGCCGCAGCGCCGCGGTGTTGACCAGCACCGAGTGCCGCGAGGCGTGATGCAGGATGGCGGGCCGGTCGCCGGTGATCGGGTCGATCAGGTCCCGGTGCGGGCCGGGCGCCCCGTCGAACTCGGGGATGTTCGCCTCCCGCCAGCCCTCCCCCACCAGCCAGGCGCTGCCCGCAGGTCCGGGCGGGCCCGCGGCGAGCGCGTCGCGCAGCTCGGCCAGCGTCCGGAACGCCCCCATCTCCACCGAGTAGGGCGGCCCGGACAGGCCGAACATGGCCAGGTGCAGGTGGGCGTCGTTGATGCCGGGCAGTACCGTGCGCCCGCCCAGATCGACCACCCGCGCGCCCAGGCCGGCCGTCGCGCGGCACTCCTCGTCCCCGCCGACCGCGACGATCCGGTCTCCGGCCAGGGCGATCGCGTTCGCGGTGCTGAAGGCGTCGTCGACGGTGAGCACCGTGCCGCCGTGCAGTACGAGATCCGCTTGCGCAGTCATGCTCACCAGCCCGCTTCCAGCACGCGGTCCAGCGCCGCGGCGAACTCGTCGGCCATCGCCGGGGTGAAGGACAGCGGCGGCTTGAGTTTCAGGATGTTCCAGTGCGGGCCGGTGGGATACGCCAGCACCCCCTCGTCCTTGAACCGCTCGCAGATCATCAGGGTCTCCTCGGCCGCGGGCTCCTTGGTCTGGCGGTCGCGGACGAACTCGACGCCGCTGTAGAAGCCCTGCCCGCGCACGTCGCCGAGCGGGTCGGGCCGGCCGCGCATCACACTCGCGGCGAGGACGGCCAGGTCGGCGATCCGCGCGGTGGGCAGCGCGTCGCCGAAGTCGATCAGGCCGGACACGCGGGCGCGCTGCCCGGTGCGGGTGACCAGCACGTTGAAGGCGTTCAGGTCGTGGTGGACGACCGCGACCGGCAGGTCGGCGAACCGCTCGGCCGGCACCGGCGCGTACGCGTCCCGTACCCGTTCCAGCCCCGCGCGCAGCTCCCCGTCCGCGACGTACGGCAGCGCGCCCGCCAGGGCGGCCCCCATGTGGCCGAACTCCCAGTAGTGCGGCGCGGGCGGGTCGGGGTGCTCGAAGGCGGCCGTGGCCGCGGTCGGCCGGCCGGTCACCGCGCCGACGTCGGCCATCGGCTCGGCGGAACGGCGGCCCGCCTCGGCCAGCGGCCGGCCGAACTCCCGCTCGAAGCGTTCGTCGGTGTGGTCGGTCTTGGCGGCGGCCACGCGGTGGCTCCCCTCCCCGGGCTGGTTCACGGCAGGACCGGTGCGGCGGACCGGGCTTCGGGCACGGCGGCTCCGGCGGGGTCGGCCACGACGGCCTGGTGCGCCGGGTCCCACGCCACGGTGACCTCGTCCCCGGGCGCGGCCGGCAGCGGCGGCCCGACCGGGCGCATCGCCATGCCGGTGGTGCCGTCGGCGAACCGCAGGCCCACCTGGTGGTGGGTGCCGACGTACACGACGTCGGTCACCGTGGCCGCGACCCGGTTGTGGCTCTCGGGGATTTCGGTCTCGTCCGCGAACAGCTCAAGGCGCTCGGGACGCACGATGACCACGCCGCTGCCGGTCTCGGGGGCCTTCTGGACCCGCACCGAGAACCGTTCGCAGCGCAGCACCCCGGCCTGCCGGTCCACGGTCCCCCGGAAGCAGGTGGACTCGCCGAGGAACTGTGCGACGAACAGTGTCTCGGGCCGTTCGTACAGGTCGGCGGGGGTGCCGACCTGCTCGATCCGGCCCTCGTTGAAGACCGCGATCCGGTCGGACAGGGTCAGCGCCTCGTGCTGGTCGTGCGTGACGAAGAGGAACGTCATGCCGAGTTCCCGGTGCATGCGGGCGATCTCGCGCTGCAACTGGTCGCGCAGCCGCCGGTCCAGCGCGCCGAGCGGTTCGTCCATCAGCAGCGCGCGCGGCTGGTAGACCACCGCGCGGGCCAGCGCGACCCGCTGCTGCTGGCCGCCGGAGAGCTGGGTGGGCAGCCGGTCGGCGTACGGCTCCAGGTGGACCAGCTTCAGCGCCTCGGCGACCTTGGTCTCGATGTCGGCCTTGGACATCCGGCGCTGCTGGAGCGGGAAGGCCACGTTCTTGGCCACGCTCATGTGCGGGAACAGCGCGTACTGCTGGAAGACCACGCCGAGGTTGCGCCGGTGCGGCTTGAGCCGGGAGACGTCCCGGCCGTCGATCTCGATGGAGCCGGCCGACACGCCGACGAAACCGGCCAGCATCGACAGCATGGTGGTCTTGCCCGAGCCGGAGGGCCCGAGCAGGGTCATGAACTCGCCGGGGGCGATGTCGAGCGAGACGTCGTCCACGGCGGGCCGCGCGGTGCCGGGATAGACCTTGGACACCCGCGAGATCCGGATGCCGTGGCTGCCGTCGCTCGGAGTTGGGCTCATGATGTGCTCCGCTTGCGGCGTACGAGCAGCGGAACCAGCAGGACGATGCTGGTGGCGGCCACCATCAGACTGGACGCCGCGGCGATCGTGGGGTCGATCTCCAGAGTGATGGAGTTGTACATCTGCACCGGAAGCGTCTGAATGTCCGGCGTCTGCAGGAACAGCGCGATGACCACCTCGTCCAGCGAGGTCACGAAGGCGAACACGAAGCCGGACAGCACGCCGGGCGCGAGCAGCGGCACCGTGACGCGGAAGAACGTGGTCAGTGCGGTCGCGCCGAGCGTGGCGGCGGCCACGTCCATCGTCCGGTCGTACCCGGCCAGGCTGGTGGACACCACGGTCACCACGAACGGCAGCGCCAGCACGGTGTGCGCTGCCACGAAGCCGGTCGCGGTGCCGTTGAGCTGCCAGCGCAGGAACACGCCGTAGATCGCCACCGCCACCACGATCCCCGGCATGATCACCGGCGTCATCATCAGCGACCTGATCGCGTTGCGGCCCTTGAACCGCGCCCGGTCCAGGCCGAAGGCCACGCCGACGCCGAGGACGGTGGCCGTGAGCGCCACCAGGAACGCGATCTGCACCGAGGTGAGCAGCGAGAACATCCACCGCTCGGAGTTGAAGAACGCCTCGTACCAGCGCACCGACCAGTTCTTCGGCGGGAACTCGAAGGTGCCGGCGCCGGAGAAGCTCATCGGCACCACGACCACGGTCGGGGCGGCCAGCAGCAGCGCGACCAGGGCGACCACCGACTTCAGGCCCCAGCCCAGGGCATGGTCGCGGCCGACGGCCGGCTTGACCGCATCACTCATCGCCCACCGTCCCACTGAGCGCGGTGAACGGCCGGGTGAACCGCGACACCACGAAGAGCACCAGCAGCGTGATCATCAGCAGCACCGCGCCGAGCGCGCCCGCCCCGCCGAAGTCCAGCAGCGCGCTCACCTCCTGCCCGATCACCTGGGGCGCCAGCGACTGCTGTGGCGAGCCGAGCAGCGCCGGGGTGATGTAGAAGCCCAGCGTCATGATGAAGACCAGCGAGAAGCCGGACAGCATCCCCGGCACCGAGAGCGGCAGGTAGACCTTGGCGAACGCGCGCCGGCGCGGGGCGCCCAGGCTGGTGGCCGCGTCCAGCAGCCGGGGGTCGATCTGCTTCATGGCGCTGTACAGCGGCAACACCATGAACGGCAGCATCACCTGCACCATGGCCACCGTCACCCCGGCGACCGTGCCGAGCAGCACCACGCCGTCCAGGCCGATCAGGCCGAGCATCCGGTCGATCGGCCCGTCCCGCCGCTCCAGCATGTACCAGGCGAAGTTCCTGGCCATCATCGACGTCCAGAAGGGCAGCAGCACCAGCACGGTCATCACTCCGCGCGCCCGCGGCCCCACCTTGGTCATCGCGTACGCGTAGGGGTAGGCGACGATGAGCGTGGAGCCGGCCACGATGAGTGCGGTGACGAGCGTCCGCACGATCACCGTGACCGAGATGCCGTCGTGCAGCAGGGCGACGTAGTTGCCGAGGCCGGGGGCCGGATCGGTGAAACTCTGCCAGACGATCGTGGCGATCGGGTAGACGAAGAACACCAGCAGCAGTGCCGCCGCGGGCAGGATCAGCCAGCCCGCCGCGTTCCGCCGCGCCCTTCCGGTGCCGCGCGCGGGGGTGACTCCGGGCGGGGCCTTGATCGTGGCGGTGGTCATCGGTGGGTCCTCAGCCGGCCAGCCACACCGTGTAGCGCTCGGTCACCCTGTCGAAGTTCTTGCCCCACCAGTCGTCGCGCATCCGCACCACGCCGCCCTTGCGGTCGTCGGTGAAGGGGTTGAGCTGCGACTGGATCTCGTTGTACTTGGGCTTGATCTTGTCGTTCACCGGTTGCACGGAAGCCAGCTCCGCGAAGTGCGCGGACGGGCCGTCCTTGGCCGCGAAGGCGATCAGCTTCATCGCGGCGTCCTTGTTCGGCGCGCCCTTGGGGATGACCAGGTCGTCCCAGTTGACGATGGTCTTGTCCCACACGGTCTTGAACGGCGCGCCCGCCTTGAGCGCCTCGTAGGCACGGGCGGTCAGCACCAGGCCCATGTCCACCTGCCGGTCCACCAGCATCTGCTGCATCTGGCCGTAGGTCTTGGCGAAGGTGGTGACCGGCTTGATCGGCTCCATCTTCTTCAGCGCCCGCTCCACGTCGAGCGGGTAGAGCTTGTCGGGGGCCACGCCGTCGGCGAGCAGCGCGGCCTCAAGGATGCCGACGGCGACATCGGGCGGTACGATCCGCCGGCCCGGATACTTCTTCACGTCGAAGAAGTCGGCCAGGGCGGTCGGCGGATCGGAGGCGTACTTCTTGGTGTCGTACATGAACATGAGGTTGTAGAAGTAGGCGGGAACTCCGCACTCTCCCACGGTCTCCGGCGGGAACGCCGACTTGTCCACCACGGAGAAGTCAAGTTTCTCCAGGTAGGTGCCACAATATTGGGAAGCCGCCGCGGCGCTGGTGTCCACGAGGTCCCAGGTGACCTTGCCCGCGTCCACCATGCTGCGCAGCTTGGCCTCGTCCATGGGGCCGTCGTTGCGGACCTTGATCCCGGTCTCCTTGGTGAACGGGTCCTGCCACGCGGTCTTCTGGTGACCCTGGAACGGGTTCCCGGTGGACACGAACGTGAGCGACTTCTCGCCCGCGCCGCCTGGTGAGCCGCCGATGCTGCATCCCGCGGCCAGGGTCACGGCGAGGCCCACGCCGGCCAAGGCCCTGGCCTTGGTACCTATGTTCCGACGCACGACCTTCCTCCGGTATTGCTGGAACTGTTTGTCGATTGCGGCTCGGCGCTGCCCCCGGCGGCTTCCGGCCCGAACCAGCCCACTGCCCTGACCTGGCGAATCAGAACCTGGACCGGTTTGTCCAACTGCTCCTCGCTGATCACCAGCGGAGGAGAGAGGACGATGTCGGCGCCCGAGGCGCGGACGATCACGCCCTCCGCCCGAGCCCCGCTCTGTACCGAGGCGGCGTCGCCGGACGCGAACCTGAGCATCAGCCCGAGGCCGCGCACCCGCAAGAACGTGATCCAGCTACTCCAGCGGCTCAAGCGCGGTGAGCAGCCGGTCTCCGAGTCGATTGGCGCGGTCCAGCAGGCCCTCGCGTTCGAGGATGTCGAGGTTGGCCGGCGACACCGCCGCCCCCACCGGATGCCCGTCGCAGGGGAATCCGCGCAGGAACGAGGCCCCGTCGGCGCAGGTCTTTATCGAGCACCCGGCGCCCGATGCGGACCGCCCCCCAAATGTATCCGCTGAACAGGCCCTTGGCCACGACGATCATGTGCGGTTCGACGCCGAAACGCTCGGCGGCGAACCAGTGCCCCGGTCCGGCCGAACGCCGTGACGATCTCGTCAAGGATGAGCAGAATGCCGTGCCCGCGCAGAACCTCCTGCACCCTCGGCCGGTAGTCCGCGGGCGGCGGCACCATGCCGCCGACGCCGAGCACCGGCTCGCCGATGAACGCGGCGATCCGCTCGGGGCCGATCCGCGCGATCCGCTCTTCCAGCTCGGCGACCAGAAGGTCGGTGGCGTCGGGCCCGTGGACCACGCCGTGCGGCCTTGCCCAGGAACTCGATGCCGGGCATCAGCGGCCCGTAGCCCTCGCGCAGCCGGTCGATCCCGGTCGCGCCGGGCGAGCCGCCGCCCATGCCGTGGTAGCCGCCGGCGCGGGCCGGAACGATGGTGCGCCCCGGCTCGCCGTTGTCGCGGTGGGCCGGCCGGGCGGGCCTGATGGCGCTCGTTGCCCTCCGAGCCGCCGTTGGTGAAGAAGACCCGTCCGATCCCGGCAGGGGCCAGGCTCAGCAGCCGGTCGGCCGCCCGGATCGACGGTTCGTTGGAGTGGTCGCCGAAGGAGGAGCCGGACTCCAGGCGGCCGATCTACGCGGCGGCGACGTCGGCCGGCTCGGTCCGGCCGTGCCCGACCGGGCACGGCCACAGGCCGCAGGTGCCGTCGATGTACTCGTGGTCCTTGATATCCCGCACCAGCGCGCCCTGGCCGCGGTCATGGATCATCGGCCAGGCGGGGGCGCCGATCACGGTGTGCGGATGGATGATGCTGAAGGTGTCCGGCTCCGCGGGGGCCGGCGCGTCCTCCTCCTTCACGACCTCACCGATCTCGTTCACAGCTTCACTGACACGGACTTGGTCTCCAGGTAGGCGTCGATGCCCTCGCTGCCGCCCTCGCGCTCCTGCCCGCTGTTCCTGATGCCGCCGAAGGGCAGCTCGGGCCGCACCGGGAAGGGGTCGTTGACGCCGATCAGGCCGAAGCTCAGCCGGTCGGCGGTGCGCATGACCCGGTCCATCCGGTTGGAGTAGACGTAGGCGGCCAGGCCGTAGTCGGTGGCGTTGGCGCGCTCGACGACCTCGTCCTCGTCGTCGAAGGCGTAGATGGGCAGTACCGGGCCGAACGTCTCCTCGCTGCTGATCAGCATGCCGTCGTCCACGCCGGTCAGCACGGTCGGCTCGTAGAACGCGCCGGTCAGCCTGGCGTCGCCGGGCTCCCAGCGGCGCCCGCCGGTGAGCGCCGTCGCGCCGCGCTTGATGGCGTCGGCGACGTGCCGCTCGACCTTGTCCAGGCCGGCGAAGTCGATGAGCGGCCCGATCGTGGTGCCGGTGGTGGTGCCGTGGCCTACCCGCAGCTCGGCCACCCGTTCCAGGACGAGGGGCACGAACTCCTCCAGCACGGTCCGTTGCACGAACAACCGGTTGATCGAGATGCAGCTCTGTCCCGCGTTGGCGAACTTGGCGGCGACGACCCCGGCGGCGGCCGAAGCCAGGTCGGCGTCGTCGAACACGATGGCCGGCGAATGCCCGCCCAGCTCCAGCGAGGTGCGGCGCAGGTGCTTCTCGGTCGATCTGATCAGGCTCAGCCCGACCTCGGTGGAACCGGTGAAGCTCACCTTGCGCAGCCTGGGGTCGGCGAGCAGCGCCCCGGCCACCTCGGCGGGACGGCTCGTGGTGATCGACTGGACCGCGCCCGGGGGCAGGCCCGCGTCGGCGATGATGCGGATCAGCTCGGTCGCGATCAGCGGGGTCTGCTCGGCCGGCTTGGCGATCACGGTGCAGCCCGCGGCGAGCGCCAGGGAGACCTTGCGGACCAGCATGCTGGCCGGGAAGTTCCATGGGCTGATCGCCAGCGCGGGGCCCACCGGCTCGCGCATCACCAGTCCGGGGCCCGCGGCGTTCGGCGGGGTCACCCTGCCGTACGCCCGGCGGCCCTCCTCCGCGGCCCACTCCAGCATCCGGGCGCTGCCCAGGATCTCGCCGCGGGACTCGCCGAGCGGCTTGCCGTTCTCCGCCGTGAGCACGGCGGCGAGCCGGTCGGCGTCGGCCCTGATGCGGTCGGCGGCCCTGCGCAGCGTGGCCGCCCGCTTTTCGCTGGGCACGTTGCGCCAGGTCTGGAACGCGGCGGTGGCCGCGGAGAGCGCCGCGAGCGCGTCGCCGGGGCCGCCGTCGGCGACTTTCGCGATGACTTCCAGCGTCGCGGGGTCCACCACGTCGAAGACGGAGGCACCGGAGCGCCATTCACCGTCGATCAGCAGCGTGGCGGATGTGTCGGCTGGGTCAACGGCCATGGCGCCGCCTCCTTGCTCGGGTTTCGCTGTCGTCCGTCGGTGTATGCAGCAGTGTTGGCACCCCCTGTTGTTTTTGTCAACACACACAATCGGCGATCTCGCAGTGTCGTCCACTTTACAGTGGAAGCATGAACGCCCACCCCACGCGCTCATCCTCCACCGCGGCCGAGGCCGCCGAGGAGCGCCCGATGCTGCCGATCAGAGAGTTGCTCTCCTATCGGCTGCACCGCGTGGCCAATGCCCTCTCACGCAGCGCCGCACTGCGCTACCGGCGGGAATTCGACGTGACGCTGCACGAGTGGCGCACCATCGCCCTGCTCGGCGCCGACGAGCCGCTGACCGTCAACCGGCTCGCCCGGCTGGCCGGGCTGGACAAGGCACAGATGAGCCGGGTGATCGGCAAGCTCACCGAGCGCGGCCTGATCGAGCGGGAGCCGGGGCCGGGCCGTAGGACACAGCTCACACTGACCCGCAGCGGCCGGGTGCTCTACCGCGGCCTGATCCGGGCGGCGAACGAGCGCAACGACGCCTTCCTCGTCTGCCTTACCCCCCTTGAGCAGGAAGTTCTCGACTCGGCACTGAACAAGTTGGCCACGCTGGCAAAGGTTCTCGAACGCTCCGAACACTGATCGCCGCCCACCGGCCACCCCCTCCGCAATGGGTCTTGGTGTTGACGATGACAACACCAAGCTATATATCTGCTGCTACGACCCATGCGGTGCCAACCCCGAGGAGGCGTACGTGCATGGCGACCGCGTCACGATCTGTGAGTGCTTCGCCCGAGACGGACTCCAGCACGAGGAGGCGTTCGTCCCCACCGGCGTCAAGATCGAGTTGATCGAAGCGTTCCGCGAGGCCGGCTTCACCAGGATCGAGGCGACCAGTTACAGCCATCCAGAACGGGTTCCCGCCTTCCGCGACGCGAGCGCGGTACTCGCCGGGCTGACCCACACGGACGGCGTGGCCTACAAGGCGACCTGTCCCAACCCCCGTGCCGTGCGGCGCGCCCTGGCCGACCTGGACGCCGGGCACGGCGCGACCGAGCTGAGCCTGCTGGTCTCGGCCACCGAGTCGCACACCGAACGCAACCTCGGCACCACCCGGGAACGCCAGTGGGACAAGGTCGCCGAGATGGTACGGCTGGCCATCGGCCGGTTCCGGCTGGTCGGCGTGATCTCCGTGGCCTTCGGCTGCCCCTTCGAGGGCGCGGTCGACCCCGCGGTCGTCGCCGAGGACGTCGCCCGGTTCGCCGAACTGGGCGTCGATCTGGTGACACTCGGCGACACGACCGGCCTGGCCACGCCGAAGACGGTGTCCGCGGCCTTCCGCCGCACCCTCGCGGCGCACCCCCGGCTCCCGGTGGTGGCCCACTTCCACAACACTCGGGGCACCGGGATCGCCAACTGCGTCGCCGCGCTGGAGGCGGGCTGCCGCGACTTCGACACCGCGATCGGCGGCGTCGGCGGGCATCCGGCCCAGATCCACTACGGCGGCGGCATCACCGGAAACGTCTGCACCGAGGACCTGGTGAACCTGCTGGAGTCGGAGGGCGTGTCCACCGGGCTCGACCTCGACCTGCTGTTGGCCGCCTCGCGCCGGTGCGAACAGGCGCTGGGCCGGACATTGCACAGCATGGTGGCCCGCGCCGGTTTCGGCCTGACCCATGGAGAGGTACGCCAGGATGCCTAATGACGACGCCGAAGTGCTGATCAGCGAGCGGCGCGGCGCCGTACAGGTGCTGCGCTTGAACCGGCCGGCCAAGCTGAACGCGCTGAACACCGCGCTCACCCGGGCGCTGCACGACGAGCTGCGCCGGGCCGACGAGGACGACGCCGTGCGCGCGGTGGTGCTCGCCGGGGAGGGCCGGTCGTTCTGCACCGGGGCCGACACCTCCGAGTTCGCCGTGCTCACCCCCGCCGACAACCGCGCGGTGATCCGGCGCTCGGAGCTGACCACCAAGACCCAGGCCATGCTGCAACGAATGCGCAAACCCATCGTGTCCGTCGTGCAGGGCCACGCCCTGGGCGGCGGCGCGGGCCTGGCCATCGGCTGCGACATGATGGTCGCCGCCGACGACGCGTCGTTCGGCTATCCGGAGGTGCGGCACTCGCTGGTGCCCGCGATCGTGATGACCGGGCTGCAACGCCAGCTCGGCCGCAAGCTCGCCTTCGAGCTGGTCAGTACCGGGCGCCGGCTCACCGCCGCGGAGCTGGCCGAGAACGGCCTGGCCAACCGGGTGACACCGGTGGACCAGGCGTTCGACACGGCCATGGAGATCGCCACCCGCTGGGCCGAGGTCAACCCGCTGGCCATGTCCGCCATCAAGGACCTCTTCTACCGGGTCGCCGACCTGCCGTTCGACCAGGCGATGCGGACCGGCGGCGACATCAACGCGATCATGCGCGGATTCGCGGGGGCGGGCGGATGAGCCCACTCGCCGGGATCACCGTGCTGGACTTCTCGCGGGTGCTGGCCGGTCCGATGGCCACCCAGATCCTCGCCGAGCTGGGCGCCGAGGTGATCAAGATCGAGCAGGCCGGCGGCGGGGACGAGTCGCGGCACTTCGAGCCGCGGCTGCCCGGCGGCGAGAGCGCGTACTTCTTCGCCTTCAACCGCGGCAAGCGCTCGGTGACCCTCAACCTGAAGAGCCCGCGCGGCCAGGAGATCGCCCGCGGACTCGCCGAGCGCGCCGACATCGTGGTGGAGAACTTCCTGCCCGGCGTGATGGCCAGGCTCGGGCTCGGATATCAGGACCTTTCTGCCATCAACCCCGGCCTGGTGTACATCTCCAACACCGGCTTCGGCCAGGACGGCCCCTACGCGAACCGCAAAGGCTACGACACCATCTTCCAGGCGCTGTCCGGGATCATGGCGCTCACCGGGCACCCGGGCTCCCCGCCCGCCAAGGCCGGGGTACCCATCTCGGACATGACCTCCGCGCTGTGGATCGTGGTCGCCGCGCTGACCGGCCTGGTCGGCCGGGGGCGTACCGGCCGGGGCGCGCACGTGGACCTGGCCATGATGGACGTGCAGGTCAGCCTGCTGGCGCTGGCCGCCGCCCGGCTGTTCGCGCTGGATGAGGACCCGGTGCGGACCGGCACCGAGCACCTGGGGCGGGTGCCGTCGGCGGCGTTCGAGTGCGCGGACGGCGGGTGGCTGCACATCAGCGGCAGCGACCAGCACTGGAAGCCGCTGTGCGACGTGCTCGGGCTGCCCGAGCTGGCCGCCGATCCGGACCTGGCCGCCAACGCGGGCCGGGTGGCCCAGCGGGCGAGGGTGATGGCCGCGCTCGAAACCGCCATCGCCGGCCGGCGGCGCGACGAGCTGGCCGACGCGCTGCGCGCCGCCGACGTGCCGGTCGGCGAGATCAACTCGGTGCGCGAGGTGCTGTCGGACCCGCACATCGACGCGCGGGAGATGGTCGGCCATTTCGAGCACCCCGTGGAGGGCAGGTTCCCTGCCCTGCGCACCCCGATGCGCATCGACGGCCTGGAAGGGCCGCCGCTCGCCGCCCCGCCGCTGCTGGGCGCGGACACCGAAGCGGTGCTCAGCAAGATGCTCGGACTGGATCCGGCGGAGATAGCCCGGCTGCGCGAGGAAGGGACGATCTAGTGTCCGACATCGAGGACGGACCGGTGCTCGTGCGCCACGACGGGAACGTGGCGCACGTCGTGCTGAACCGGCCGGCCGCGCGCAACGCGCTGAACCTGGCGATGTGCCACCGGCTCCGCGAGGTCTTCGAGGACCTGGACTCCGACCCGGACGTGCGGGTGGTGCTGCTCAGCGCGAACGGCCCGGCCTTCTGCGCGGGAGCCGACCTCAAGGAGCGCCACGGCCGCGACGCCGCGTGGGTGCGCCGCAGGCGGCTGGCCTCCTTCGCCGCCTACGAGACCATCGAGCGGTGCGCCAAGCCGGTGGTGGCCCTGGTACGGGGTCCCGTCGTGGGCTCCGGCGGGGAGATCGCGATGAGCTGCGACTTCATCATCGCCGGGGACGACACCACGTTCAGGTTCCCTGAGCCGCACCGCGGCACGGTGGGGGCCACCCAGCGGTTGCAGCGGGTGATCGGCCGCGGCCGGGCCAAGGAGCTGCTGTTCACCGCGCGGGTCATGGACGTGCGCGAGGCCGCCGCGGTGGGCCTGGTCGCGCGGGTCGTACCGGCCGATGACCTGCTCGCCGAGGGCGCGCGGGCGGCCGAGACGATCGCGAGCGCGCCCCCGCTGTCGATCGGCCTGACCAAGCAGGCCGTGGACCTCGGCTCGGAGACCGACCTCGGCAACGGCGTCCGGATCGAGATGGCCGCGATCGAGCGCTGCCTGGCCGGCGGCAGGACGAATCTCGACCGTCGCCCGCCCGACGTTCGCAAAGGTCAGGGGCTTCCGGCACGGCCCGCGAACGACCAACTATATTCCGGATAAGGGGGACCTTCTACGCCTTCCCTGGATGGCGTCCGAGGAGGAGGGCAGCGACCATGACGCAGTCCGCCGCCGGGCCGGTGACCGGCGTCCTCTCCCCCGCGGACCTGGCCGCGGCCTGCCCGCTGACGGCCGATGCCGCGCTGCGCCGGGCCGCCGTGACCGGGGGCGAGGTGGAGGCCGTCGTCACGCCGCGCGAGCGGATCGCCTACGGTGAGCTGGCCGAAGAGGTGGCCGCCATCCGGGCCGCGCTCGCCGCCGCCGGGGTCGGCCGGGGCGACCACATCGCCGTCTGCCTCGGCAACGGCCCGCGCTGGGTGGCGCTGTTCATCGCGATCGGCTCGCTGGGCGCGGTCACCGTCCCGGTCAACACCCGGCTGCGCGCCGGCGAGACGGCCTACCTACTGCGGCAGTCGCGGGCCCGCATGCTCTTCGTCGCCGACCGGTTCCTCAAGATCGACTTCATCGGGACGCTGCGCGAGATCTGTCCCGGCGTGGACTCCGCGCTGCCCGACCCCGCGCTGCCCGACCTGCGCTCGGTCGTCGTGATCGGCACCGACGTACCGGCCGCGGCGACCCGCTGGGCCGGCTTCCTGGCCGGTGCGAGCGGTCCGGTACCGCCCGCCTCCGAGCCGGACGACGTGCTGCTCATCCAGTACACCTCGGGCACCACGTCCTACCCCAAGGGCGTCCTGCTGACCCACCGCAACATGTGCGCGGACGCGTACTTCTCCGGCACGCGACTCGGCCTGCGGCCCGGCGACCGCTTCCACAGCGCCCGGCCGTTCTTCCACGCGGCGGGCAGCACGCTTTCGGTGCTGGCCAGCGTCCAGCACGTGACCACACTGGTCACGATGGACCGGTTCGAGGCCGGCGAGGCGCTGCGGATCATGGAGGCGGAGCGCTGCACGCACTTCGCCGGCAACGACACCATCGCGCTGATGCTGCTCAACCACCCCGACCGGCCGCGCAGAAAGCTGGTGCTGCGCGGCGCCTGGGCCGCCGCCTCCCCCACCGTGGTACGCCGGATCGTGGCGGAACTCGGGGCGAGGGAGTGCGTGGTCGGCTACGGCCTGTCCGAGGCGTCCCCCAACGTCGCGCAGTCGGCCTGGTGGGAGCCCGAGGAGGTGCGCGTCTCCGGCCGGATGCTCCCGGAGCCGGGCGTCGAGGTACGGATCAGGGACCTGGAGGGCGGCGCGGACTGCCCGCCCGGCCGGCCCGGCGAGATCCTGGTGCGCGGCTGGAACGTGATGCGCGGCTACTACGAGATGCCCGACGAGACCCGGGCGGCGCTGTCGGCGGACGGCTGGCTGTCCACCGGCGACCTCGGCACGCTCGGCCCGGACGGCCGGCTGAAGTTCGTCGGCCGGGCCAAGGACCTGATCAGGGTGGGCGGCGAGAACGTGGCCCCGGCCGAGGTCGAGGACGTACTGCACCACCACCCGCAGGTCCGGCTGGCGGCGGTCGTCGGCGTGCCCGACCCGCGGCTGGTGGAGGTGCCGTTCGCGTTCGTGGTGCTGAAGGACGACTGCCGGGCCGAGCCCGAGGAGATCCTGGACTGGCTGCGCGAACGGCTGGCCGGCTTCAAGGTCCCCCGGCACCTGCGGGTGATCTCCGGCTTCGAGCATATCGGCATGACCGCCAGCTCCAAGGTGCAAAAACGGCATCTCGCTGCGTACGCGGAGCGGTTGCTCGCCGGTGAGGAGCAGTGAGCCGGTCCGGCGGGCCGCGGATCGAGACCCCCGTCACCCGGCTGCTCGGCATCGACCTGCCGATCGTGCAGGCGGGCATGTCATGGGCCTCCTCCTGCGCCGGACTCCCGATCGCGGTCTGCAACGCGGGCGGCCTCGGCGTGATCGCCGCCGGGCCGATGCGCCTGCCCGACCTCGCCCGCACGATCGAGCAGGTACGGGAGGGCACCGACCGGCCGTTCGCGGTGAACCTCCCGCTGTACCGGCGCGGAGCCGAGGAGGTCATGGACCTCCTCGCCCGGATGGGCGTCCCGGTGCTGATCGCCTCCCAGGGCGGCCCGCGCCGGTACCTGAGCAGGTTCAAGGACCTCGGCACGCTGTGCCTGCACGTCGTCGCGGGCGAGGAGCACGCGCGCAAGGCACTGGACGCGGGGGTGGACGGGCTCGTCGTCGTCGGCGGTGAGGCCGGCGGCCACCCGCCGGCCGCCCTGGTCTCCACGCTGGTCATGGTCAGGGCCGTGGCCAGGTTCGCGCCCGGCACGCCCATCATCGCCTCCGGCGGGCTCGCCGACGGCGCGGGCCTCGCCGCCGCGCTGGCGCTCGGGGCGGGGGCCGCGCAGTTCGGCACCCGCTTCCTGGCCAGCACGGAGTCCAGCCTGCACCCGGCCTACAAGGCCGCGGTGGTGTCCGCCGGGGTCGGCGACACCCTGACCGTGGGGCGCGACCTCGGCGTGATCCGGGTGCTGGCCAACGACTTCGCCGCCCGGATGGCCGAACTCGAACACGGCGGTGCCGACGTGGACAAACGCCGCGCGCACTTCGCCTCCACCAGCCTGCGCGCCGCAGCGCTGGAGGGCGACGTCGCCGCGGGCAAGGTGGAGGCGGGCCAGTCGGCGGGGCTGATCGACTCCATCCTGCCCGCCGCCGAGATCGTCCGCCGCCTGGTCGCCGAGTACGCCGACGTGGTGAGCGGGCTGCCCCACGTACAGGAGCCGTGACGCGCGCTCACCCGCGCGGCGTCTCCTTTTCCGGGCGGGGCAGCAGGAACATCAGGGCGGCGGCGGCGAGATAGCAGGCGATCTGCCAGGGCAGGATCGCGGCCAGGGCGTCGGCGTACGCGGCGGGGCCTGGGGGCGCGGCGTCCAGGCGGGCGAAGAACACCGCGCCGAGCGCGGCGACGCCGAGCGCGCCGCCGAGCTGGGTGACGGTGTTGAGCACACCTCCCGCGGCCCCGGCGTCCCTGCCGGGCACTCCGGCGAGCACGACGTTGATCAGGGAGGGCGCGGTGAGCCCGAGTCCCGCGCCGCCCAGGAACAGCGGTACGGCGAGGGCCCACGAGGACGGCTCGCCGCCGCGGACCATCACCAGCAGGACGACCTGGGACGCGGCCAGGACCAGCGCCCCGGAGGCCGGCAGGGCGCGGCCCGCGCGACCGGCGAGGGCCGCGCCCACGCCGGAGGTGAGGATCGACCCGATCGCGTACGGCAGGATCACCAGGCCGGTCTCCAGCGCGCCGCGCCCGGTGCCTGCCTGGAGGTAGAGGGACAGCAGCAGGAAGAAGGACCCGAGCGCGCCGAAGAACAGCAGGCAGACCGCGAGCCCCGCGCTGAAGGAGCGGACGCGCAGCAGCGCCGGGTCGAAGATCGGCTGCCCGCCGCGCGCGGCGCGCCGCCGTTCCACCGCGATGAAGAGCGCGCCGACCGGGAGCGCGCAGGCCAGGAGGGCGAAGCCCCACCAGGGCCAGCCCCACTCGCGGCCCTGGACCAGGGGCAGGAGCAGCAGTACGGCGGCGAGCGCGGCGAGCGCCGCGCCGGGCAGGTCCAGCCGCGAGCCGTCCGGCACGCGGGACTCGGGCATGAACCGGCCGCCGACGGCCAGCGCGAGGACCGCGATCGGCAGGTTGACCCAGAAGATCGCCCGCCAGCCGAGGCCGAACAGATCGGCCTCGACCAGGACGCCGCCGAGCAGCGGCCCGGCCACCGACGCCAGGCCCAGCACGGCCCCGTAGGCCCCGAGCGCCCGCGCCCGCGCGGCGGGCGCGAAGGAGGCTCGGATGACGCCGAACACCTGCGGGATCATCAGGCCGCCGGCCAGCCCCTGGACGACCCGCATGCCGATCAGCAGGCCAGGGGACGCGGCCAGCCCGCAGCCCGCCGAGGCCAGCGCGAACGCGGCCAGCCCGAGCAGGAATACCCGGCGGCGGCCGAACTGGTCGCCGATCCTGCCGCCGGTGATCAGGCCCGCGCCGATGGCGAGCGGGTATCCGGCGATCGTCCATTGCAGCGCGGCCTCTCCGGCGCGCAGGTCGGCGGCGATGGCGGGGGCCGCGACGCTGACGATGGTGGCGTCCAGGAGTTCCATGAAGGACGCGAGAAGGACGGCGGCGAGCACGAGGCCCGCCGCGCGCCCGGACAGTCCGGGCGGAGAGGTGGTGGTGGTGCCGGTCGTGGTGGTCATGCTTGGAGTGCGCTCCTCGCATCGGTACGGTAAAATTAGCTGCGCTACACAGTTACTGCGTCGCGCAGTGAGTATATCGGAAATTTCGCTGCGCGACGCAGCGATCGGCGGGAGGGGCGGCACCGTGGCGGCGACGAACGAGGAGCGGGCGGCCCTGCTCGGCGAGCTGGTCACGCGTTCCATCCCGGGCTGGGCCATCGCGGTCGTACAGCTCAACAGCGCCGTCGCCACCCGGCTCGGGGTCACCGACACCGACGTGCTGTGCCTGCACGTGCTCGACCGGTACGGCCCGGCCACCCCCGGCACGCTGGCCAAACGGGTCAACCTCACCACCGGGTCGGCCTCGCGCATGATCGACCGGCTGGTGGCCGCCGGCTGCGTCCGCCGGGTGCCCGACCCGGCCGACCGCAGGCGGGTGCTCATCGAGCCCACCCAGGAGGGCCGGGACCGCGCCGCGACCGCCTACGCCGGGCTGGTCGCCCGCACCCGCGACGAACTGGCCGGGTACACCGACGAGGAGCTGCGTCTGCTGGTGCGGTTCATGGCGGCGGCAGAGCGCGACACCGCCGCCGAGGCCCAGCGCTTCCAGAGCACCGCATCGGGCGACTGAAGCCACGGCTTTCCGCTTCTGGACGCTCTCGTTGGGCATCCCTGTCGCCGCGCTTCCCGGGAATTGGCCACCTTTCCCGGGAATTTACCGGAGGTGGCGGAGGATCTGCGGTAAATCGGTCAGGTCCAGGGACGCCGGTTCCTGAGTTCGGCCCGGTGGCGACCCGGGTGCGATTCGCCGTCACCGCGCGGGGGTAGCGAAGTGATTGAGTCCCGCATACGCGAACACAAGCGAAATCGTCACGAATGGCCGGCGCCGTCGCCGGGCGCGTCCGCCGGTCATGCGGACGACGGATGGCCGCAGCCGGACCGGCCGGCACTGGC
This sequence comes from Spongiactinospora sp. 9N601, assembly GCF_044326295.1. NCBI lineage: Bacteria > Bacillati > Actinomycetota > Actinomycetes > Streptosporangiales > Streptosporangiaceae > Spongiactinospora > Spongiactinospora sp. 9N601. The sequence continues at coordinate 93,107 of NZ_JBIRBB010000019.1, forward strand.
AGGTGATCGGCATGGGATTGTCCAGATACGAGCAGCGGGTGCTACAGGAGATCGAGCGCTGGTTCCACCGCACCGACCCCGACTTCGCCATCGCCATGTCCGCCCTCCCGCCCGGCCCCGGCCCGCCCGCCGAGACGGCCCGCGACCAGGCCGGTGACGACGTGACCGGCCGGGAGCTCACGATGGTGGCGCTGGCCATGCTCGCCTTCGTCCTGCTGCTGACGGGGGTGACGGTGTACGCCTCCCGCCCGTCGTGCATCCCGCCGCGCAGCGGGGCCGGCGCCTCGGGCGTCACGCCGGTCCGGCCCGCCGAGGCCCACAACACCACGGGCGTCCTCTGCCACCGCTGAACCCTCGGCATTGACGAAAGTCAATGGTCCCCGGCGACGTCCGGCGACAATGCCTTCACCGCTGCCTACGAGCATCGATGGAGGCAGCGAAATGAACGGCGAGCTTTACAGATTCACCGTGGAAATGGCCACTGCCGGCGCGGAATGGCCACGGGAAATGAGCGAGGCGGGCACCGGCGGGATATTGGTGGTCTTCGCCGCGCTGTTCGCGGTCGCGTGGTGGCGGTGGCGCGCTGCGGTCAGCAAGGTGGTCAACTGCTCCAAGACCAGGCCGGCCGCAGCGCCGCAGCGGAGGGGAGCCCGCCCACAGCGCCGGGCCGGCCGGCACCGCGAACAGCGCCATGCCGCGATCGGCTTCGCCTTGCCCTTCACCCGGCCCAGGCTAGCCACGACCGGCCGGTGCCCCCATTGCCGAAAGTCAATACCCGCGCCGGGCGCTCACTCCTGCGGCAGCAGCCTGCCGTTGCGGAACAGGTCCACGAAGAGCTGGTGGTCCTCGCGGGCGCGGACGCCGTAGGCGTGGGCGAAGTCCACCAGCAGCGCGGTGAACGCGGCGCCGTCGTCGCCGATGGCCGCCACGATGGCCTCCTCGGTGGAGAACGCGACCAGGTCGTGGCCGGAGTGGTCGTCGGCCACGGCGTGCATGCGGGCCACCGCGACGCCCAGGTCGCGCACGACCGAGTCGAACTCGTCGGGCTCGTTGACCTCGTCCCAGTCGAGGTCGGCGGAGTAGGGCGAGATCTCGGCGACCATCTGGCCGACGCCGTTCAGCTCGGTGTAGCCGAGCCAGGGGTCGGCGTACGCCTGGAGGGCGCGCTGGGACTCGGCGGTGCGGTGTCCCTGGTGGCGGAAGTAGGAGGTGACGCGCTCGTCTTCGATGTGCCGGGCGACCGCCGGGGTCTGCGCCTGCTTCATGTAGAGGATGACGTCGTTCTCAAGGGCCTGGGTGTGCCCTTCCAGCAGCAGGTTGTACGACGGCAGGCCGGCCGAGCCGATGCCCACGCCGGTGCGCACCGCGACGTCCTTGATCGTGTGCTCCACGCCCGTCGACTCCGGGACCGTGGCCAGGTACCCGGCGAACGCCGCCTCCACCGCGCTCCGGGTCTCCGCCCCGACCGCCCGGCGGCCCTCCATGACGGCGAAGCGGCGGTCGTAGTTCTCGATCGTGGTCTCCACGTCGAGCAGGGCCACCCGGGTGTTGAGCCGGGCGCGTTGCAGCACCCGGTGGAGCGCCCCGGTCGTGGTGTCCAGGGTGAGCGAGCCGAGCGCCGTGTCACCGGACCCGCAGATGGCGGTCAGCTCGGCGAGGTAGGACCCGGCGAAGCCGGTCACCAGGTCGGTGATCGCCTCGTCCGACAGCGCCTTGGCGTACCCGATCAGCGCCAGGCTGGCCACCAGGCGCTTCAGGTCCCAGACGAACGGGCCGACGTACGCCTCGTCGAAGTCGTTGACGTTGAAGACCAGCAGGCCGGAGGAGTTCATGTAGGTGCCGAAGTTCTCCGCGTGCAGGTCGCCGTGGATCCACACCCGCGAGGTCTTGCCGTCCAGGTAGGCGTCGTCGGCGAAGGCCCCGGTCATGTCGGCGTAGAACAGGCAGGCACTGCCCCGGTAGAAGGCGAACGGCGAGGCCGCCATCTTGCGGAACTTGCGGCGGAAGGCGGCGGGGTCACGCTGGATGGACGGACCGAACTCGGTGACGAGCACATCGCGGATGTGCCGGGAACGCTCCATGGCACGCACGCTATCCCAGCGGAGACCGCCGTGATCGCCGGTTGCGCAGTCGTGATCTACGCGACCAGAGCGACAGAATTCACCCGCTCGCCAGATCGACGAATCTCGTCATTTCTGCGGATCGATACGACGATTCGCCTGCATATCTAGACATAATATGAGGTGGTCTCGTAGTGTCGCCCCAAGGTTCTCGCCATTCGACCCCTGGAGGCGACGTTGCCCCCCTCGCCGATCGACCTGCACGCCGCCACCACAGTGGTCGACGGGAGCACGGTCATCGAGCTCAGCGACGAGCACATCGAACGGATCCGGCGAGGCGGCGTCACCGCCGTCAACCACACCGTGACCGTCCCCTACGCCGACACCGTCACCGCCCTGCGCCAGGTGAACGAGTGCCGCCGCTGGATCGACGGGCACGCGGACTCGGTACTGCTCGCCCTCGACGTCGCCGACATCGCGCGGGCCAAGACCGAGGGCAGGGAGGCCGTCATCCTGGGCCCGCAGGACACCGAGATGATCGGCGTGGACCTCGACCTGCTGGGCACCTTCCACGACCTCGGCGTACGCATCCTGCAACTCACCTACCAGCGGCAGAACCTGCTGGGCAGCGGCTGCGGGGAGTCCTCCGACTCCGGGCTCACCCACCAGGGGCGCGCCTTCGTCCGCGAGATGAACGAGCTGGGCGTCCTGGTGGACGTCTCGCACTGCGGCGAGCGCACCGGCCTGGACGCCATGGACGCCTCCGGCAGGCCCGTCGTCGTCACCCACTCCTTCTGCGACGCCCTGTCCCCGCACATCCGGGCCAAGTCCGACGCCTACCTGCGGCGGCTGGCCGAGCAGCGCGGCGTCATCGGGATCACCAGCCTGTCGGCCTTCCTCTACCACCCCGGCGACCCGGCCCGCCGCCCCGACCTGGCCCGCTTCGTCGAGCACGTCTCGCGCGTCGTGGAGGTCGCCGGGATCGACCACGTCGCCGTCGCCACCGACTATGACGAGACGCTCACCGAGGCCATGCGGGCCGAGCAGGCCAAGGCCAAGGAGTTCCACAACCTGCTCGGCGACTGGCCCTGGGACCAGCGCCGGGCCGTGGGGATGGACGACCACTCGCACTTCGCCAACTTCACCGCCGCCCTGCTGGACGGTGGCTTCTCAGCGGAGGAGGTCGGAAAAGTCCTCGGGGGCAACTGGCTGCGGGTCTTCGCCGAGGCGTGGAAGCCCGGGCCATCGATGTCGAACCCCTCTCCCCGCAAGGAGACATCCGATGAGAAGACGCACCCTCTTTAGCACCCTTTCCAGCACGTTCTCCAGCGCGGTCGCGGCCGGCGCCGCGCTGGCCGTACTGGCCGCCTGCGGCGGGGGCGGCGCGCCCCCGTCCGGCGCCCAGGGCACGGCCACGGCGAACGACGGACTGACCGCCGACGTCCGCCTCCAGGACGAGACCAAGCCGCAGGGGCCGCCCAAGCCGGGCGGCCGGCTCGGCATCATGATCCGCCTGGACGCCACCGAACTCGACCCGCACCGGATGTCGGAGACCTCGGCGTTCGTCATCAACGAGCAGATCTACGAATCGCTGGTCCACTCCTACCGGGGCGAGATCCAGCCGGCGCTGGCCGAGTCGTGGAAGCAGAGCGACGACGGCAGGACGCTCACCTTCACACTCCGCGACAACGCCTACTTCCACAGTGGCCGCAAGGTGACCGCCGACGACGTCGAGTACTCCCTGGAGCGCATCAAGGATCCCAAGACACGGGCCCCGCGGGCGCGCAGTTACGAGTCCATCTCCTCGGTCACCGCCGAAGACGACCAGACCGTGGTCCTGAAGCTGTCGAAGCCCAACGCGGCGATCCTGACGCTGCTGTCCACCTCGGCCTCCTCCGTCGTGGACCGCACGGTGGCGGAAAAGGACGGGCTCAACGGCGGCGTGGACGGCGGCAGCGGCCCGTTCAAGCTGGCATCAAGGGTGACCGGCCAGACCATCAAGCTCGACCGGCACGACAAGTACTGGGAGAAGGGCGTCCCCTACCTGGACGGCCTGGACTTCACCTTCAACCCCGACGACAACGCCCGCGCCGCCGCCGTCCGCAGCGGCACCATCGACTTCCTGTGGCGTCCGGCTCCCGAGTTCATCGGCGCGCTGAAGGCCGACCAGGCGCTGAAGTGGTACGGCGGGTCCGGCTCCCTGTCGCTGCACCTGCGGCTGAACACCGGCAGACCGCCGTTCGACAACGTCAAGGTACGGCAGGCCATCTACCACGCGCTGGACCGCCAGGAGATCCTGAACGTCGCCAACTCCGGCTTCGGCACCGCGCTGAACGCCGGCTACCTGCCCCCCGACCGGTTCGGCGCGCTGACCGCGCCGGTGTACGGCAAGCCGGACATCGAGAAGGCCAAGGCGCTGCTCGCCGAGGCCGGCCACGCCGGCGGCTTCGAGGCCAAGCTCATGGTCATCGCCACCTCCGCGTTCCAGGTGCGCTCGGCCGAGGTGGAACAGCAGCAGCTCGCCAAGATCGGGATCAAGGTGACCATCGAGTCGGTGGAGGCCACCATCGCCGACTCCAAGACCAAGTCCGGCGACTTCGACATGTACCAGTCCGGTTTCGGGCTGACCTACGACCCGGACGAGCGGTTCTCGGCCAGCTTCCTCAAGGGCGGCGGCCTCAACTACGGAAACTGGAGCGATCCAGAGTACGAGCGGCTGGTCGTCGAGGCCCGCTCGGAGCTGGACTCCGCCAAGCGCGCCGAGCTGTACCAGCAGGCCGAGAAGATCCTGGCCGAGCGCGGCCCGGTCGCCATGACCTTCCTGAACGCCGACTTCGACATCGTGCAGAAGGACGTCATGGGCTACCAGGGCGACTCCACCCCCACCTACCGCTTCTACCGGCACCTCTGGCTCGACCGCTGACGAGCCGCAGGAGCACCGACCCGTCGAAAGGGCCACATCCATGGCGTCCGTGCCGCTGACCGACCGCTACATCATGGCGGCCAGGCTCAAGGGTTACCTGAACAAGCACGCCGAAGCCGTAGCGCTGCTCACCGAGGCGCTGGAGCTGGATCCGGGCAGCGCGCGGCTGCTGCGGTTCCGCGGCCACCGGCGCATCTCGATCGGCGACTACGCGGGGGCCGCCGATGACCTGCGCACCGCGGCCGGCCTCCTGGGCCGGGTCGAGGACGAGTACGAGATGTACCAGCCCGAGGTGGAGAAGGACATCGTCAGCCTCGTCCTCGACCGGCCCGGGGAGGTACGCCCGCAGCACCTCCTCGACAGCGAGGCCGCCGGGGACCCTGCGGCGCTGGACCGGTACATGACCACGCTGCACACCTCGGTCTGGTACCACCTGGGCGTCGCCCGGTACCTGCTGGGCGACTTCGCGGGCTGCGTGCCCGCCTTCCGCGAGGCGGAGAGCGCCGCCCGTCACCAGGAAGGCGTCGTGGCCGCCCAGGACTGGCAGTACATGGCGCTGCGGCGGCTCGGCCGCACCGCGGAGGCGCGGGCGGTGCTCGACCGGTTCCGCGCGATCGACCTGGCCGCGGAGGAGCACTTCGTCGGCTACGAGAGCCGGATGCGCCTCTACACCGGCGAACTGACCCCCGAAGAGCTGTGGGCGACGCTGGACGGCGACGACCTGCGCACCGCGACCCAGGGCTACGGGCTGGGCAACTGGCACTACTGCAACGGCGACACAGAAAAGGCGCGGGAGGTCTTCGAGGCGGTGCTGCGCACCGGCGTCACGCACGCCTTCGCCTACCTGGCCGTGCGGGCCGAGTACGCCCGCGACCCCGATTTCACCGGTGCCCGGGCGGCGGGCGGGAAGGACTGATTCACATGGCGATCATCCGTGTCGAGCTGGGGGCGCGCGATCAGGCGACCCGCGAGGCGCTCATCGCCGACCTGACCGACGTGATGGTCAAGTACGGCTCACCGCGCGAGAGCACCCAGGTCATCCTGTACGAGGTCTCGATGGACCTGTGGGCCAAGGGCGGCGTTCCCTACAGCAGGCGCGCCGCCCGGGCGGCCGAAGGGACGGCATGAGCGCGCCCCACGTGCTGCTCAGCGAGAACCTGTCGGAGATGGCACCGTGGCTGCACGAGCGCCATCCCGGCGGGCGCTTCACCGTCGTGCCGGACGCGGGCCCGCTCCCGCCGGACTGCCTCGACGCCGAGGTCATCTTGCGCAGCGCCATGAACGAGGACCTGTTCGACGACATCCTGCGCGCGGCGGGCAAGCTGCGCTGGGTGCAGATCACCGCGGCCGGCTTCGACTGGATCGGCGGCGAGCCGCTGCGCCGCAGGCTGGCCGAGGGCCTGGTGCTCACCCGCTCGGCGCACTCCTACAGCGTGCCGATCGGCGAGTACGTGATCGGCGCGGTGCTGATGCACTCCCGGGGCTTTCCCGCGCTGCGCGCGGCGCAGGAGCGCCGGGAGTGGGTGAACACCGTCGCCACCGACTTCATCGGCAGCACGATGCTGGTGTTCGGCACCGGGTCCATCGGCTGGGAGGTGGCCTGGCGGGCGGGCGCGCTCGGGGCCACGGTGCTCGGCGTCAACCGCACCGGCGCGCCCGCCCAGGGCTTCACGCGCGTGACGCCGGTCGCGCGCTGCCTTGAGGTGCTGCCCCAGGCCGACTGGGTGGTGCTGGCGATGCCCCTGACCCCGGAGAACCGGTACCTGATCAGGGCCGAGCACTTCGCGGCCATGAAGCCCTCCGCCGTCCTGGTCAACGTGGGGCGCGGCGCGCTGGTGGCCGAGGAGGACCTGGTGGCGGCGCTGACCGGCGGCCGGATCGCGGGCGCGGTGATCGACGTCTTCGAGGAGGAGCCGCTGCCTGCGGCCAGCCGCCTGTGGGAGCTGCCGCGCACGACCCTCACCCCGCACACGTCCTTCCGCGCGTCGGGCAACCTGCGCCGGTTGTACGCGGACTTCTGCGCCAACTACGACCGCTTCCTGGCGGGCGAGGCGCTGGAGGGCACGATGCGGCGGCCCGAACTCGGCTACTGAGACACCACGATCCCCGGGCGGAATCTCCCGCCCGGGGATCTTTGCTGCCTGGAGTGGCCGGTCAGCGACCGCGCAACCGGGGGTCCAGGGCGTCGCGCAGGGTGTCGCCGAGCAGGTTGAACCCCAGCACGGTGATCATGATGCAGACGCCCGGCACCACGGACGGCCAGGCCGACAGCTCCATGAACGCCTTGCCCGAGGACAGCATCGAGCCCCATGACGGCTGTGGCGGCTGGACGCCCAGCCCGAGGTAGCCGAGCGACGCCTCGATCAGGATGGCGTAGGCGAGGCTGGTGGTGAACTGCACGGCGATGGGGGCCACCGAGTTCGGCAGCACGTACCTGGTGATGATGCGCGTGTTGCTCAGCCCCACCGCCTGGGCGGACTCGACGTACGGCTCCTTGCTCACCGAAAGGGCGGTGCCGCGCACGATCCTGGCGAAACTCGGGATGAACACGATGACCAGCGCCATGATCAGGTTCTCTGTGCCGGGCCCGCGGGCCGCGACCACGGCCAGCGCCAGCAGCAGCGTGGGGAAGGAGAAGATCACGTCCATGGCGGGCGTGATCACCCCGTCCAGCACGCCCCGGTAGTACCCGGCCAGCAGCCCGAGCGCGACGCCGATGACGCCCGCGCAGGTCACCACGATGAGGCTGACCGTCAGCGACGTGCGCGCCCCGTACAGGGCGCGGCTGAGCAGGTCGCGGCCCGCCTCGTCGGCGCCCAGCGGGAACGTGCCGCCGGGCCCGGCCAGGCGCTGGGCGGACATCGCGGTCGGGTCGTAGGGGGCGAGCAGCGGCGCGAACACGGCGGCGAGGGTCATCACGGCCACGATGATCAGGCCGGCCGCGCCGATCCGGTCTCGCAGGATCGCGCGGAGCAGATTCCCGCCGCCACGGCGCGCGACCGGTGGCGGCGCGGATGCCAGATCAGTGACCACTGCGAAGCCTCGGATCCAGGTAGACGTAGACCAGGTCTACGAGAAGGTTGACCACGACGTAGAAGAGGGCCAGGAAGAGCAGGGTGCCCTGGACCACCGGATAGTCACGCTGGCTGATGCCGCGGATCACCATGGTGCCGAGGCCGGGCCAGGAGAAGACCTGCTCCACCACGACGGTGCCGCCGAGCAGCGCCCCGGCCTGGATGCCCCACACGGTGACCACCGGGATCAGCGAGTTGCGCAGCGCGTGCCGGGCGACGACGACCCGCTCGCTGAGGCCCTTGGCCCGTGCGGTCCGCATGTAGTCCTGGTTGAGCACTTCCAGCATGCTGGAGCGCGTCATCCGCATGCTGATCGCGGCCAGGCTCGCGCCGAGCGTCACCGCGGGCAGCATCAGGTACGCGAGCCCGATCGTGCCGCCCGGCCCCGACCCTTGCGAGGGCAGCCAGCCGAGCGTGACCGAGAAGAGGTAGACCAGCAGGATGCCCAGCCAGAAGTTGGGCAGCGACAGGCCGATCAGGGAGACGAGCCGCGAGGCGGCGTCCAGGAAGCCGTTGCGCCGGGTGGCGCTGAGCACCCCGAACGGGATGGAGATGACCACCGAGACCACCAGCGCCGACACGGCCAGCAGCAGGGTCGCGGGGAAGCGTTCGGCGATCTCGGCCAGCACCGGCCTGCTCGTCCGCATGGAGGTGCCGAGGTCGCCTTGCAGCAGGCCGCCGAACCAGGTGAGGAACTGCTCGTGGATCGGCATGTCCAGGCCGAAGTAGCGGCGCATCGCGGCCTCGACCTGGGGATCGCCGAAGTCCTGTCCCATGATGGAGCTGATCACGTCACCCGGGATCATGCGGATCACGAAGAACGAGATGACCGAGATGCCGAAGAGCACGGGCACGACCGAGGCCAGGCGGATCAGCGTGATGCGCAACATGGGCCACTCCTAGGTGCGGGGGGGTGAGCGCGACCCACATCGGGGGCCTCAGTCCAGGTCTGTCACGTTGTCGTCGATGGCGATGTCCCTGGCCCACTCGTGGAGGCGCTTGGCGACGCGAAGCACCATGACGGTCCGGCTCTCCATGACGCCGTCCAGGTTGCCCAGCCGGCCGGTCCAGAAGGTCCGCATCTCGTTGCTGGAGGCGAAGTAGCCGACCGCGATGATGTCGAACTGCCCGGTCACGTGGTAGACGTAGGCCATCTCGGGCATGGCCGCGAGTTTTTCGATGAGGTCGTCCGTCGCCCCGGGGGCGCTTTGGATCTCGAACAGGGTGTGGACGGGGCGGCCCATGAAGGGCGCGCTCGCGATCGCGGCGAAGTGGAGGTGGCCCTCGGCCACCAGCCGCTCGACGCGCCGCCGGACGGAGCCCTCGGACAGGCCCACCTTCGCGGCTAACGCGACGTTGCTCTGGCGCGGATCCCGGACCAGCTCGCGAACGATGCTGCGGTCCTTCTCGATCGAGCCTTTCGGCGGCATTCTTCCCCATCCCAAGGAATGTCGTACTTCGACGGTCACATGAGCCTAGACGACGAGAATCGTGTGTGCAACACTCCAAATCTACGAAGAACGCCGCTTACGGTGTGCTGTTCACTGGAGGCTGTATGGCCTTGCTGGAGGTCCAGGACCTGCGGACCGAGTTCCGCGCCGCGCGGGGGCCCGTGACGGCCGTCGATGGGGTGTCGTTCAGCGTCGACGCGGGCGAGATGGTCGCCCTGGTCGGCGAATCGGGCTGCGGGAAGTCGGCCACCGCCCAGTCGATCATGGGGCTGATCGTGCCGCCGGCCGGCCGGGTCACCGGCGGCAAGGTGCTCTTCGAGGGGCGCGACCTGCTGCGGATGAAGCCCCGCGAGCTGCGCGCGGTGCGCGGCGGCGGAATGGCCATGATCTTCCAGGACCCGATGACGTCGCTCAATCCGGTGCTCACCATCGGCCGCCAGCTCACCGAGGCCCTTGCGGTCCATCTGGGACTGCGCGGCCGGGCGGCGCACGCGCGGGCGGCCGAGCTGCTGGAGATGGTCCGGATCCCGGCGGCGGAGTCCCGGCTGGCGTCCTATCCGCACCAACTGTCCGGCGGCATGCGCCAGCGCGTGATGATCGCGATGGCCCTGTCCTGCGAGCCGCGGCTGATCCTGGCCGACGAGATCACCACGGCCCTGGACGTCACGATCCAGGCGCAGATCCTCGAACTGCTGCGCGACCTCGCCAGGGACACCGGCACCGCGGTGCTGTTCATCACCCATGACCTCGGTGTGGTGGCCGGCATGGCCGAGCGGGTCAACGTCATGTACGCGGGCCAGATCGTCGAGCGCGCCGGCACCGTGGCGCTCTTCCATCGGCCGCGCATGCCCTACACCTGGGGGCTGCTCGGTTCGGTGCCCCGGCTGGACCAGGCGCGCGGCGGCAGACTGCGGCCGATCGCCGGGCAGCCGCCGGAGCTGTCCGCGGTGCCGGAAGGGTGCAGGTTCGCTCCCCGATGCAACCATGCGCGGGACATCTGCCGCGACTCCCCGCCTCCGCTGACACCCGTCCCCGAGGACGGACTCACCCGCTGCTGGGGCATGCGCCCGGCCGCCGAGGGCGGCTGGCTGTCCCCCGACGACCGGCACGCCGAGCCAATGATCAAGGAAGCCTGATGTCCGATCCCGCCCCCCTGCTGCGTGTACGCGATCTCGTGGTCGACTTCAAGGTGCCCGTCAAGGGCTCGCTGCGCCCCGGGCGGCTGCGCGCGGTGGCCGGTGTGGACCTCGACGTCGTGCGCGGCGAGATCCTGGGCGTGGTCGGCGAATCCGGGTGCGGCAAGTCCACGACCGGGCGGGCGATCCTGCGCCTGCTGCGGCCCAGCGCGGGCAGCGTCGCCTTCGACGGCACCGAGCTGACCACGCTGCGCCGCGGCCCCATGCGGGCCATGCGCCGCCGGATGCAGATGATCTTCCAGGACCCGTACGCGTCGCTCAACCCGCGGATGACCATCGGAGAGCTGATCGAAGAACCGCTCCTGGTCCACTCCGGCCTGCCCGCCGCCGAGCGGCGGGCCAAGGGCCTGGCCACGATGGACCTGGTCGGGCTCAGCAGGCACTGGCACGGCCGCTACCCCCACGAGCTGTCCGGCGGCCAGCGCCAGCGGGTCGGCATCGCCCGCGCGCTGGTCAGCGGCCCGGAGTTCATCGTGGCCGACGAGCCGGTGTCGGCCCTGGACGTCTCCATCCAGGCGCAGATCGTCAACCTGCTGGAGTCCTTGCAGGACGAGCTGGGCCTGACCATGCTGTTCATCGCGCACGACCTGGCCGTGGTACGCCACCTGTGCGACCGCATCGCGGTGATGTACCTCGGCACCGTCGCCGAGATCGCCGACTGTGAGAGCCTCTACACCCGCCCCCGCCACCCCTACACCCGGGCGCTGCTGTCCGCCGTGCCGATCCCCGACCCGCTGGTCGAGGCCGGACGCCGGCGCCGCATCCTGACCGGCGACGTACCGAGCCCGCTCGCCCCGCCCACCGGATGCCGGTTCCGCACCCGCTGCTGGAAGGCCCAGGACATCTGCGCGGCCGAGGCCCCCGCCCTGGCCCTCGCCGCCCCCGGCCACCAGGTCGCCTGTCACTTCCCAGAAGAGCCGTGACGCCACGCTACAGTTAGGTTAGGCTCGCCTTACTTCAAGCGAGGTTTCCGGAGGGCGTCATGACGAAGGTCGACGGCTCGGCCCTGGAGAGCGTGGCGGCGACCGCACTGTGGACACTGCGCAACCGAGCCCTGGAGGCGGCACGCCCGAAGTCGCCCTTCTCCGATCCGCTGGCCGTCCAGATCTATCAGGCCATCGACTACGACTACGCGAAGTTCGGGCGGCCCAGCCAGTCGCACCCGCTCCGGGCGATGGCGCTGGATCTCGCGATCCGCTCCCATCTCGACCGCCATCCGGGCGCGCCGGTGGTCGCGCTGGGCGAGGGGCTACAGACCACGTACTGGCGGCTCGGCGGCCCGCGGACCGACTGGCTGTCGGTCGATCTGCCACCGGTCATCGCGCTGCGGGAACGGCTGCTGCCCGCCGAACCGCACATCACCGGCGTCCCGGTGTCGGTGCTGGACCGGAGCTGGATGGACGCCGTGCCCACCGGGACCGAGCCGTTCATCTCGGCCGAGGGCCTGCTGATGTACCTGGAGCCCGCCGAGGCGCTGGCGCTGATCGCCGACTGCGCCGCCCGCTTCCCCGGCGGCGGCTTCTTCTTCGACTCGATCCCGCCGTGGTTCCGGGACCGCACGCTGAGCGGGCTCCACCTCACCGCCCGCTACACCGCGCCGCCGATGCCGTTCGCGCTGACGGTCTCCCAGACGCTCCGCCTGCCGCAGGAGATCCCGGGTGTGGCCGCGGCCAGGGACGTCCCGCTGCCCGCCGGGCGCGGGCTGTGGCGGTACGGCTTCGTGAAGACCCTCGCGGACCTGCCGCCGCTGCGCGAACGCCGGCCGTCCATCACCCTGCTCACCTTCGACCGCCCGGCGGGCTGACCGCTCAGACGAAGCTCACGAACCACCACAGCAGCGTCCCGCCCACCACCCCGGCCGCCGCGAGGCGCGGCCACAGGCGCTGCCCGCGCCACCGCCAGACGCCCAGGACCAGCGCGGCGAACAGCGGCGCGACGGCGTACACCAGCCACGCGGGCACGCCCGCCGCGAGTACGGTCTCGTTCGCCGCGACCACGTCGTACAGCCCGTACCCCAGCAGTCCCAGGAAGGAGAGCCCGGCGACCCCCGCGAGCAGCGGCGGCACCGAGCGCCACCCCGACCACCGCAGTGCCGCCGCCCCGACCTGGACCAGCGACACGACCGCGAGGGCGGCGAGCAGCGCGAGCCACCACCACTCGCCGCCGGCCAGCATCCGGTACGGCATCGCGGTGGGCAGCAGCTCCCCCGGGCGGGAGATCCGGTAGGGCGGCACGGCCCGATCGCAGGGGACCGCGGCCGAAGCCGGGTCCGCGACGAACGCCGAGATCGTCGTCCGCCCGCACAGGCTGGACAGGAACACCGCGTGCCCCACCCCGGCGAACTCGGCGAACCGGGCGCGCGGCAGCCGCTCCGCCGCGGGCCGGGCCGTACGGCCCGGCGTCGTCGGGTCCAGCGCGCCGCCGACGACCAGCACCGGCGCGCCGGTGCTCGCCGCCTCGCCCGCCGCGTACGGCAGCCGCCACGCGTCGCACACCGCCCGGTCCACCACCGTGGTGAACAGCCGGGCCGGACGTTCGCGGGCCGCGGGGTCCACCTCGTCCTGGCACTGCACGGCATGGTAGAGACCCAGGGCCCGGGAGGTGAGGGCCGGTCCGGCGGCGTCGGCGAGCGCGCCGAGCAGTTCGTCCCGGCCGCCGGCGAGGGCGTCGATGATCGTGGGCGCGACCGGGACGAAGTCCACCTCGTGCAGCGCCTCGGCGAGGATGGTCATGATGTCCTCACCGGTCAGCCGTACCGTGAGCGGGCCGCCGGTGAGCGGGTCGGTGGTGACCACGCTCGCGGGACGCGCGTCGTACCGGGCGACCATCGCGGCGAACCGCCCCGGCAGGTCCGCCCATGTGGAGGACGCGCCGGGGCCGAGGCCGCGCAGGGTCGCGTCCAGGTTGGCCTGCGCGTCGCCGTACCAGTCCACCTCGGCGGGCAGGAACGAGTCCAGCACCACCGACCGCACCCCTTCGGGATCGGCCGCCGCGGCGGCCAGCATGGAGCGGGTGGAGTAGCTGACCCCGAACAGGTTCCACTTCGGGTAGCCGAGTGCGCGGCGCAGGCCGGCCACGTCGGCGGCGATCTCAGCCGTGGTGTATCCGCGCAGGTCCACCCCCTGACGGGCCAGCCGCTCCCGGCAGGCGTTCGCGCCCCGCGCGATCCCGGCCGTCTCCGCCCGCATCGGCCCGGGCCCGGCGAGCGCGTCGAGCACGCCCCGAGCGATCTCCGGGCAGTCCAGCGCGGGCTCGGACCACCGGCTGCCCCGCTGCTCGATCACCACCACGTCGCGGTCGCGCCCCAGGATCATCTCCGACAGATATCCGGTGAGCTGGATCGATCCAGACCCGGGCCCGCCGCTGGTGTAGACGATGGGGTCGGGCTTGCGATCGGAGGCGGCCGATCGGTGTACCGCGAACCCGACCTTGATCGTCCGGCTCCCGGGCACGTCCCGCCGTTCGGGCACGATCAGAAAGCCGCATCGCGTACCGGCGGGCATCTGAACCGGGCACGCCCGGTCCTCGATCGCGGGCGCGGGCGCGGCGGACGCGGGCGTGGGCGCGGCGGCGACGAACATGATGGCCATGAGCAGGGGGGCGATCAGGGCCCGTGGGGAGATCACAACGCCCCAGGCTAGCGATCGGCCCCCCGGAACGGCGACGCTCCGGCGGCCTGACGCCGGGTGCGTGGTGGAATGACCGGTTTCGTGGGATGATGATGGAAAGGCGAGCGTGGACGAGGAAGCCGGTGTGAATCCGGCGCGGTCCCGCCACTGTGATCGGCGAGCGAGTTCCCACGACGCCACTGCCCCCGCCCGGGGTGGGAAGGCGGGGACGAGCTTCGACCCGAAAGCCAGGAGACTCACGCGGTCGCCTCCTCGATGAACTGGGGCGGATCTCCCCGGAGAGGAGTGGCCGGATGGCCGCTGGGCCGACGGGCGCGCCGCGTGGCGGTGGCGTGCCCTTAACGAGCCCGCGTCCGCCCGGCGGCGACCGGCGTAGTCCGCAGGGTCGTCTCTCTGATCCCGGTGGTTCTGTCCCGCTGCGCAGATTCCGGGAGAGGAACCCTCCATGCCGGGCAGACGTCCCAAGTCCCTGCCACTCGCCCTGTTCGCCGCCTGCGCCGTGCTGCTGGCCGGCTGCGGGGGCGCGCCCGCCGAGGTCGGGGAGGCCGCGCGGGCCCCGGTACCGGCCGGATTCCCGATTACCGTCGACAACTGCGGCGTGCGGACGACCTACGAGCGCCCGCCCCGGCGGGCGGTGTCGCTGAACCAGCACGCCACGGAGGTGCTGCTGGCCCTCGGGCTCGCGCAGTCCATGATCGGCACCGGCTACCTGGACGACCGGGTCCTGCCCGAGTACCAGGCCGCGTACGACGGCGTGAAGGTGCTGTCGGAGAAGTACCCGTCGTTCGAGGCGTTGCTGACCGAAGAGCCCGACTTCGTGTACGGCGGCTTCGCCAGCACCTTCGACGAGAAGGAGGGCCGCGCCAGGAACGCCCTGGCCAAGGCGGGCATCGACACCTACCTCAACATCGAGGAGTGCGCCACCGGCCCGGTGACCATGGCCATGATGGACCAGGAGATCCGCAACGTGGCCCGGATCTTCGGCGTGTCCGGCCGGGCGGAGCCGCTGATCACCCGGCTGCACGCGACCCTCGACGGGGTGAAGGGCAGGCTGGCCGGGGTCGCCCCGGTCAAGCTGTTCGTCTACGACAGCGGCGACAAGACCGCCTTCACGGCGGGCGGGCGCGGCGTCGGCAACGAGATCGTCGAACTGGCCGGAGCCGAGAACGTGTTCTCGGATGTCGGCAAGGCGTGGGGCGACGTGTCGTTCGAGCAGGTGGCCGAGCGCGCGCCGGACTGGATCGTGATCTACGACTACGGCGAGCAGCCGGTGGCCGACAAGAAGCGGTTCCTGCTGTCGAACCCGGCGCTGGCGGACGTTCCGGCGATCAAGGCGCGGCGCTTCGCGGTGCTGCCGCTGTCGTCGGTGGTGCTCGGGGTGCGCGCGCCCGCGGCCGTCGAGTCGCTGGCCCGCCAGATCCACCCCGAACGGTTCCGGTGACCCCCCGCACCGCGCTGGCCGGCCGGGCGGAGGCCGGGCCGCTTGCCGAGCCCGCCCGGCTGCCCGGACGCCGTCCCGGTCTGCCGTATCCGCTGGTGATCGGCCTGCTGGCGGCGCTGCTGTGCGCGGCGGTCACGGCCGGGATCGCGGCCGGGTCGATCCCGCTGCCCCCGGGGCAGGTGTGGGGCATCCTGGCCCACCGGATCCACCCCGCACTGGCCGACCCGTCCTGGTCGGCGGTCCGGGAGACCATCGTGATGGACGTACGGCTGCCGCGCGTGCTGCTCTGCGCGGTGGTCGGGGCGGGCCTTTCGGTGTGCGGGATGGCGTTGCAGGCCCTGGTCCGCAACCCGCTGGCCGATCCGATGCTGCTCGGCGTCTCCTCGGGGGCCACCGTCGGGGCGGTGTGCGTGGTGGTGTTCGGCCTGACCGTCTTCGGGGCGTTCTCGCTGCCGGTCGCCGCGTTCGCCGGGGCGCTGGCCGCGCTGGTGGCGGTCTACTTCCTGGCCAGGTCGGGCGGCCGGATGACCACGATACGGCTGGTGCTGGCGGGGGTGGCCACGGCCGAGGTGCTGTCGGCGGTGGCCGGGTTCCTGGTGGTGACCTCCAGCGATCCGCACAAGACGCAGTCGGCGCTGCGCTGGATGCTGGGCGGGCTGGCGGGCACGACCTGGCCGGTGGTGTGGGCGCCGGCCGGGGCCGTCGTACTGGGCACCGCCGTACTGCTGGGCGTCTCCCGGCCGCTGAACCTGCTGCTGGCCGGGGAGGAGGCCGCCACCGCGCTGGGGCTGGACGTACACCGGTTCAGGGCGGCGCTGTTCGTGCTGGTGGCCATCATGATCGGGACGATCGTCGCGGTCAGCGGGTCGATCGGCTTCGTCGGGCTGATCATGCCGCACGTGGTGCGGCTGCTGATCGGGGCCGACCACCGGCGGGCGCTGCCGGCCACGGCGCTGCTCGGGGCGTCGTTCCTGATCGCGGGCGACCTGTTCGCGCGGACGCTGATCACGCCTGAGGAGATCCCTGTCGGGATCATCACGGCCCTGGTCGGCGGGCCGTTCTTCCTGTGGCTGATGCGGAGGCGGTCGAGATGACGGCGCGGGCGGCGGCGCTGGCCGTACAGGACGTGTGGGTGCGCGCGGGCGGCCGGGACCTCGTGCGCGGGGTGACGCTGGACGTCGCGCCCGGCGAGGTGGTGGGGCTGGCCGGGCCGAACGGCGCGGGCAAGACCACCTTGCTGCGCACCCTCTACCGGGCCCGCCGGCCGTCCTCCGGGCGGGTGCTGCTGGACGGGCAGGACGTGTGGCGAATGCCCGGCCACTGGCTGGCCCGCCGGATGGCGGCGGTGCTCCAGGAGACGGCCGGCGACTTCGACCTGACCGTCTACGACGTCGTGGCCATGGGCCGCACCCCGCACAAACGCGCCTTCGACGGCGACGACGCCGCCGACCGGGCGATCATCGCCGCGGCGCTCGACCGGCTGGACGTGACCGGGCTGGCGTACGCGCCCTTCGACCGGCTGTCCGGCGGGGAGAAGCAGCGGGTGCTGATCGCGCGGGCGCTGGCCCAGCAGCCCGGGACGATGGTGCTGGACGAACCGACCAACCACCTGGACCTGCGCCACCAGCTCGACGCGCTGGAGCTGGTACGCGGGCTCGGGGTCACCGCCGTGGTCGCGCTGCACGACCTCAACCTGGCCGCCGCGTTCTGCGACCGGATCTGCGTGCTGGACGCGGGCGCGGTCGTGGCGGTCGGCGCGCCCCGCGAGGTGCTGACGCCCGCCCTGTTCGCCGACGTCTACCGGGTGGACGCGGACGTCGCCGCGCACCCGGAGACCGGCGTCCCGCAGGTGACCTTGCGAACCGGACGCGCCGGGCCCCCGGCCTGAGACTGGAGTGTCGCCGGCATGGAATCCCTTCGCGCGGCCTTGGCAGAGGTGGCCGGATATGGCGCGTTCTTCGCCCTTCGGGTCGGCGGCGGCGACGCCGGCTGGCACAGTGTGCGGGAGGACTACGCGCGCGGGTTCGCCGATCTGGTGGCGGCCACCGCCGCCAGGCACGGCACGCGCGAGCTTCGCGTCGGCGCGTCGATCGCCCAGCTCGGGCACGCCGCCCGGCTGTGGTCGCCGGTGCTCGGTACGGCGCTCGCGCACGGCGTGGTCCCCGACCTGAGCCGCCTGGACCGCGCCGACGACGGGCCAGCGCTGCGCCTGGCGACCCTCGCCTGCCGTCCCGCCGGACCTCCGGAACAGGCCGCCGGCCTGCTGTACGACGTGGTCGTGCGGGATCACCTGGAGCCGCTGGCGGCCGGCCTGCGGGTCAAGGTCGCCCCCGGCCTGCTGTACGGCAACGCCGCCTCCGCCCTGGCCGAGGCCGCCCGCGCCGTGGTGGCCGCCCGCCCGGACCTCACCGCCCCCGCAACCCGGCTGACCACCGCCCTGCTGGCCTACGGCGGGCTGGCCGGGAAAGGCGCGATCATCGCGCCGGGGCTGGAGTTCCGGCGGACCACCTGCTGTCTCTATTACCGGGCGCCCGGCGGGAGCAGGTGCGGCGACTGCGCCCTGCTCGGCGAGCCGGCGGTCAGGCGACCTCGGCGGGACGCAGGACGCCGCCGACCACCAGCAGGATCTGCTCGGTGAGCTGCTCGGGCTTGACCGGGCCCTTGGGGTCGTACCAGCGGTAGATGTCGGTGAGCATGGTGACGATGAGGTTGGCCGCGACGCCCGGGTCCAGGCCGGCGGCCAGGGCTGCGTCGTCGAGGACGCTTTCCAGCAGGTCGCGGAAGTCGGCGGTGGTCCGGTGCGCCCACTGCCGGAAGCGCCGGTGGACGGCCGGGGACAGCTCGCTCTGCTCACTGAACAGGATGGAGTAGAACGTGCGGTTGACGATCGCCGAGGTCACGTGGGTGTTGATCACCGCGCGCAGCCGGGCGTGCGGCGTCTCGCCGCTTTCCCGGTCGGCCCGCAGCCGGGCGTCGTGGTCGTCGAGCAGGTCGCGCACGATGCGGTCGAGCAGCCAGCGCTTGCTCTTGGCGTAGGAGTAGACGGTCGGCCGGGAGATGCCGGCCGCGTCGGCGATGTCGTCGATGGTGGTGTTGCGGTAGCCCTTGGCGCGGAAGACCTTGGCCGCCGCGCGGATCAGCGCGCCCTCGTCGGTCGCCCGGGCTCTCGCCATCACCGCTCCTCACCTTGGCCCCGTCGCGGGGGCCAGCATAGCCAACCGCCCGGTCAGTATGCCCCGGCGGCCTAGAAACTTAACTATCCAGTCAGTATTGTTACGAGTGCCGGACCATTGGAGGGAGCACGTCGATGCCGTTCACGTTCACGTCGGAGCACGCGGAGTTCGAGCGGGCCGTCGCGGACATCGCGCGCAAGGAGTTCTACGACGGCTACCTTGCCCGCGCCACGTCCGACGAGCCGTGCCGGGCGGAGGTGGCCAAGCTCGGCGCGGCCGGCCTGCTCGGGCTGGGGCTGCCGGAGGCCGCGGGAGGCCAGGGGGCCGACCCGATCAGCGTCGGGATCGCCGTCGAGCAGATCGCCAGGGCCGACATCGCCCTGGCGAGCCTGGTGGCGCAGACCTCCGCACTGCCGTCCTGCCTGTGGGACGGCCTGCCGCGCCACGTCGGCGGACCGGTGCTCAGATCGCTGACCAGCGGCGAGAGCGTGATGGCGCTCGCGCTGACCGAGCCGGGCGGCGGCTCGGACCTCACCGGCATGTCGGTGACCGCCCGCCGCGCCGACGGCGGCTACCGGCTGTTCGGCGAGAAGACCTCGGTGACCCTCGGGATGTGGGCCGAGCACGCGATCGTCGTCGCCCGCGCCGAAGGCGACGGCCCGAAGACCCGCCGCTTCCTCGTCCCCCTGGACCGGCCCGACATCGCCAGGCAGCGGTTCCAGGACCCGGGTTTCCGCCCGCTGGGCCGGGCGGCGCTCGGCTTCGACGGCACGTTCGTCCCGGCCGACCACGAGATCGGCGGTCCCCGCAGCGGCCTGTCGGCGCAGCTCGCCGACCTCGACTTCATGCGGACCCTGATCGGGCTGATGTGCGTCGGCCTGGCCCGCCGGGCGATGGACGAGACCGTCGAGTGGGTACGGCGGCGCGAGGCGTTCGGCGTGCCCATCGCCCGGCACCAGGGCGTGTCGTTCACCCTCGCCGAGCACGAGACCCGGCTGGAGGCCGCCCGCCTGCTGTCCTACCGCAGCCTCGCGCTGCGGGCGGCCGGGGAACGGCACAGCCGCGAGGCGTCCATGTGCAAGTGGTGGGCCCCGCAACTGGCCGTCCAGGCGGTCAACGACTGCATCGTGATCCACGGGCACACCGGCTGGTCCAACGAGATGCCCCTCCAGCAGTTGCTGCTGGACGTGAGCGGCCTCCAGATCGGCGACGGCACGCCGCAGATCCAGAAGCTGGTCATCGCCCGGGAGCTGATCGGGCGCGAGTACACCGGCTAGCCGGTGTACTCGCTCAGCCCAGCCAGTCGCGGACGATCTCCTCGGCGTCCCGGCCCGGCAGGCTCGGCCCGCGGCGCACCGATCCCGGCGTACGGGAGAAGCGCGGCGCGGGCGCGGGCTGAGTGACGCCTTCGACGTCGATGAACGTCTCCCGCTCCACCAGGTGCGGATGCCGCGCCGCCTCCCGCATCCCGAGCACCGGGGCCACGCAGGCGTCGCTTCCCGCGAAGACCTCCACCCACTCGTCCCGGGTGCGGGACGCGAAGGCGGCGGAGATGCGCGTGCGCAGCTCCGGCCAGGTCGCCGGGTCCAGGTGATTCAGATGATCGGCGTCGCCCAGGCCGAGGCGTGCCGCGAACTCCCTGAAGAAGGCCGGTTCCAGCGCGCCCACGGCCATGTACTCGCCGTCCGCGGTGAGGTGGACACCGTAGAAGGGGGCCGCCCCGTCGCCGAGGTTGGCGCCCCGCTCGTCCCGCCACACGCCGGCCGCGAGCAGGCTGTGGAACATCGTCATCAGGTGCGCCGCGCTGTCCACGATCGCGGCGTCCACGACCTGGCCGCGCCCGCTCGCCTGCGCCTCGCGCAGCGCGGCGAGCAGCCCCACGGCCAGGTAGACGCCTCCGGCGAAGTCGCCCACCAGGCCCAGCGGGATCTGCGGCGGCCCGCCGGCGGGCCCGATGGCGTGCAGCGGGCCGGCCAGCGCGATGTAGTCGATGTCATGACCGGCGGTGCGCGCCAGCGGCCCCCGCTGTCCCCAGCCCGTCATCCGCCCGTACACCAGGCCCGGCCGCCTGCGCAGGCAGACGTCCGGGCCGATGCCGAGCCGTTCGGCCACGCCGGGGCGGAACCCCTCGAACATCACGTCGGCCCGCTCGGCGAGGGCCAGCGTCAGTTCGACGCCGGCCGGCTCACCGAGGTCCGCCACGATGGACCGCTTCCCGCGGTTGAGCAGATCCAGCCCGGCGGGGACGAACCCGAAGCCCCCGCCGGGCCGGTCCACCCGGACCACGTCGGCACCCAGGTCGGCCAGCAGCATCCCGCAGAACGGCCCGGGGCCCAGCCCGGCGATCTCCAGCACCCGCATCCCGCCGAGCGGCCCGAGGACGGAAGTAGCGGTCACAGCGCGAATCCACCGCCGCACACCAGCGTCTGGCCGCTGATGTAGTCGGACTCCGGCGTGCACAGCAGGTACACCGCGCCCGCCGCCTCCTGCGGCGTGCCCGGCCGGCCGAGCGGGATCATGGTCCGCATCGCCTCCAGCAGCTCGGGGTTGACCCCGACCTTGATCTGCCGGCCTCCGACGGAGATGGTCCCCTCCCCCGCGCTCACGTCGGTCATCCGGGTCTTGATCCAGCCGAAGGCCACCGAGTTGACGGTGACGTTGTAGCGGCCCCACTCCTTGGCGAGGGTCTTGGTCAGCCCGGTCACCCCGGCCTTGGCCGCGGCGTAGTTGGCCTGCCCGGGGTTGCCGCCGAGCCCGGCCACCGAGGAGATGTTGACGACCTTGCGGCAGGGCACCGGCTCCCCCGCCGCGCGGGCGGCCTTCACCGCGGCGGCGATCACCGGCTGCGCGGCCCGCAGGATGCGGAACGGGGCCTTGAGATGGACGTCGAGGATGGCGTCCCACTGCTCGTCGGTCATCTTCTGGATGACCGTGTCCCAGGTGTAGCCCGCGTTGTTGACCACGATGTCCAGGCCGCCGAAGCCGTTCAGCGCGGTCTGGACGAACCGCTCGGCGAAGCCGTCCTCGACCACGCTGCCCGCGCAGGCGAGCGCCCGGCCGCCGGCCGCCTCGATGGCCTCGACGGTCTCCTTGGCCGGTCCCTCGTCCAGGTCGTTGACGACGACGGCGGCCCCGTCGGCGGCCAGCTTGCGGGCGACCTCGCGCCCGATGCCCCGGCCGGAGCCGGTGACGACGGCGACCTTGTTGTCCAGCTTTCCCATGCGGCGTCCTTTCGGAGGTGTGCTCAGCGGAGGTCGATGACCGCTTCGCCGGTGAGGGTGACGGTGCCGTCGGCGAGCGTGACGGCCAGTTCGAGCGTGGCCAGGCCGTCCTCGACGGAGGTCACGCGGCCGGTGCAGACCGGCCGCGCGTGGACCGGGGTGATCGCGGCGAACCGGACCCGGTAGGAGCGGATCCGGTGCTGCGGCACCCAGCCGGTGAGCAGCCTGCCCAGGTAGGCCATGGAGAGCATGCCGTGCGCGAAGACGTCGGAAAGGCCCGCGGCGCGGGCGACGTCGATGTCGATGTGCAGCGGCACGTGGTCGCCCGAGGCCCCGGCGAACAGCGCGAGCGTGGCGCGGGAGATCGGCTCCACGCGCAGCGGCGGGAGTCCGGTGCCCACGGCCGGTACGGTGGTGGTCATCCTCCGGCCCCCGGGTTTCGTACGACGAGTGTCATGGTCGCCTCCGCGACGGGTTCGCCGGCGCGGGTGATCTCGTTCCGCTTGACCAGGAACTCCAGCGCGCCGCCCCGCTTGGCGAACACGTCGACGATCCTGGGCCGCACGGTGAGGGTCTCGCCCGCGTAGGCCAGGGAGTGGTAGACGAAGGACTGCTCGCCGTGCAGCACCCGGGCCATGTCCACGTCCAGCTCGCGGAGGTACCGCAGGGCGTCCGGGCCTTCGAGGTCCAGGCCGAAGAAGAAGGTGGGCGGCACGGGCAGGTCGGGGTGACCGGCCTGGCGGGCGGCGTCCAGGTCGTGGTAGATCGGGTCGGTCTGGCCGGTGGCCTTGGCGAAGAAGCGCAGCCGCCCGCGTTCGATATCGACGGTCAGCGGCGCGAAGCGCAGCGCCTTGGCCGCCTCGGGATCGATGGGCACGCGCTCAGCCCACCTTCTCGTACAGCGTGACGACGGCCGCGCCGCCCAGCCCCACGTTGTGCTGGAGGGCCAGCGTGGCGCTCTCGACCTGGCGCGGACCGGCCTGGCCGCGCAGTTGCCACACCAGCTCGGCGCACTGCGCGAGCCCGGTGGCGCCCAGCGGGTGGCCCTTGGACAGCAGCCCGCCGGACGGGTTGGTGACCACCTGCCCGCCGTAGGTGTTGTCGCCGTCGGCCACGAACTTCTCCGCGGTGCCCTCCGGCGTCAGGCCCAGCACCTCGTACGTCAGCAGCTCGTTGACCGTGAAGCAGTCGTGCAGCTCGACCACCGGGATGTCGGCCGGGGCCACCCCGGACTCCTCGTACACCTGGCGCGCGGCCTCCTTGGCCATGCCCGTTCCGACCAGCTTGGCGAGGTCGCCCTCGAAGCTGTCGGGGGTGTCGGTGGTCAGCGCCTGCGCCCTGATCACCACGTCGGCGGGCAGGCCGTTGGCGCGGGCGAACTCCTCGCTGCACACCACCGCCGCCGCCGCCCCGCAGGTGGGCGGGCAGCACTGGAACCGGGTCAGCGGCCCGAAGATGTGCGGGGAGCCCATCACCTCTTCCAGGGTGAGCGGGTCGCGGAACACCGCGTACGGGTTGCCGGCGGCGTGCTTGCGGGCCTTGACGGCGATCGCGCCGAACGTCTCGGCCTTGGCGCCGTACTTGGACATGTACTCAAGGCCCGCCGCGCCGAAGTACCGGGCGGCCATGGGCACGTTGTCGTCCATGTCGCACACGGCGCTCACCACGCCATCGAACCGCTCCAGCACGCTGGGCCGGTCGTCCCACATCGGCTTGAGCGCGCCGCGCTGCATCTGCTCGAAGCCGAACGCCAGCACGCACTCGGCCGTGCCGCTCGCCACCGCCTGCCGGGCCAGCCACAGGGCCGAGGACCCGGTCGAGCAGTTGTTGTTGACGTTGACGACGGGGATGCCGGTCAGGCCGACGCGGTACAGGGCCTTCTGGCCGCTGGTCGAGTCGCCGTAGGCGAACCCGGCGTACGCCTGTCCCACCTTGGCGTAGTCGACCTTGGAGTCGGCCAGGGCGGCCCTGATCGCCGACTCCCCCATCTCCTCGTAGGTCTTGCCCTTGCTGGGCGTGGAGAACGGGACCATGCCCACCCCCGCCACGCACACACGCCGATTCATCAAGCACTCCGATCTGTTGAGGGGGTCGTTCCGCCGGTCGAGGGCGGGGCGCCGCATCCGGCGCAGTGCGCCTCGCGCGCGGCCCGCCGCAGCACCTTGCCGAGAGGGGTCTTCGGCAGCTCGGCGGCGAAGTGGACGGCCGTGGGCTTCTTGGTCGATCCCACGGCCGCCCGCATGAAGTCGATGAGTTCGCTTTCGGTGGCCGGGTCACCGAGGACGACGATGGCGTGCGGCGTCTCGCCCCACTTCTCGTGGGGCACGCCGACGACGGTGGCCTCACGCACGGCCGGGTGGCCGAGCAGGGCGCTCTCCAGCTCGGCGGGCCAGATGTTGAACCCGCCGGAGATGATCATGTCGTCCTTGCGGTCGGTCAGGTAGAGGAAGCCGTTCGGCGACAGATAGCCCATGTCCCGGGTGCGCATGTAGCCGCCGGGGGTGATGCGCGCGGCCGTCCCCTCCGGGTCCTTCCACAGGCCGGACATGGCCCCGGGGGTACGCACCACGATCTCGCCGATCTCGCCCGCAGGCAGGTCGCCGCCCTCGTCATCGGCGATGCGCACCTCCGCCCCAGGGCAGGGCCGGCCCGCCGAGCGCAGCCGGCCGATCTCCTCCTCGGTGCCTTCGAGGATGTGGTGCTCGGGCCGCAGGATGGAGATCGGCAGCGCCTCGCTCTGGCCGTACGCCTGGTACATGATCGGGCCCCACACCGAAAGCGCCTTGACCAGGGTGGGCCGGGGCATCGGGGCGGCGCCGTAGAAGATCGTGTGCATGCTGGAGACGTCCCGCCGCTCGACGTCGGGGTGCCCGAGGACCATCTGGACCATCGTCGGGACCAGCAGAGTCACCGTGGCCCGCTCCCGCTCGGCGAGTTCGAGGAAGCGGCCCGGGTCGAAGCCGCGCATCACGACCACGCCCGCGCCGCCCTCGATGACCGGCCACACGAGCAGTCCGGTGGCGTGGCTGATCGGGCCGGTCGCGAGATAGCGGTCGGCGGGGCTCCAGTGCCGGCCCCAGGCGGCCCGCCACAGGTCGCCCATCGCCATCCAGCCCTTGACGTCGTGGACGATGCCCTTGGGGCGGCCGGTGGTGCCCGCAGAGAAGCGGATCACATGCGTGTCGTCCTGTTTGAGCGGCACCTTCGGATCGTCGGCCGAGGCCGCGGCCAGTAGTTCGGTGTAGCGCGGACCGGCCGTCTCCTCCCCGATGACCATCGTCAGCCGCAGGCCCGGCACCGTGCCGAGCAGCGGGGCGAGCGCGGCGTGGTGCCGCGCCTGGACGATCAGCGCCGTGGCCTCGATGAGGCTGAGCAGGTACGCGTTGCCCTCGGCCGTGTGGTGGGTGTAGAGGGGGCAGTTGACGTAGCCGCCCAGCGCCAGCCCGGCGATGATCTCGATCGATTCCAGGTCGTTGTCGGCCAGCACGGCGACCCGGTCGCCCGGCTCGATCCCGGCGTCACGCAACGCGTTCGCCAGCCGGCACGCCCTGTCGTACATCTCGGCGTAGGTCTGGCGCCGCTCGTCGCAGACGACCGCGAGCGCGTCGCCGTGCGCGGAGACCGTCTCCCGTAACGTCGTGGCCGGGTCGATCATGGCTTTGATCCCTTCGGGATGGTGCGAGCAGCGATGATGATCCTCAACGATCGTCATTGTTAACTGCCCAGTATGTATTTATTACGCCGCCTGGAGGCGGCTCGTCAAGCGCTGCCGCCGACTCCTTGACGCACCCCCGGGCCCTCTGTAACGTCACCCACAGTAAGTTAATTCAGCGTAACAAACACGTTGCGCAGGCCCGAGGGAGATGCCATGGGCTGGCCGTCGAACTGGCAGGATCGGATCTCTGGCGCGGACTGCCCCGCCTGCGCCGCCGGGCGTTTCGAGGAGTCGGCCGACCCGCCGCTGGCGCGGTTCTACGCGGGCGAGGTGAGCGATGCCTACCTGGTGCTGGGAACGGTGCAACCCGGCTGGGCGGTCGTGCTCTGGCAGGGCCGCCACGTCGTGGAACCCACCGACCTCATGCCGCGGGAGGCCGCGGCCTTCAACGCCGAGACACTGATCGCCGCCCGGGCGATGCGGGCGCACTACCAACCGCTCAAACTCAACTTCCAGACCCTCGGCAACGAGGCCCCGCACCTGCACACGAGCGTGACCATGCGTTATTCCGACGCCGAGGACATCGCGCCGGGCCAGGACATCCTGCCCGGCCGGTTCGTGGCGGCCGGCGGGCCGCCGGCCGCCCGCGACGAGCGGGCCGACATCGACGCGCTCAGACGCCTGGCGCGCGCCGGGGCCAGATGAGCCCGCGGCCGAAGGAGGGGACGTGTTCATCCTCACCAGGGCGCTCCAGCTCGCCGTGGTCCTGTTCGTGGTCTCGGCGCTGACGTTCCTGCTGCTCAACCTGCTGCCCGGTGACCCGGTGCACGCCATCCTGGGCCTGCGGGCCACCGAAGAGGCGGTCGCGCGGCTGACCGCCGAACTCTCGCTCGACCAGCCCGTCCACATCCGCTACCTCGACTGGCTGGGCGCGGCGCTGCGCGGCGACCTCGGCAGTTCCTACATCAACCACGTGCCCACCGCGCAGGCCATCGCCGAGCACCTGCCGGTCACCCTCCAGCTCGTGGCGGTGTCACAGGTGATCGCACTGGCCATCGCGGTGCCGCTCGGCGTCTACTCGGCCCACCGGCCGAACGGCTGGGTGGACCGGCTGGCCTCCGGGTTCACCTTCGCCACGCTCTCGGTGCCGCCGTTCATGATGGGGGTGCTGCTCGTCTTCGTCTTCGCGGTGACGTTCAATGTGTTCCCGGCCACCGGCTACACCTCGTTCGGGACCGATCCGGCGCAGGCGCTGCGCTCGCTGTTCCTGCCCGCTCTCACGCTGGCGCTCGGCTCGCTCGCGGTGTACGTCCGGGCGCTGCGCGCCGACATGATCGCCACCCTGCGCCAGGACCACGTCACGACGGCGCGGGCCAAGGGGGTCCCGGCCCGGACGATCCTGTGGCGGCACGCGCTCAGGTCGTCCTCGCTGTCGCTGGTGACGGTCGTCGCGCTGCACGTCGGGGCGCTGACCGGCGGGGCGATCCTGGTCGAGCAGATCTTCGCGCTGCCCGGGATCGGGCAGCTCACGGTCAACTCGATCTTCCAGCACGACTACCTGGTGCTCCAGTCCTGCGTCCTGGTCATCGCCGTCTCCTACGTCCTGGTCACCTTCCTGGCCGACCTGCTGTACCCGCTGCTCGACCCGCGGACCCGCCATGGCTGAGGGGCTTACCGTGACCACCTCGCCGACCGCGGGCAACGGCCCCCGCAAGGGCCGCAAGGCGCGTCGGGCGCGCGGGCTCGGCGTGGTCTTCTGGCTGTCGGCGGCGTGGGTGACCCTGGTCGTCGCGCTGGCCGCGGTCGCCGGCCTGCTGCCGCTCGCCGACCCCGCCGCCGTGGGCGCCGGCGACCCCGGGCTCGGCCCGTCGGCCGCCCACCTGCTCGGCACCGACGAGCTCGGCCGCGACCTCTTCTCGCGGGTCGTCCACGGAGCCCGCATCTCGCTCGTGGCCGGGTTCGTCTCCATCACGCTCGGCCTGGTCGCCGGCGGCACGCTCGGGCTCATCGCGGGCTTTCGCCGTGGCGCGGCCGACACGGTGGTGACCACGCTGGCCAACAGCCTGCTCGCCTTCCCCGCGCTGGTGCTGGCGCTGGCCGTGGTCACCTTCCTCGGGCAGAGCCCCCAGAACGTCACCCTGACCATCGGGCTCGTCTCGGTGGCCCCGATCGCCATGGTCGTGCGCGGGGCGACGATCGGATGCGCCGGCCGGGAGTACGTCGTGGCGGCGCGCATGCTCGGCGCGAAGAACCGGCGGATCATCCTCCGGGAGATCATCCCCAACGTCGCCCCGGTCGCGCTGTCGCTCTCGCTGGTGTGGGTGGCGACCGCCATCGTGGCCGAGGGCAGCCTGGCGTACCTCGGGCTCTCGGTCCAGCCGCCCACTCCGAGCTGGGGGGCCATGATCGCCGAAGGCCGCAACACGCTGGCCGAGAGCCCGGGCACCGCGCTGTGGCCGTCACTGTTCATGTTCCTCACCGTGCTCGGCCTCAACTTCGCCGGCGACCGGCTCCGCGACCGGCTGGACGTGAAAGGGGACGTCTCATGACCGACCAGGCCCCGCTGCTCAAGGTCGTCGAGCTGAAGACCTACTTCCACACCCCGCGCGGGATCCTGCGCGCGGTCGATGGCGTCAGCTTCGAGCTGGCGGGCGACCGCACGTTGGCGATCCTCGGCGAGTCCGGGTCGGGCAAGACGGTGCTCGCCCGCTCGATCATGGGCCTGCTGCCGCGGTCGGGCGTCACCCGGCAGGGCAGCGTGCTCTACAAGGGCGAGAACCTCGCCGAGATGGGCGAGCGCGAACTGCGCCGCCGCCGCGGGGCCGACATCGCCATGGTGTTCCAGGACCCGATGACCTCGCTCAACCCGGTCCACCGGATCGGGCGGCAGGTCGGCGAGACGATCCGGCTGCACCGGCGGGTGAGCCGCGGCGAGGCCCGCCGCCGCAGCGTGACGCTGCTGCGCTCGGTCGGCATCCCCGACGTCGAGCGCCGTGCCCGGCAGTACCCGCACCAGCTCTCCGGCGGCATGCGGCAACGCGTGATGATCGCCATGGCGCTGGCCTGCGATCCGGGCCTGGTGCTCGCCGACGAGCCGACGACCGCCCTGGACGTGACGGTCCAGGACCAGATCCTCACCCTGCTGGCCGCCCAGCGGGCCCGGCGGTCGATGGGCCTGCTGCTGGTCACCCACGACCTGGGCGTCGCCGCCGGGCGCACCGACGAGATCGCGGTCATGTACGCGGGCCGGATCGTGGAGCAGGCGCCCACCGAGCGGCTGTTCGCCGCCGCCAAGATGCCCTACACCGAGGCGCTGATGAAATCGATCCCCAAGCTGTCCGACCCGCCGCACACCCGCCTGGCCGCCATCCCCGGACGCCCTCCCGACCTGGTCGATCCCGGGCCGGGCTGCGCGTTCGCGCCGCGCTGCCGATACTCCGCGGCGCGCTGCGCGCGCGAGGCCCCGCCGCTGCGGACGATCCCCGGCACCCGGCACCGCTACGCGTGCTGGCACCCGGTCGGCGGCGAGTCGTGACCACGGGCACGGCCCACCTGCGCGCGCCCGGCGCGGCCCTGCTGCGGGTGGAGCACCTGGTCGTCACGTTCCCCGCCGGGCGGGGGCGCGCGGTGCAGGCCGTGTCGGACGTCAGCTTCGACGTGCTGCCCGGCGAGACCCTGGGCATCGTCGGCGAGTCGGGCTGCGGCAAGTCCAGCATGGGCCGGGCGACGGTGCTGATGCCGCCGCCCAGGTCAGGGTCGGTGATCTTCGAGGGCCGCGACCTCACCGCACTGCACGGCGAGGAACTGCGGCGGACCCGCCGCCGGATCCAGATGATCTTCCAGGACCCGATCTCCTCGCTCAATCCCCGGCGGCGGGTCGGCGACATCGTCACCGAGCCGATGGCGATCTGGGACAAGGGCGGCCCGAAGGAGCGCGCGGCCCGCGCCCGCGAGGTGTTCGAGGCCGTGGGCCTGGACTACGACGCCGTCGCCGGCCGCCGGCCGCACGAGTTCTCCGGGGGTCAGTGCCAGCGGATCAGCATCGCGCGGGCGCTCGTGCTCGATCCGAAGCTGCTCATCTGCGACGAACCGGTCTCGGCGCTGGACGTCTCGGTACAGGCCCAGATCCTCAACCTGCTGGAGGACGCCAAGGCGCGGTTCGGCCTGTCCCTGGTGTTCATCGCGCACGACCTCGGCGTGGTCAAGAACGTCAGCGACCGCGTGGCCGTGATGTACCTCGGCCGGCTGTGCGAGGTCGCGCCCGCCGAAGACCTCTACCGGGCACCCGCCCACCCCTACACCCGGGCGCTGCTGGACGCGGTGCCCGTGCCCGATCCGGCGGCCCGGCCCGCCGAGTCCGATCCGGCGCTCGGCGGTGAGTTCCCCTCGCCGCTGGCACCGCCCTCCGGATGCCGCTTCCGCACCCGATGCCCGCTCGCCACCGGCCGCTGCGCCACAGAGGAGCCCCGGCTCCACGAGGTGCGGCCGGGCCGGTACGTGGCCTGCCATCACGCGTAGCGCTCCCCTCGAAACACCATTCACCCCGCACGGCTCAAGGAGCGACAGTGATGGTTTCCCGCGACCCGATCGGCCGGAGGACACTTCTGACATACGGCGGAGCCGGCCTGCTCCTCGCCGCCTGCGGCCCGCAGCCCGCGGCCCGCCCGGTCGTCGGGGCCACCGGCCCGCCGCGCCGCGGCGGCAGCCTGGTCTTCGCCACCCAGGGCGAGGCCGGCGGCCTGGACCCGGCCACCACCCTGTTCGACCGCTCCGGGCACGTCTACGCCCGCGCGGTCTTCGACCGCCTGGCCGCACTCGACGCGCAGGGCCGGGTCCGGCCGTACGCCGCCCGGTCGATCACCCCGAACCGGGAGGCGACCCGCTGGACGATCGAGCTGCGGCCGGGGATGACCTTCCACGACGGCGAGCCGTTCGACGCCGCCGCGGTCAAGGCCAACTTCGACGCGCAGCGCGGCCACGACTTCCTCGGGCTGCTGCTCGGGCCGATCGAGGCGACCCGGGTGACCGCGAAGGACACGCTGGTGGTCGAGATGAAGGAGCCCTGGGCGGCCTTCGACAGCTACCTGACCGGCTATCCGGGCGCGCAGCTCGGGTACGTGGCCTCCCCGAAGACGCTCGGCAAGGGCGGAGATCCGCGGCATCCGGTCGGGTCCGGCCCGTTCGTGTTCAAGGAGTGGCAGGCCGGCGACCATCTCACCCTGACCCGCAACGAACGCTACTGGCGGCGCGGCCTGCCCTACCTCGACCAGGTCGCGTTCCGGCCCATCCCCGACCCGCTGGCCAGGGAGAACGCCATCAGGGCCGGTGACATCGACGCCCTGCACTCCCAGGACGCCCAGACGATCGCCGCCTTCCGCGGCGAGCCGGGCTTCACGCTGGCCGACGACCTGAACACCACGTTCGGGCAGAAGGACATCACGCTGGTGGCGCTGAACGTGTCCCGGCCGCCCCTGGACGACCTGCGCGTCCGGCAGGCGCTCGCCTGCGCCACGGACGCCGCGAAGTACAGCAAGGTGATCGACAAGGGGCTGGCCCCGGTCATGGACGGCCTGTTCCAGCGCGGCTCGCCGTACCACGCGCGCTCGCCGTACCCGCCGCACGACGTGGAACGGGCCAAGCGCCTGATCGCGGAGTACGAGCGGGAACGGGGTCCGCTGCCTCCGATCAAGGTGACGATCCAGACCACACCACGCGATATCACCGCCTTCTCCCTGATCCAGGGCATGTGGCGGCAGGCCGGGATCGAGAGCGCGCCAGTGCAGGTGTCCAAGGACAACTTCGGCGAGGTGCTGCTGGGCGGCGGCTACGAGGCGATCATCGGCGCGTTCTTCGGCGCGGGCGACCCGGACCAGAACGCGCTCTACTTCAGCTCCGCGAGCGCCGCACCGAACGGCGAGCCCGCACTGAACTTCACCCGCAACCGCGACAAGGCGATCGACGCCGCGCTCGCCGAGGGCCGCCGGGCCACCGGCGCGTCCGCCAGGCAGGCGGCCTACCGGGCGCTGAACGAGCGGCTGAACACCGCCCTGCCCTTCGTGTGGCTGGACGCCACGCCGTACTCGCTCGTCACCAGGCCGGACGTGGGCGGACTGCTCGATCCGGCGCTGCCCGACGGCGGGCGCGAACTCGGCCTGCTGCGCGGCGTCGTGAACGTCACGAGCGCCTGGAGGGCCGCCTGAGATGCTTGCCAGAAAAGTTAATCCGGAATAACATAAATCCATGACAGCGCCCTTCCCCGACTGGCCCGCCGACTTCGTCCAGCGGATGGACGGCCGGGCCTGCGCGTGCGGCTCCGCCCCCGCGCCGGGCGACGCAGGCGACCGGATCCGCGTCTACGCGGGCCGGGTCTCCGACGCCTTCCTGATGCGGCACGCGGCCCAGCGCGGCTACGCGGTCGTCGTCTGGAAGAACGGTCACGCCGCCGAGCCGGCCGACCTCGCACCCCGCGACGCCGACCGCTACGGCCGGGAGGTCCTGCTGGTCGGCACGGCCGTCCGGCGGCACTTCGCCGCCCTGAAGATCAACTACCTGACACTCGGCAACCAGACCCCGCACCTGCACACCAACGTGGTGGCCCGCTACGCCGACGACGTGGCGCCGGGCGCGCTGCTCGACCCGGTCGGCGCGGCCCTCCCGGAAGACCGGTGGCGGGCCGACGCCGCGGCGCTGCGGGCGCTGCTCACCGGCGAATCCGCGCTCGTGCGGCGCTGGGACGAGTGATGATCAAGACCCTGAGGTGATGATGTCCCGAATCGTCTGCCTGAGCCCGCTCACCGAAGATCAGGTGCGCGGCCTGGCGAAGGGCTTCGACGTCGAAGCCGTGGTCCTGCCCGGCGGCTCCACCCCCGAGGAGGTGCGCGCCGCCGTGGCCGACGCCGACATCGTGATCGGCGACGGCCTGCACCGCTATCACCTCGACGCCGGCGTTCTCGCCGCGATGCGGCGCTGCCGCCTGGTCCAGCAGCCGTCCGTGGGCTTCGACGGCATCGACTGCGAAACCGCCGCCCGGCTCGGCATCCCGGTGTCCAACAGCGCCGGCTACAACCTCGACTCGGTCGCCGACTGGGTCGTCATGGCGATCCTCAACCTGATCAGGCACGGGGCCTGGGGCGACCGGCGGATGCGCGCGGGCGAGTGGCCGGTGCTCAAGATGCTCGGCCGCGAGCTGGGCGCGCTGACCGTGGGGCTGGTCGGCGTGGGCAACACCGGGGGCGCGGTCGCCGACCGGCTGCGCGCCTTCGGCTCCCGCGTCCTGTACTACGACGTGGTGCCGCGCAGCGTGACCGGGGCGGAGTCCTGCGAGCTGAACGAGGTGCTGGCCCGCTCCGACGTCATCTCGGTACACGTGCCGCTGGACGACTCGACCCGCGGCCTGATCGGCACGGCGGCGATCGAGCGGATGAAGCAGGGCGCCTACCTGATCAACAGCAGCCGCGGCCCGGTCGTGGACGAGGACGCCCTGGTCGCCGCGCTTGCGTCCGGCCGGCTCGCCGCCGCCGCGCTCGACGTCTTCGCCACCGAACCGCTCCCGGCCGGCTCCGAGCTGCGCCGGCTGGAGAACGTCTTCATCACGCCGCACGCGGCGGCGTTCACCCGCGACGCCAACGAACGCGTGCTCGCCATCGTCGCGGCCAACATCCGCCGCGTCCTTTCCGGCGAGCCGCCGTTCAACGTCGTCAACACCGCTCGTCCCCGGCAGGAGAACAAATGACCGACAAGGTGCTGGCGGCGCTCGCCCGCTACGACACCCCGACGGTGTGCAACGCGATCGAGACGTTCGGCATCCGCTCGCGCGACGAGGGCTTCGCGAGCTCCGGCATCCGCTGCGTGTTCCCCGACCTCGGGGTCATGGTCGGCTACGCCGCCACGGCCACCATCCGGGGGCGCGGCACACCCGAGCACGACTACGGCGTGGAGCCGCTGGTCGCGCACGTGGTCCAGGTGCCGGGGCCGCGCGTCGTCGTCGTACAGGACCTCGACGACGAGCCGGGCCACGGATCGCTGTGGGGCGAGGTGTCGGCCAACCTGTTCACCAGGCTCGACTGCCTGGGCGCGGTCACCAACGGCTGTGTGCGCGACCTGAAGGAGGCGCACGAGCTGGGCTTTCACTTCTTCTCCGGCAGCGTCGGGGTCTCCCACGCCAACGTGCGCGTGGAGTCGGCCGGTGAGCCGGTGCAGGTCGGCGGCCTCACCGTGCGGCCGGGCGACATCATCCACGCCGACCGGCACGGCGTGCTCGTGGTGCCCGCCGAGATCGCCGCCGACGTGCCCGCCGCGGCGGACCGGATCATCGCCCAGGAGCAGAGCCTGATCGGCTGGATGCGCTCGCCGAAGTTCAGCCTGGAGGGCCTGGCGGACGCCTGGCGGCAGTTCAGCGAAGCGGACACCAAGGAGGCCGGAGATGTCGGCTGAGCCGGACGAGAGCGGTGACGGGCGGCCGTCGCGCCGGGCCCTGTTGTCCACCGCGGGCGGAGTGGTCGCGGGCGGCGCGATCGGCGTCGGCGGCGTCGTGACCGGCGGCAGCGCGCTCGCGGAGCGCAAGCCCAAGCCGCCCACGTCCAAGGTGCTGGACGACCCGCCCCCGCCGCTGCGGGTGCTCACCGACGCCGAGGCGGCCACGGTGACCGCGATGGCCGAACGCGTCTTCCCCTCCGAGCCCGACGGCGACGGCGCCGCCGAGGCGGGCGTGACCCACTACATCGACGGGCGGCTCGCCGGAGCCTGGGGCGACGGCGACCGGATGTACCTCCGGGGGCCGTTCTTCGAGCCGGAGCACGCCGGGCACGGCTACCAGCTCCCGCTCACCCCGCGCGAAGTCTACGAGCGCGCGCTGCGGGCGATCGACGCGCACTGCAAGGCGAAGTACGCGGGCAGGGCGTTCCCCGCGCTGGCCACCGCCCAGCAGGACGAGGTGATGACCGCGCTGGAGAAGGGCCAGGTCGACCTCGGGCTGGCGACCGGCGCGCACGGGTTCACCTCGGCCTCCTTCTTCGCGATGTTCCTGCGCAACGTCACCGAGGGGCTGTTCTGCGACCCCATGCACGATGGCAACCGCGACATGGTCGGCTGGCTCTGGCTGGGCTTCCCCGGCGACCCGCTGGCCTACGGCGACCGGTACGGCGGGCTCATCGGCCGCTGGAACGAGCCCTACAACGTCTATCCGAAGGGAGTCCGGTAGATGGCCCGGCGCAACTCGCTGCCGAAGGTCGATGTGGTCTGCGTCGGAGTGGGCTGGGCGGGCGGGATCATGGCCGCCGAGCTGGCCAAGGCCGGGCTGACCGTGGTGGGCCTGGAACGCGGCGGGCCGCGCGGCGTCGAGGACTTCGCCCACGGGCACGACGAGCTGCGGTACGCGGTGGACCGCGAGCTGATGCAGAACGTCGCGGCCGAGACCTGGACACTGCGGCACGACGTCAATGATCGCGCGCTGCCGATCCGCCGGCTCGGCTCGTTCGCGCCCGCCTACGGCGTGGGCGGCTCCGGCGTCTCCTGGGCCGGGCAGACCTGGCGGTTCAACCCGCGAGACTTCGAGATCCGCAGCCGCACGGTCGCCCGCTACGGCGCGGGGATGATCCCCGCCGACATGACGATCCAGGACTGGGGCATCACCTACGACGACCTGGAGCCGTACTACGACAAGTTCGAGTACATGGCGGGCATCAGCGGCAAGGCGGGCAACATCAAGGGCGCCAAGGTGCCCGGCGGCAACCCGTTCGAGGGGCCGCGCAGCCGTGACTTCCCGCTCCCGCCGCTGATCGAGTCCTACGCCGGATCGGTGTTCCGCGAGGCCGCGGCCAAGGTGGGCTACCAGCCGTTCCCCGGCCCCGCGGGCGCGCTGTCCAAGCCGTACACCAACCCGGACGGCATGTCCCGGCCCGGCTGCACCTACTGCGGCTTCACCGGGCACTTCGGCTGCCACATCGGCGCCAAGAGCGACCCGACGCTTACGGTGATCCCCACCGCCCAGAAGACCGGCCGGTTCGAGCTGCGCACCAACGCCCAGGTGATCGAGATCCTGCACGACGGCGGCCGGGCCACCGGAGTGCGCTACTACGACGCGAGCGGCGCGGTCCGCGACCAGCCCGCCGACGTCGTGGTGCTCACCGCCTTCACCCTGAACAACTGCCGGCTGCTACTGCTGTCCAAGATGGGCGAGCCGTACGACCCGGCCACCGGCGAGGGCGTCATCGGCCGCAACTACTGCTACCAGTCCGACGGCGCGGGCGCGATGGCCTACTTCAAGGACAAGGACTTCAAGCCGTACATGGTCGCCTGCGGCAGCGCGATCGCCATCGACGACCTCAACGGCGACAACTTCGACCACACCGGGCTCGGCTTCATCGGCGGCGGCCTGATCAAGGTGGGCAGCAACCCGACGACGCCGATCAACGCGGTCCTCGCCCCGCCCGGCACCCCGGCCTGGGGCCTTGAGTGGAAGAAGGCGATCCGCAAGCACTACGCGCACTCGCTGATCATCGGCGCGCAGGGCGAGAGCCCCGCCTACCGGGGCCACTACCTCAGTCTCGACCCCACCTACCGGGACGCCTACGGCCTGCCGCTGGTGCGCATCACCTTCGACTGGGAGCCGAACGAGCGCAAGATGGTCGCCTACCTGGGCGAGAAGCTGAAAGAGATCGCCACCGCGATGAACCCCGACTCGTTCGTGGCCGGTGGCGTGCTCGCCGAGCACTACGACGGCACCCAGTACCAATCCACCCACAACACCGGTGGCGTGATCATGGGCGCCGACCCGCGCACCTCGGCCGTCAACAACTACCTCCAGATGTGGGACTTTCCGAACACCTTCGTGGTCGGCGCGTCCGCCTTCCCGCAGAACGCCGGCTACAACCCGACCGGCACCGTCGGCGCGCTCGCCTACCGGGCGGTGGACGGCGTCCTGCGCTACCGCGACAACCCCGGCCCGCTCGCCTGACGCGGCCCGGAGCAGATCAGACAGGAGCATGAGCGGTGAAAGGTCTGACGGGCAAGGTGGCCGTCATCACCGGGGGCGCGTCCGGCATCGGTCTCGCCACCGCGGCGGCGTTCGCCGAACGAGGCGTCTCGGTCGCCATCGCCGACATCGATGAGGAGGCCGGGCGCAAGGCCGAGAGCCTGCTCGGCGAGCGGGCGCTGTTCGTCCGCGCGGACGTCAGCGACGAACACCAGATCATCGGACTGATGCGGGCCACGGCGGCCCGGTTCGGCCGGCTGGACATCCTGGTCAACAGCGCCGTCGCGCTGGTGGCCAAGGGCGTCGAGGCCACCCCCGAGGAGTGGGGACGGGCGTTCGCCACGAACGTCTTCGGCTACGCGCTGTGCGCCAAGCACGCGCTGCCGTACATGCGCGAGCGGGGCGGCGGGGCGATCGTGAACATCTCCTCCATCTCCGCGCTCATCGCCCAGCCCGACCGGATCACCTACAGCGCGGGCAAGGGCGCGCTGCAGAGCCTGACCCGTGGCCTGGCCCTCGACCTCGCCGCCGACGGGATCCGGGTGAACGCGGTCTGCCCCGGCACGATCTGGACGCCGCCCAACGAGGCGTATCTCAGCGCGACGATGGGCCTGGACCGCGCCGGGGCCGACGCGCACCCGGCGGTCGGCGGCGAGGCCATGCTGCGCCGGGTCGGCGGCCCCGAAGAGGTGGCCGAGGCGGTCGTCTTCCTGGCCTCTGACTCGGCCGGCTACATCACCGCCGCGAGCCTCGTGGTCGACGGCGGCCAGACCGCCAGGTGAGCGGAGAAGAGGTACCGGCATGGCAATGATCGAAACCGTCGCGGGACCGGTCGAGCACACCCAGCTCGGCCGTACCCTCGCGCACGAACAACTGCTGACGGTGAGCGAACCACTGCTCACCCAGTTCCCCCACCTGTACGACCGCGAGGCCATGTACACCGCGGCGGTGGAGACCGTCCGCGGGGTGCAGGCCCACGGCGTGCGCACGATCGTCGACCCGTGCGTGGCGATGCTCGGCCGCGACGTGGCCTTCCACGCCCGCGTCGCCGCGGAGACCGGCGTCAACCTGGTCGTGGCGACCGGGCTCTACACCTACAACGTGCTGCCTCCCTACTTCCAGTGGCGCGACGCCGACGCCCTCGCCGACGCGCTCGTCCACGACATCGAGCAGGGCATCCAGGGCACCTCGATCAAGGCCGCGTTCATCAAGTGCGCGACCGACGAGCCGGGCGTCACCCCCGACGTCGAGAAGGTGCTGCGCGCGTCGGCCAGGGCGCACCTGCGCACCGGCCGGCCGATCATGGCGCACTCGCACGCGGCCACCCGCACCGGGCTGGAGCAGGCCCGCATCTTCCACGAGGAGGGCGTGGACCTCCGCGCGGTGCAGATCGCGCACACCGGCGACAGCGACGACCTCGACTACATCGAGCGGCTGCTCGACCTCGGCGTGTGGATCGGCATGGACCGCTTCGGCGTCGAGGGCCTGCTGCCGCTGGAACGGCGGGCGGCGACCGTCGCCAAGCTGTGCGCCCGCGGCCACGCCGGCCGGATGATGCTGTCCCAGGACTACTCGGCCTTCAACGACTGGGTGCCTGCGGACAAACTCGCGGAGTTCGCCCCCGCGTGGTCGATGACCCTGCTGTTCGAGACCGTGCTCCCGCGCCTGGCCGAACTCGGCGTCGGCCACGACCAGATCGACGTGATGCTGGAGCGCAATCCCGCCGCCTGGCTGAGCGGAAGCTGAAGGAGACCCCAATGACCGCGACCGATATCAGCAGTGAGGCCGGGCTGTTCATCGCCGGCTCCTGGCGGCGGGGCGGCGGGCCCGCGATCCCCGTGATCAACCCCGCCACCGAAGACGTCATCGCCACCGTCCCGGGCGCCACCCCCGCCGAGGTGGACGAGGCCCTGGCGGCGGCGCAGCGCGCGCAGCGCGACTGGGGCCGGGCCCCCGGCGGCGTGCGCGGCACGCTCGTGCGGGCGATCGGCGACGTCATCCGCGCGAACGCCACCGAGCTGGCCCAGCTCCAGACGGCCGAGGTCGGCAAGCCGCTGGCCGTCTCGCACGCCGAGGTCGCGATGGCCGCGCAGCTCGCCGACTACACGGCCGGCTGGGACCGCAGGATCGAAGGCGAGATCCTGCCCAGCGACAACGCCGACGAGGTCATCCACCTCAACCGGGTGCCGATCGGCGTGGTGGCCGCGGTGACCGCCTGGAACGCCCCGGTGGCGCTGCTGGTCCGCAAGATCGCCCCGGCCCTCGTCGCGGGCAACGCCGTCGTGGTCAAGCCGAGCGAGCTGGCCCCGCTGTCCTCGATCGCGCTGGTCCAGATGATCACCGAGGCGGTCGATCTGCCGCCCGGCCTGCTCAACCTGGTGACCGGCGGCCCGGAGACCGGGCTCGCGCTGGTCGCCAGCCCGCGTACCGGCCTGGTCACCCTGACCGGCCACCGCGACACCGGCAAGAAGGTGATGGCGGCGGCTGCGGCCAACCTGACCAGGGTCTCCCTGGAGCTGGGCGGCAAGGCCCCGGCGATCGTCTGGGCCGACGCCGACCTCGACACGGCCGTCCCGGCGGTGGCGATGGCCCGCCACTTCAACGGCGGGCAGGTCTGCACCAGCGCGGAGCGCGTGTTCGTGCACGAGTCGGTGTTCGAGGAGTTCGTGGCACGGTACACGGCGCTGGTCGGGCACTTGCGGGTGGGCGACCCGCTGGGCGAGGTCGAGCTCGGCCCGCTGGCCGGCGAGGCCCAGCGGAACAAGTCGATCAATGCGATCGAGCGGGCCAAGGCGGAGGGCGCGCGCGTCGTGCTGGGCGGCGGGCGGCCGGCCGGCGACGCCTTCGAGCGCGGCTTCTGGGTCACGCCGACCGTGTTGGTGGACGTCGAGCCGGGCATGGACATCATGCGCGAGGAGGTGTTCGGCCCGGTCACCCCGATCGCCAAGGTGCCCACGCTGGAGCGCGCCTTCGAGCTGGCCAACGAGACGCGGTACGGGCTGTCGGCCTACCTCTACACGGCCGACCACCGCATCGCCATGCGCGCCGAACGCGACCTCGACTTCGGCGAGCTGTACATCAACCGGTCGATCGGCGAGCAGGCCCAGGGGCACCACTCCGGCCACCGGGAGTCGGGGCTGGGCGGCGAGGACGGCAAGCACGGCGTCCTGCGTTACACGCAGCTCCGCAGCGTCTATCACAACTACGCGTGACGGAGAGAAGGGAAGCGATCCGATGACCTTGCGAGAGCTGTGGGAGCGGGGCGAGCCGACCGTCGGCACCTGGCTGGTCACCCCGAGCGACCTGTCCGCCGAGCTGCTGGGCAGGGCGGGCTTCGACTGGATCTGCGTGGACGGCCAGCACGGCCTGGTCGGCTACGAGGGCATGCTGACGCTGCTCCAGGGGCTGGCCATCGCCGGGGTGCCGGCGTTCGTGCGGGTGCCGTCCAACTCCCCCGAGCACATCGCCCGCGCACTCGACGCGGGGGCCCAGGGCGTCGTGGTGCCGATGGTGAGCACCCGGGAGGCGGCCGAGCAGGCGGTGACCGCCGCGAAGTACCCGCCGGAGGGCACCCGGAGCTGGGGTCCGAGCCGCAACGTGCTGCGCGTCCCCGACTACAGCGCGGCGGTGGCCAACCGCCGCAACGTGGTGGCCGTGATGATCGAGACCCCCGAAGGGGTCGCCAACATGGACGAGATCATGTCGGTCCCCGGAGTGGACGCGATCTACGTGGGGCCCAACGACCTCGCCCTCGGCTTCGGCCGCGAGCAGAACGACCCTGAGCAGGAGACCGTGGTCGCGTCGCTGCTGGACGGCTGCCGGCGGCACGGCGTCGTGGCGGGCATCCACTGCGACGACGCGCAGACGGTGGCCCGCCGCCGTGAGGCGGGCTTCCACATGCTCAACCTGGCCACCGACGCCTCGCTGCTCTACCACGGCGCGCTGCACGAACTGGCCGTCGCCCGGGGGGCCGAGGCGGCCCCGCCCCGCCGGACCGCCTCCTACGTCTGATCTCCGGTCGATCCCGATTGGTTGGTACCGTCACTGCATGGCCGAGCAGCGGAAAGCACGCCGCGGAGGACGTCCGCCGGGCAGGACGCCGCGCCGGGAGATGCTCATCGACGCGGCGCTGGACCTGTTCCACAGATCCGGCTACCGCAACACCTCCACGACCGATGTCGGGGCGGCGGCGGGCATCAGCGGCCCGGCGGTGTACCGGCACTTCGCCAACAAGGAGGATCTCCTCACCGCGGTGCTGGAGCTGTCCTCGGAGCTGATGGAGACCGCCGCCGCAGAGGCCGCCACGCTGCCCCCGCGCGGCGCGCTCGACTATCTGCTGGACAGCTACGCGACCTTCTGCGTGCAGCGGCCCGGGCTTTCCATGATCTGGCTGGAGGAGCGGCGCAACCTCTCCGACGAGATCCGCGAGCGGATCGGCGGGCACCACCAGGACTACATCTGGATGTGGACGACCACGGTCGCCGCGGTGCGCCCGGAGCTGGCCCGCGCCGAGGCGCACGTCCTGGCCCAGCTCGCCATCGGCCTGATGACCTCGGTGACCTTCCTGCATCTCGATCCGCGCCACCCCGGCCAGATCGACCAGGAGGGCATGCGGCGGCTGCTGGCCGAGACCGGGCGGCGGATCGTCCTGCAGACGCTCCCGGCGGAGCTGGCCGCGGCGGTGCACCCGGCGCGGCGCGACGCCGTACGCGTCACCTGATGACCCCGTATCCTGGTGGGAACGCGTTGACGGAGACGAGTAGCCGCGGGATCACGCGGGTTGCAGAGAGCCGCCGGTAGCTGCGAAGGCGGCCCCGCGCCCCACGGCGAAGACCCTCCCGAGTGCGGAGAGGAACGGCCCGCGCGGCCCGATGCTCCGCCGGCCCGCCCCCGTTACCGGGCGACGACGAGGCCACCGCCCGCGTGGCGGCGGCGAAGGCGTGGTGGCACCGCGAGTACCCTTATCGCCCACGCCCCTCAAGGGATCATGACGAGGTCCTTTGGAGGGACTTTCGATGATCCACCCTACGATCCGCGTGCCGGTCTCCGGCCTGCGCGGGCATCTCGGCCGCACGGTGACGATCTGCGGCTGGGTGCGCACCCTGCGGTTGCAGGGCCGCATGCAGTTCGCCGTGATCCGCGACCACACCGGCATGGTGCAGGTCACCCACCGGCGCGGCGGGCCCGGCGACCCGCTCGAAGCCGTCCTTGAGTCGCTGACCGCCGAGTCGGCCGTGCGCGTCACCGGAACGGTGACCGGCAACCCGATCGTGAAACTCGGCGGCCTGGAGGTCGTGCCCGAGTCGATCGAGGTGCTCGGCCGCGCCGAGACGCCACTGCCCATCGACGAGCGCACCGGGCCGGAGCAGCGGCTGGACTGGCGCTTCCTGGACGTGCGCCTGCGGCCGGAGGCGCGTCTGGCGTACGCCGTGCAGACCACGCTGGAGCAGGGCATGCGCGAGTACGCGTACGCCGCCGGGTGCGTGGAGATGCACACGCCGAAGCTCATGGGCACCGCCTCGGAGTCGGGGGCGGAGGTGTTCCGGCTCGGCTACTTCGGCCGCTCGGCGTACCTGGCGCAGTCGCCGCAGTTCTACAAGCAGATGGCGATCGCCGCGGGCATCGACCGGGTCTTCGAGATCGGCCCGGTCTTCCGCGCCGAGCCGTCGTTCACCTCCCGGCACGCCACCGAGTTCACCGGCGTTGACGTGGAACTCGGGTGGATCGGCGGCGTGGCGGAGGTGATGGCGTTCGAGGAGGGCATGCTGGCCCACGCCCTGGCCAAGGTGGCCGCGGCGCACGCCGGCGCGATCGAGGAGCACTTCGGCGTCGAGGTGACCGTCCCGGAGACGCCGTTCCCGCGGGTCACGATGGCCGAGGCGCGGGAGGTCCTGCGGCGCGGCGGCTGGGACCCGGCCGGGGCGAAGGCGGACCTGGACCCGGAGGGCGAACGCGGCATCGCCGCGCACGTCCGGGCCGAGACCGGGCACGAGTTCGTGTTCGTCACCGACTACCCGGCGAGCGTGCGGCCGTTCTACCACATGCGGCCCGAGGGGCGACCGGACCTCACGTTCAGCTTCGACCTGCTGTGGAAGGGGCTGGAGATCACCACGGGGGCGCAGCGCGAGCATCGGTACGACGTGCTGGTGCGGCAGGCGGCCGAAAAGGGCATGGGCACCGAGCCGCTGCGCGACTACCTGAACTGCTTCCGCTACGGCTGCCCGCCGCACGGCGGTCTCGGCATGGGCCTCGGCCGGGTGCTGATGGTCCTGCTCGGCCTGGACTCCATCCGCGAGGCCACCTTTCTCTTCCGCGGCCCCAATCGGCTCTCCCCCTAGCACCGCCCATATTTTCATGAAAAGAGCAAAGCGGATGTTCTGCCTATATGCCAACATTCGCTCGCCGCCATATGTTCGTGTGCCGCGGGCGTGATTCCATTGGCACGGCAATGGTTCTCAGCAGCGTCACACCCCGTGGAGGCGTCCCATGCGCGAAGAAAATGCAGAAATGAGCACCGAAAACGCCGAGCGGGATTCCCTGTTCTTCCTGATCGACGAGGCGCTCGGCTATGTTCACCCGGCCGCGCTGCGGGCCGTCGCCTCGCTCAAGGTCGCCGATCGGCTCGCGGACGGGCCGCTCACGGCGGCCGAGCTGGCCGAGCGCACCGGCACGGACGCGACCGTCCTGCACCGGATCATGCGCCTGCTGGCGACGCGCGGCGTCTTCGAGGAGGCCGAGGACGGACGCTTCCGGCTCACCTCCCTGGGTCACGCGCTGCGCTCCGACGTGCCGCTGTCCGGACGGGCGGCCGTCCTCATGCTCACCGACCGGACCCTCTGGCAGCCCAGCGGGGAGCTGGAACGCTGCCTGAGCA
This sequence comes from Spongiactinospora sp. 9N601, assembly GCF_044326295.1. Classification (NCBI taxonomy): domain Bacteria; kingdom Bacillati; phylum Actinomycetota; class Actinomycetes; order Streptosporangiales; family Streptosporangiaceae; genus Spongiactinospora; species Spongiactinospora sp. 9N601. The sequence goes on from NZ_JBIRBB010000019.1 coordinate 136,776, forward strand.
TGGGCGGTTCGGTCTTCGATGACATGTTCGGCATGTCGTTCTTCGAGTACTTCGCCCAGGACGAGCAGACCGCGGCGACCTTCCACGACGGCATGGCGGCGATGTCGGACTGGGAGAACGCGCCCATCGCCGCCGCCTATGACTTCCCGGAGTCGGGCGTGGTGGCCGACATCGGCGGCGGTCAGGGCGGCTTCCTGCTGGCCGTACTCGACGGGCGGCCCGGCCTGCACGGCGTCCTGTACGACGAGGCCCACGTGCTGGCCGGGCACCGGCCGCCCGGCGCGGAGATCAGCGCCCGCTGGCGGACGGCGGCCGGCGATTTCTTCACCGAGGTCCCCCGCGCGGACGTCTACCTGCTCAAGCGCATCCTGCACGACTGGAACGACGAGCAGTGCGTGACCATCCTGCGCAACTGCCGCCGGGCGATGGCCCCGGGCGGCCGGGTCCTGGTGGTGGACGCGGTCATCCCGAAGGGCAACGAGCCGCACCAGGCCAAGACCGTCGACGTGATGCTGATGGCCTCGCTGCCCGGACGCGAGCGCACCTCGGCCGAGTTCGCCGAGCTGTTCGCGGCGGCGGGCCTGCGTCTGTCCCGCGTCGTCGCGACCGGCACGGTGCTGTCGGTCGTGGAGGCCGTCGCGGACGAGGGCGCCGGCGGGTGACGGTCAGGTGGCGGCGAAGGTCTGGAACCGCTTCAGCACGGCGTCGCGGTGCTGACCCCACCACTCGCCGTTCTGCATGAACTGCACCTCCAGGTTGTCCGGGTGGGAGGGCAGGGTCTTGGCGAAGTCCTTGTCCATCAGGTCAAGGGCCTTGCTGTTGGCCGGTCCGTTGGGGTAGTTGCTCCACACCGCGGCCTGCACCTCGGGCCGCAGGGAGTACTCCATCAGCTTGAACGCGGCGTCCTTGTGCGGCGCGCCCTTGATCACCGACCAGCTCGCCAGCTCGAACATGCCGCCGTTCCAGGTGAAGTCGACCGGCGCGCCCTGGTTCTTCAGCGCGCCGACGCGCCCGGAGAAGATGCTCGACGCCGCCACCTGCTCACTGACCAGCATCTGCCCCGGCTGCGCGCCCGAGACCCACCACTGCGGCACGTGCGGCTTGAGCCGGTCCAGGCTGCCGAAGGCGCGTTCGACGTCCAGCGGATAGAGCCGGTCGGCGGCCACCCCGTCGCCCAGGAGGGCGAACTCCATGTCCGGGGGCACGCCGTTGTCGGCGCCGCGCAGGGTCCGCCGGCCGGGGAAGGCCCGTACGTCCCAGAAGTCCTGCCAGCCCCGCATGCCCCGCTTCGCCCAGGGCGCCTTGGTGCTCCAGGCCAGCACCACGGAGAACAGGTAGTAGGTGAGCCAGTTGCGGTCGGCATAGGAGGGATCGACCCCGGGGATGTCGAGCAGCCGGTCGGGCAGTTTCTCGAAGTAGTCCCGGCCGATCGGCAGCACGGTCCCCGGCCCGCCGGCGATCACGTCCCACTCGATGGTGCCGGTCTCGACCATGGCCTTGATACGCGCGCCCGTCGGCGGACCGGCCACCACCACCTCGATGCCGGTCTCCTTGCTGAACGGATCGAAGATGTACTTCTTCTCCGCCTCGACCAGTGCGCCGCCCCAGTCGGCCACCACCACGCGGTCGCTTCCCCCGCTCCCCGAGGAACCGGAACCGCCGCCGCACCCGCTGACCAGCGTGGCGGCGGCCAGTCCCCCGGCCAGCGCCGTACCGCGGGTCAGCAGGTCCCGGCGGGTCATGAACAGACTGGAACGGTCGGATGGGAATCTGCCCGGCGATGCCTTCATGGCGAGCCTCCTGCTAGCTTCCGAGAAGCATGCCCGACACGATCGCCGACCGTCAGTGAGATGTCATCGGCTCAGTGTCACAAAGCCGTCACGGAGTCCATGTGTGCCGGTCACACCTCGCGGCATGGCGCGTATGCCGGTGCGACCGGCCCGGTCAGCCGACGAAACCGGTCACGACCAGCGGCAGCGACGCGTCGATCCCCGCCATGTTGAGCACACCCGCGTCCTTCGGGTCGCCGATCGTGTGGCCCGACGGGGTCAGCGTGGCGACGACCACCCGGACGCCGGGGTTGACGCCGTCGCGGTACGCCCGAAGGGCCTGCGATGCGTGGGCGCGGCCCGCCCAGGTCTCGTTGTCGGTGAACACCACGACGCCGTCGGCCGGCAACCGCTCCCGCCGCGCCCAGGTGAACGGGAGCGACAGGTCGGTGCCGCCGCCCGAGGGCCGCCAGGCGACGATCTCGCGCAGGTTGGTGCGCGGCGTCACCTTGGACGGGTGGACCCGGGTGTCGACGTCGATGACGTGCGCGCCGCCCCGCTCGATGCGGGCCAGCATGACCGCCATCGCGTTGGCGACCTCGTAGGGAGACCCGATCGGCGAGCCGCCCACCTGCACCCCGCCGCCCCACGTCATCGACCCGGAGGAGTCCACCGCGACCAGGAGCCGCCGCCCGCTCGGCGCCACGTTGCCGAAGGACAGCTCGTACGTCTGCTCCAGCGCGTCGAGGATCGCCGGTACCGGGGACCAGGTCTGCGCGCCGCCGCGCGGGTTCGGCCGGCTGCGCCCGCAGGCGTAGACGCGCATGGCGAGCCAGGCGTCCATCGGGTGGATGCGGGCGCGCAGGATCGCCTCGCGGTCGGTGAGCCGCCGCACCGCCCGCGAGGTGGCCGCCGCCATGGGCTTGAGCGTGCCGATCCGCGTCATGCGGGCCAGGTTGCGGATGAGCGCCGTCATGCCGATGGTGTCCACGAGCGCGTCCCACACCTCCGGCTCCCTCAGCATGGCGTCGGGCAGGAACTCCCACGGCACCCGCGCCTCGGTGACCACCCGGACCGCCTCGCGCACCGAGGTGACCGCCTTGGCGGTGCGGAACCGGTCGATCGCGGGCAGCTCATCGCGCGCCTCGTCGTCGCCGACGTTTCCGGCGATCCACCCGAACAGCGTGCGCCGCTGCGGCGAGTCGGCCCGCGGGTGCGCGATCCGCAGCGCGTCGCGCAGGTCGAACGCCTCGCCCTGCGGGGTCTTGCGCCGCCGCGCCTTGCAGGCCCGGAAGGCCACGTCGTCGGGGGTGCCGTCGAGGAACCACGACGCGAGCGCGGTACGCAGCGAACGACCGGCCACCGGCGCGCTGCCGCGCGAGGTGACCTTGCCGCCGAGGTTCTTGTGGTAGCCGAAGAAGCAGGCCAGGTGATCGGTGGTCCTGGCGACCTTGGCCAGGGCGGACTTCGCCGCCTGCCGGGTGGCCGGGTCGCCGTGCGCGTAGCAGGCGGCCAGCGCGAACAGCGCCGGGCGGTTCTTCGGCGCCCGCGGCGGCCGGGCCGTCGAGACGGCGGTGAGCAGCGCGACGACGCGCGGGCCGTCCGCCGCGATGGCCTGGAACAGCACGCCCGCGTTCTGCGCGGTGAGCCTGTCCTCGCCCACGTAGTAGGTGCCGCCGGTGGTGCCGAGGATCAGGAAGTCCTCGACGCGGGCCCACAGATCCTTGGCGAACACGTAGCCGCCGGCGGCATTGCGGACCTGGTCGGTGCGTCCGGGGATGGGCCGCCGCTGCGGCGTCGCGAACGCCGAAAGGCCCGCGAGGGGATCATTCGCCATGATGCGCTCCTTTCATTCGACCCCGCCGCCCTCTGCTCGCCGGTCCGGCCGGAAGCACGGATGTGGGGATCGCGACCGGTTCTTACGGCCCGGTGCCACTGCGCCACACGAGGATGTGGACCTCGTGGCGAGGAATCGATCCCCGCGACCTCCGGATCCGTAATCGATGACCGATCGAATTCGACCCGTGCCTCCGGCGGAACCGACGAACGATCAGGTCTGGAACCGGCACGGACACGGCGGCGCACACCGGTGCAAGGTGCTCTGACCAGCCGAGCTGCCTGGGCCGGCCGGACCCCAGGGCGGGACTCGAACCCGCGACCGCCCCAATGGGAATTGACGACCGACGCGCTTCGACCCGTGCCGGCGCCGGACCTGATCGGCTCGCGAGGCCATGAGAGAACGCGGATATGGAAAGCGGGCACCGGGTGTGTCTTTGTTACAGAAAGATGACCGACGCCCATTCGACCCGCGTCTCCCAGGTCTCTCGAACCACTTCTCATATTAGCGGCGCGCGTGCCGCGGCACATCCGATTATTCGGCGCACTGGAAATGCCGTCCTTTTGACCGCCTCTGCCGTGCCCGTCGTGATGTCCGGGGCCGATCTCGGGGGCCCTCGGTCGGGGGCGCCCCGCGAAGGTGATTCTTCTCTCATCGCGGTCGCTCTGATCGCCGATCGGCCGGGCCGACGCCGGGCATCGCCCGAGCGGGCGGCGGTTCCAGGGCCTTCCCCGGCGGGCACGACGCCCGCAGCCCCTCGACGCGCCGCCGGACGGTTCTCGCTAGCATGGAGATCCCCTCCGGCGGGCGGGGCGGCACGTACCGCTCACCTGGGGCCATGGCGCGGAACGGCCCCTCGGACGACCTGAAGATCATTGTCTGCCGCCGGTTAAATCCAGATGACATCTCCCATCACATGCCGGAATGTTGAGCACGGTCGATGAGTTTTGTCGGTGGCGTCCGGCAGGCTTTTGTACGACCGCAACCGCTTGAGACCGACGGCTGGGCCACCAGCCACGAGACGTTATGCCCGCAACCCTGATCGAGGTTTCCCTTGTCCTCCCCACAGCTCGACTCACCTGTCACGCCCGCCCCTGCCGCTCGAGGTCGCACGCCGGCCGTGATCCGGCTGCTGGTGCTCGCGACGTTCGTGGTCATCCTCAATGAGACGATCATGATCAATGCGATTCCGCAGCTCATGGAGGCGCTGCACATCACCGAGCAGACGGCGCAGTGGCTTTCGACCGCCTTCATGCTGACCATGGCCGCGGTGATCCCCATCACCGGGTGGTTCCTGCAGCGGGTGTCCACCCGCCAGGCGTACACCACGGCGATGGCCCTGTTCCTGCTCGGCACCGCGCTGGCCGGCGTCGCGCCGACGTTCGAGGTGTTGCTCGGCGCCCGGATCATCCAGGCTTCCGGCACCGCGGTGATGATGCCCTTGTTGATGACCACCCTGATGCAGGTCGTGCCGGAGTCCGACCGGGGCCGGGTGATGGGCAATGTCACCCTGGCCATCTCGGTGGCGCCCGCGATGGGCCCGACGATCTCGGGGTTGATCCTGCAGCTCGGGTCCTGGCGGCTGCTGTTCGCCGTGGTGCTCCCCATCGCCGCTCTGATCACCTGGGGCGGCCTCAGCAAGCTCAAGAACATCGACGAGTCCCACTTCAGCACCGTCGACTGGTTCAGCGTGGTGACCGCCGCGGCCGGCTTCGGCGGCCTGGTCTACGGGCTCAGCAAGTTCGAGGGCGGCGACGCCGGCCTTGCCATCGGCATCGTGGCGGCGGGGCTGCTCAGCATCGGCGTCTTCGTCGCCAGGCAGCTCTTCCTGCAAAAGCGCGGCACGCCGCTGATGGACCTGCGCACGCTGCGCCACCGCACCTACACGATCGCGCTGATCATGATGGCGATCGCCTTCATGGCGATGCTCGGCTCGATGATCCTGCTGCCGCTGTATCTCCAGAACATCCGCGCGCTGAGCCCGCTCCAGACCGGCCTGCTGGTGATGCCCGGCGGCCTCGCGATGGGGCTGCTCGGCCCGACCGTCGGCCGGCTGTTCGACCGCTTCGGCGGGCGGGTCCTGGTCATCCCGGGCGCGTTCGGGATCATGATCGCTCTGGCCGCCTTCACCCAGGTCACGATGACCACGCCGTTCTGGCTGCTGCTCGCGGTGCACGCGCTGCTGATGATCAGCCTGGCCGCGACCTTCACGCCGGTGTTCACCCTCGGGCTCGGCGCGGTTCCCCCGCACCTCTACTCCCACGGCAGCTCGATCCTGAGCACCCTCCAGCAGGTCGCCGCCGCCTTCGGCACCGCCCTGGTGATCACCATCATGAGCGCCCGGGCCGAGGCCCTGAAGGCCACGGGGGTCACCCAGGTGGCCGCCACCCTCGACGGCATGCGGCTGGCCTTCATCGTCGGCGCCGTGCTGTCGGTGGCCGTGGTCATCACCGCCCTGCTCCTCCCGGCCCGCGCGGAGCACGCGGCCGACCACGAGCACGCCGATGAGCCCGACCTGGCCACCGAGATCGACGAAGACCGGTCGGTGAAGGCGACCTCCCACTAGCCCCGGCGAGCCTGCACAGCCCTCGCACCCCCCACCCTCCGGCTCCGGCGCATGATCACAATCCCCTATCGCCGGGTATCGCGCCGGACCTCCTGGCCGATGTCCTTGATGTGAGGACACCGAGCCTGGCCTGGATCGGTCACCCTGTGACCGTCCTCGCCGTGGTCCTGCTGCCGCTCAACGATCACCTGTTCAAGGCGTGGTGGCCGGGACCGGTGACCGGAAAACTCAGCGACGTGGCCGGGCTGATCATCGCCCCGCCCCTGCTCGACCTGCTCATCCGCCGCCCCCTGGTGTCCACCGCGCTCACCGGCGCGGGGTTCATCCTGGTCAAGACCACCCTGGGCGGCGCCGCCCTGGCGTCGTACGCGTGGTCGGCGCTCTGGGGGCCCGCGCAGGTCATCGCCGACCCGACCGACCTGCTCGCGCTGCCCGCCCTGGCCGTGGCCTGGTGGGCGCGGGGCCGCCCGCACCCCCGTGCCGTACGGCAGGCCCGGGCCGTGATCGTGATCCCCTTCGCCGTACTGGCCGTGGCGGCGACGAGCGCCGTGCCCGTCATGCTGCCCGACAGCGCGTACGCCGCGGGCACGTACGACGGGGCGATCGTCGTGGCGGTCAGCGGCGGCGAGGCGTACCATCCCACGAAGACGATCTTCGCCTCCCGCGACGGCGGATGGTCGTGGGCCGCGAGCGGCGGCCTGCGCCCGCCCGTCGTACGGACCTCGGCCTGTGTGCCCGGCGAACCGGACCACTGCTATCGGATCGTCCCCGGCCTGCTCAAGGTCGAGCAGTCGGCGGGCGGCCTGTGGACGACCGCCTGGGAGGTCTCCCCCGGCGACCAGGACAGGCTGGCCAGGGCGCACGAACCGCGAGCCCCGGATCGTGCCGGGAAGGTCGCGTCGCTGGGCATCGCCGTGCAGGAGGCGCCCGGCGGCCATACCGTGGTGGTGGCCAACGGCGTGGACGGGATCGTCCTGCGCGACACCGGCGGCGGATGGCACCGGCTGGGGTGGGCGGGCCCGGCGGGGTTCGCCGCCGCGAAGGCGGTCGCGCTGACCGCGCCGGGCAGGTACCACAAGCTCGTTCCCGGCATCGCGCTGCTCGCGGCGCTCGCCGCGGCCCTGGCGGCGCTGGGCTGCGCGGCGGGGCGGTCCACCTTTCCGCTGGCCGCGCTGACCATGCTGGCCGGAGGCTACTACTGCCTGGCGGGATTGAACACACCGATCCTGTTCAACCCCGCGGCCGTGCTCTTCGGCCTGCTCCTGCTGGCGGGCGGTCTGATCTGGGCCGCGACGATCCGCGCGCTCCGCCGGGTCCGGCTGCCGGCGTGGGGCGTCGTCATCGTCACCGGGTTCGCCGAGTACTACGCGGTGATGGTGCCCTACCGCCTGTGGAGCGCGGGTCTGATCGGCCACTACCACCAGGCCACCGGGCTGGCCGTGCTACTGGGCGGGGCCACGGCGGCGACAGCCGCGCTCACCTTGCTCCGCCACGGTGCCCGGAGGCGGGCGGCGGCCGAGACCGATGGCCGGTGACATCGCCCAGGCGTTACGCCCCCGATCGGGTGGCACTTCCCCGGCCGCTTCCGGTGCCCTCATGGGCACGCAGCATCCGTAAGCGAGCAGCGCCCCGGCCGCGAGAACCCGCGTGATCGGCATGGCCGCCTCGGTGGTCGCCGTCAGTGCGGGAATCCGGCCGCGCCATTGCCGCCGGCCTTTGGTGCTGCGGTGGTCAGGATTCCGGGGAAGGCCGGTAGAGCCCGATCTGCTGGTAGACGGCCTTGATATAGCGCAGCATTTCCGCGGCGTCCGGTGGGGTCGGCTGGAGTACGCGCCACGTCACCGCGCCCACCATCATGTCGATCAGTACGTCGGGATCGGCGTCCGCAGGCACCGCGCCGTCCTTCTGGGCGTGCCGGAGCATCGCGGCCGCGAGTTCGCGGCGGGGCAGGATGTGGTGTTTCCAGTAGGCGGCCATCAACGCCGGATGGCTGACCGCCGAGCCCATCATCCGGGCGGTCAGCGCGCGAAACTCCGGACTGGCGGCCGTCTCCGCCGCCGCGGGAAGCATGCGCTCGATGATCTCCTGCGGTGCCATGGCCTCGACATCCTCCGGGGAGGGGACGAGGTCACGGGGGATCGTCTGCTCGACGGCCTGGGCGATCAGCTCCTCCTTGCTGCTCCAGCGGCGGTAGACGGTGAGCTTGCCCACGCCCGCGCGCTTGGCGATCTGCTCGATGCTGGCGCCCTCCACCCCGCGTTCGATGAACAGCTCCAGCGCCGCCCGCAGGATCGCGGTGTCGGTCTGCGGGTCGCGGGGCCGTCCGCGTCCTCGGGCAGCGGTCAATGGAGTGCTCCGTCCAGCCATCGTGCCAGCTCGGCAGGGCCGCCCTTGCAGGCCAGGTGGGCGTCCGGGCGTACGAGCACAGCGGGCAGCGAACGGCCGGCCGGCCGGAGGAGCACGACCTGGTCGCCGAGCCGGTCGCGGGCCGCGTCGAGGGCGTCCGGGCCGCCGAGTACCGCCCAGCGACCGCGCAGTTCGGCGTGCAGCCGGGTGGGGGCGCCGTCGAGCCGTTCGCAGGGCAGGTCGGGGATGCGGTCGCCGGGCCGGGGCCGGCCGCCACGGCCGCCCAGCGGGCCGCGACGGTAGCTGACCCAAAGCTGCGAGGTCCCGTAGGTCACCCATCGCTGGAGCCGTCCGTAGTTGGAGATCGGCAGCAGTACCCGGTCGCGCAGGAAACGGCCGACCGGCCCGGCGGCGATGTTGATCTTGGTTTGCGCGGTGCTGCCGCTCAGGACCTTGGTGGCCAGCGGACGCCGCTCGGCCTCGTAGGTGTCCAGCAGAGGCTCACCGGCCCGGCCCTGGATCACCAGGGCCAGCTTCCAGGCGAGGTTCTCCGCGTCGCCGAGCCCGGTGAGCATGCCCTGCCCGCCGAACGGCGCGTGCGCGTGCGCGGCGTCCCCGGCCAGCAGGACGCGTCCGCGCCGGTAGGTGTCGGCCAACCGGCGGTGTACCTGGAACAGCGACGCCCAGGTGGCCTCCAGCAGCCGGATGCGGATCCGGCCGGTGCGCTCGGGCAGGACGCGCCGCATGCGCTCGACGATCTGTTCCTCGCTCGGCCTGCTCTCGCGGAAGGCGGGGTCGTAGGCGAGCAGCCGCCACTGGTCGCCGGGCATGGGCATCGCGCCCAGCATGCCGTCCGGGTGTACCCAGCCGCTGGTCCCCGAGCGCTCCAGGGTCGTGTCCAGGCGGGCGTCCACCAGCAGGAAGCGCTCGCTGACCTTGACTCCGGGGAAGCCGATGCCGGCCAGCCCGCGCACGGTGCTGCCGGTACCGTCGCAGCCCACGAGCCAGCCCGCGCGGATCACCCGGCCGTCGGCCAGCGTCACGGAAACGCCGGAGGCGTCCTGCTCGGCCGCCACCAGCCCGGTGTTCCACTCGGGCCGCCCGCCCAGCCGGGCCAGGCGGTCGCGCAGGGACGCCTCCACCCGGGCCTGGGAGATCACCATCGGAGGCGCGGCGGTGCGCAGCCCGGGGTCGCCGAACCGGATGCGCGTCATCGGCCGGTCCCCGGCGTACGTGGTGATCGTCATCGCCCGCAGCGACTCCTCGGCCAGGCCGCCGAGGGCGTCGAGCCGATCCAGGACCTCCGAGCCGCGCGCGTGCACGAAGTTGGCCCTCGACGTGGTGGCGGGCCCCTGGGCCTTGTCCACCACCCGCACCGAGACGCCGTGCTGGAGCAGCGCACAGGCCAGCGCCAGGCCCACCGGCCCGGCCCCGGCCACCAGAACGTCGGTGTCCATGAGCCCTCCCCATTAATTAACGATACCGTCCCGTAAACAAAATAGACGGTGGGCCGGCCGGTGTCCATCGCCGGCTACCAGGGCCAGGCGGGATCACCGGTGGCGGCCTGGGACACCTCCCACAACCGCTCGCGGGCGGCGTCGTCGCAGGCGAAGGCCGGGGCGCGGACCGGGCGGAGGTCTTCGTCCACGTACGGCGCGGGCGGGCCCTCCGGCGTCGTGGCCAGGCGGGCGTAGGTCCGGCCGAGGTGTTCGGCGGGGACGTCCATCCGGTTCTTGGGGGCGTACAGGGTGCGCAGCAGCCAGGGCATGGCCGCCACCCGGCCGGGGTCCAGGCGTACGGCGGGCACGGTGGCCCTTGGCCGTGTCGGCCAGGGTCATGGGCCGCGGGTTCCCCGGTCTCCTCGACCGCTGGGACCGGGGGAACCGCGCGTCCGGTGATGGGCCGGCGTCAGCCGGTGGTGTGCGCGATGAGTTCGGCGAGCAGGGTGTCCCAGGCGTGTCGCGGTAGTTCGTGGCCGACGCCCTCCAGCGGCACCAGCCGGGCGCCGGGGATCTCACGGGCGAGGGCCACGCCGTTGCCGTACGGGAAGAACCGGTCGTGGGTGCCGTGCAGCACCAGCGTGGGCGCCTTGATCTCGGCGAGGCGTTCGCGCCAGCGGGCGCCGTGGTCGATGAAGGCGATGTTGGTCAGGCTCGCCGCGACATCGGGGGTGCGGTCGAAGGTGCGCTCGGCCACCGCGCGCCGCGCGGCCTCGTCGATCGGTGCGGTGCCCGCGAAGAGCCGGTCGGACTCCACCAGGTGCTCGATCACGCTCTCCCGGTCGTTCCAGTCCGGCTCCGGAGCGCTCATCATCCGCTGCATCAGCTCGGCGTCATGCTCGGGCAGGTCCGCGTCCGCCGGGCCCGGGGCGGTGGGCCGGGTGCCGATCAGGGTCAGGGACGTCACCTTCGCGGGGTGGTCGAGCGCGGCGAGTTGCGCGATCCAGCCGCCCACGGAGAACCCGGCGACGTGCGCCGCGGGCAGGCGCAGCACGTCGAGCAGGCCCATCGCGTCCGTGACGAGATCCCGCAGGGTGTACGGCGCGGCGCGGTGGCCGTAGGAGACCGACCGGCCGGTGTCGCGCATGTCGTACCTGATCACGAAGCGGTCCTCGGCGAGGCGCCGGCAGAAATCGCCGGGCCAGGTGAGCATCGACGAGCCGATGAGGAGGACCGCCGGATCGTCACGATCGCCGAAGGTCTCCAGGCACAGGTCGGCACCGTTCACGTGGGCCACCGTCTGAGTGTCCTGCGGGTTCATCGCCACCTCCAAGTCGTGGGTCATTCCTTTCATCGGTAGGACAATCCGGAGGTGCCAAAGGAATCGGAGGCGGCGGAGGTCACGGCAGCCGGGGTGGCAGCGCGAACGACGGGAACAGCCCGGTGGCCTCCAGGAACGTGGTCACGCCGATGATCCGCCCGCCCGACACGTCCGTGACCACCAGCGCGAACGGCTCGTGGCCGCCCTCGCCGCTCGGGCGGTACTGCCCGAACGCCGGCGAGCCGTTCGCGACGGTGGGCACCAGCCGCGCGCCACGGCACGCGCCGCCCCCGCCGAGGAGCACCCGGCGGATCTCCTCCCGGCCGCGCAACCACCACGGGAACGGCGGCATCGACATGGTGGCGTCCTCGTGCAGCAGGGCGACCAGCGCGTCGAAGTCGTGGCGCTGGAAGGCGTCCACGTACCGTGCCAGCAGTGCCCGCTGCGCCGCGTCCGCGGGCCGGTACGGCTCCGGTTCGATGACCTCGCGGCCGGCGAGGGCGGCCCGCGCGCGCTGGAGCGTGCTCTTGACCGCCGCCACCGTGGTGTCAAGGGACGCGGCGACCTCGTCCGCCCGCAGGGACAGCACGTCGCGCATGATGAGGACCGCGCGCTGGCGCGGCGTCAGGTACTGTAGCGCCGCCACGAACGCCAGACTGATCCGCTCCCTGGACACCACCAGCTCCGCCGGGTCGCCCCCGGCCGCGAGCGGCAGGTCCGGGATCGGCTCGATCCAGACGGCCTCGGGCAGCGCCGCCTGCGGCGGGGCCCCCGCCACGGCCGGGGAGGCGAGATCCATCGGGCGGGCCCGCCGCTGCCCGCTCTTCCGCATGTTGAGGCAGACGTTGGTGGCGATCCGGTACAGCCAGGAGCGCAGCGCGGACCTGCCCTCGAACGCGTCGAAGCCCTGCCAGGCCCGCGTCAGCGTCTCCTGCACCGCGTCCTCGGCCTCGGCGGCCGAGCCCAGCATCCGGTAGCAGTAGCCGATCAGCTCGGCCCGGTACCGTTCCAGCCACGACTCCCCTTCGGCCGGCCCGCGCTGTTCGTGCCGCGTCGCCGCCGTGAGATCGGCCACCCGCGATCACCCCCCTGACGTACTGCGGCTTCGTACCACCCCACCGTACAAAGGCCGGAAGTTGCGTCCGGCGGTTCCATGGTGTGCGGTAGATGGTGTGACACATGAGATGTTCGATGTCGTGGTGATCGGGGGCGGCCCGGTCGGGGAGAACGCGGCGGCGCGCGCGGCCCGGGGCGGGCTGAGCGTGGCCCTGGTGGAGCACGAGCGCTATGGCGGCGAGTGCTCGTACTGGGCGTGCATGCCGAGCAAGGCCCTGCTGCGGCCGGGCAACGCGCTCGCCGCGGCCCGCAGGGTGCCCGGCGTCCCGGTCGGTGACCGCCTGGACCCTGGCCCGATCTTCAAGACGCGCGACTCCGTCGCCGCGAACTGGGACGACGGCGGGCAGGAGCAGTGGGTCCGGGACACCGGGATGACGCCGGTCCGCGGCTTCGCGAAGATCACCGGAAAACGCGAGGTCACGGTGGGCGATCGGGTGCTGAGGGCCGAGCACGCCGTCGTGGTGTGCAGCGGCAGCGTGCCCAGGACACCGGACTTGCCGGGTCTCGCGGACGCCCGGCCCTGGACATCGCGGGAGGCCACGTCGGCCAGTGCGGTGCCCGGCCGGTTGGCCGTGCTCGGCGGTGGCGTGGTCGGTGTGGAGATGGCGCAGGCGTGGGCGCGGCTGGGCTCCCGGGTCGAGTTGATCATCCGCGGTGAGCGGCCGTTGCCCGGTTTCGCCGGTTTCGCGGGTGACGCGGTGGCCGACGGCCTGCGGGCCGACGGGGTGACCGTTCTCCAGCGGACCGAGGCCAGGAGCGTGTCGCGGAGCGACGGCGAGGTGCGCGTCGAGCTGTCGGACGGGCGGGTGGTGACCGCCGACGAGCTGCTGGTGGCCACCGGACGCAGGCCCGCCACCGACGACCTCGGGCTCGACACGATCGGCCTGACCCCCGGCGGCCCGCTTGAGGTCGACGATTCCGGGCTGGTCAAGGCCGTACCCGGCGGCTGGCTGTACGCGGCCGGCGACGTCACCGGGCGTGCGCCGCTCACCCACCAGGGCAAGTACGCCGGGCGCGTGGTCGGCGACGTGATCGCCGCCCGCGCCGCGGGGACCGACGTGCCGGAGCGGCCCTGGACCCGGTTCGCCGCCACCGCCGACCACCATGCCGTGCCGCAGGTCGTGTTCACCGACCCGGAGGTGGCCTCCGTCGGCCTCGCCGGCGCGCGGGAGCCCGCGCACCGCGAGGTCGAGATCGATCTGGCCGTCGCGGGTTCCACGCTGCACGCGGACGGCTATCGCGGGCGGGTCAGGATCGTCGTGGACACCGAGCGCGACGTGCTCGTCGGCGCGACCTTCGTGGGTCAGGACGTCGCGGAGATGGTGCACGCCGCGACGATCGCCATCGTCGGGGAGGTCCCGCTGGCGCGGTTGTGGCATGCCGTTCCGGTCTTCCCCTCGATGAACGAGGTGTGGCTGCGGCTGCTGGAGGCGTACGGGCTCTGAGCCGGGCGGGCCGCGCCTACCGAGGGCGTACGACGGCGACCGGGCACTTCACATGGTGCAGTACGGCGTGGCTGACCGAGCCGAGCACCGCCGAGGCCAGCGCGCCGCGTCCCCGTGAGCCCACCACGACTAGGTCCGCCGACTCTGCCGCCTTGATCAGGGCGGCCGACGGGTGATCCCGGGGCTGCTCGTCGGTGATGATCACGTCGGGGTCACGCCGCCGCCATTCGGCGACGCGCTCGCCCGCCGCCCGGACCTCGTCGCCGACGACGTCCTCCAGCAACCCCTGGTAGGCGACGGCATAGGGCGGATAGACCGGGATCTGGCAGGCAGACACGACGTGCACCTGAGCGCCGCGGGCCCGGGCCTGCTCGACGGCGTACTCCATGGCCGCCCGCGAATGCTCCGACCCGTCGTACCCCACCACCACGCGCCCGTACTCCACCGCGCGCGGAGCCCGGACGACCACGACCGGCCCGGCGGCGTGCCCCGCCACCGCCATGCTCACCGAGCCCAGCACCATCCCGGTGAACCCGCCGAGCCCCCGGCTGCCCAGCACCAGGCCGTCCGCCGACTCCGACTCGCCGATCAGCTCGCCGGCCACGTCCCCGATGAGCAGTTCGGCCGACACCGTGACGTCACGGGTGAGATCGCGCGCCCGGTCGGCGGCCTCCAGCGCCCCGCCGCAGTGCTCGATGCCCAGGTTTCGCCGCCACGGCTCGCACACGTGCACGACCCGCAGGTCCAGGCCGCGCCGCTGGGCGTCGAGCGCGGCCCACTCCACCGCGGCGTCGGACGGGGCGGACCCGTCCACACCGACCACGATCCGTCCGGCCATGACAGGTCTCCTGCCCGCTCAGCGCCCGCTTACCTCCGGCTCCGCGGAAAGAACCGGCCGGCGGCGTCAGGCCGGAGGAGCGGGTAGCAGGCCGCGTACCAGGGCCTGTATCCCCTTGTCGTAGGTGTCGCGGCCGGTCAGCTCCGTCCAGCGGGGGCCAAGCGCGGCCAGGCGCGGGAGCCGGGCGGGGTCCAGGCTTTCGAACACCTGGCTGCGGTGGGTCGGCCTGTCGTCCGCGCGGCGGCGCGCGGCGGCCGCGCGTGCGGAGATCTCGCCCGCCGTGTAGTGCCAGATGATCCGGTACGCGTCCACGGCCTCTTCCGACGTGAGGCCGGCCTGGACGGCCGCGTCGATGATCTCCTCCGGGTACCACAGGGCGCGGGCGGACATCAGGTCGTCGGCCCTGAGCAGTTCGACGATCCACGGCACCTCCATCAGCGCCTCGCGCATGGCGTGGGCGGTGGCCATGACCCGCTCGGCGGGGCCTCCCCCGGCCGGCGGCTCCGGGCGCGGCACGCCGGCGGCGTAGTCGTCGAGGAGCATGAGGAGCAGTTCGTCCTTGTCGCGTACGTGGCGGTAGAGCGCCATCGGCGTCGTCCCGACCTCGCGGGCCAGCCTGCGCATGGTCAGGGCCTGCGCGCCCTCCGCGTCGATGACCCGGTAGGCCGCGGCGAGGATGTCCGTCCTGGAGATTCTGGGAGGTCGTCCCGTACGCGCCGGCATCCTGCCATGCTACTTTGTCTACATGTATACAAAGTCCCCCTGGACCGCCGTGTGCGTTCTCGCGTTCGGCGTGGCCATCGGCACCGTGCAGATGACCGCCGTGGTGCCGCTGCTCCCCGCGCTGCAACGCGAGCTCGGCACGACGCTGACCTCCGCCTCCTGGACACTGACCGCCTCGCTGCTGTCCGGAGCGATCGCCATCCCCCTCCTCTCCCGCCTCGGCGACCTGTACGGCAGGCGGCCCATGGCCATCGCCTCCCTCGCCTTGCTGGTCGCCGGATCGATCGCCGCCGCCCTGGCCACCACGCTGCCCTGGGTCATCGCCGGGCGGGTGCTCCAGGGCATGGCCGCGCCCCTGCTGCCGCTGGCCATCGGGATCGCCCGGCAGCAGGTGCCGCGCGAACGGCTGCCCACGGCGATCGGCGTGCTGAGCGCCATGATGGGCGTGGGCAGCGGCGGCGGCATGATCCTCGCGGGGCTGGTCGGAGGCGGCTACCAGGCGTTGTTCTGGATCCTGGCGGGCCTCGCGGCCCTGAGCGCGGCCCTTGTCGCCGTCTTCGTACGCGAGCCCGTCCACCGGCAGGCCGGTGCGCGCCCCGACTTCGCGGGCGCGGCGCTGATCGCGGCCTGGCTGGTCTGCCTGCTGCTCGCCGTCAGCAAGGCGCCCGGCTGGGGCTGGACTTCGGCGGCCACGCTGGGGCTGCTCGCCGCGAGCGCCGCGCTGTTCGCGGCCTGGGTGCTGTCGGCCAGGCGCACCACTTCGCCGCTCATCGAGATCCCGATGCTGCTGCACCGGGGGACCGTCGGCGCGACCGTCGCGTCCCTGCTGCTCGGGTTCGCGTTGTTCGGCGTCATCACCACGCTGTCGGCCGTGGCTCAGCAGAAGCTCGGCGCCTCGGTACTCCAGGTCGGCCTGTACCTGCTGCCGACGGCGCTGCTGATGCTGGTGGTCTCGCTGCTCGCGGGGCGACTGATGCGCCGCTTCACGGCGTCGTCGCTGGTCGGCGCGGGATCGGCGGTCGTGACCTGCGCGGCGATCTGGCTGAGCGTCGCGCACGGGTCACCGGCGGATCTGTACGGGGCGGCGAGCGTGCTGGGCCTGGGCATCGGCCTCGGGTACGCCGCGCTCGGCACGATGGCCGTCGAGCACGTCGAGCCCGCCAAGACGGCGGCGGCGGGAGGCGTGAACGCGCTGGTCAGGATCGTGGGGAGCAGCGTGGCCGGCGCGGTGACCGGGGCGGTGCTGCCGAGCGCCGGGGCGGGCTGGAGCTTCGCCGCCGCGGCCGTCGCGGCCCTGCTGTCGGCCGCCTTCGCCTTCGCGCACGGCACGCTCGGCCGTACGCCGGCGGCCGTGGCCGGGGAGGCGGCGTGACCGGCGAGCGGGCGGTCGCCTGGGGCGACGAGCCGGTGAAACCGCACGCCACGTTCCGCCGCCCGCCCCGGCACAGGGCCTGGCCTAGCTGTATTTGAACAGGTCCTGCTTCAGGTTCATCTCCTTGAAGAGGTAGTCGCGTGAGTTCTCCAACCGGCGGGTCAGCCGGCCGAGGTCCGCGTCGAGCAGGCGGCCACGCCACTTACGGATCTTGCCTGCGACGATCACGGTCTCCACGTTGGTGCGGTCCATCAGCGACACGACCGCTCCGGGCACGCTGTTGAGCGGCGCGACGTTGAGCGCGGTGGCGTCGAGCAGCACGATGTCGGCCTCCTTGCCGGGCGTGAGCGTGCCGGTCTTGCCCCCCAGCCCGAGGTGGTCGGCGCCGTTGATGGTCCCGTACCGCAGCACGTCGCGGACCGTGAGGAGGGGCGGCGTACCCTCGGCCGGCTTCGGCCAGTCGTCCGGCGGCTCCCCGCTGCCCTGATCCAGGACCATCTGGTTGACGACCATGCGCTGCATGGTCATCGCGGAGCGCATCAGCGTGAACGGGTCCGCGGCCATCGTCGTCTCGACGTCGGAGCTGAGGGAGGGCTCCATGCCTAGTTCCTGCATCTTGATGATCGGCGGTGTGCCGTGCCGCATGTTCATCTCGATCGGGAAGGCGATCGAGACGTGCGCGCCCGCGTCCCGGAACTTCTTCCAGATCTCGTCGGACAGGCCGGTCATGTGAATGAACGTGTTGTCCGGCCCCACCTTGACACCGCCGGTGCCCCGGGCGATCTTCTCGATGACCGGCCGCATCCCGAACGAGCCGACCGCGTGCGCGGCGATCCGCACGCCCAGCTCACGGGCGATCGTCCAGGCCCGGGTGTACACCTCCTCGCCGAGATGCACCTCGCCGCCCATGATCATGGTCACGAGCTGGTCGTCCGAGGAGAACCACCGGCTCCTGAGCCGGCGGGCGTCCTCGGGGTACCGGGCCCCGGGGCGGCCGTCGCCCTCAAAGTAGCCGAACGCGGCACGCCGCCCGGTGTCGATCAGCGCCTGGACCGCCGCGTCGCTGTGCTCCGGGGAATGGTGGATCTGCGACACGTCGAGCACCGTGGTGACACCCGCGTCGAGCTGGGAAAGCCCGGCGAACAGTTCGTTGATGTAGACGTCCTGCGGCCGGTACTTCTTGGCGAATCCCTGGAGAATGTGCTCGGTGTAGTTGGGGAACGCGCTCGGCGAGCCCGACTTGTCGTCGAGCAGCAGGCCATTGGCGAGAAAGGCCCGCTCGGCCGTCTCGAACATATGGTGGTGCGTGTCCACGAAACCCGGCATGACAATGCGCCCGCGCGCGTCGATGACGTCGGCCCCGGAGGCGTTGACATGAGGCTTGACCGCGACGATCCGCTTGCCCTCGACCAGGACGTCGGCGGACTCGAAATTCCCCACCTTCGGGTCCATCGACATCACCGCCCCGCCGCGGATGACATATCGGCGTCCCCGGCCGCCGGTGTTACTCGGTGGTGCCTGGTCACGGGCCTGGGCCGCGGCCGGGGGCGCCGCGAGCAGGCCCGCGCCCGCGATGGCGGCGGCCATTGTGGAGTTCTTCAGAAAGCCACGACGCTCGAATCGCCGAGTGGCGTTCTCCGGCCGCTCTTCTTCATCCTGCGAGCTGGACATGAGGGTTTCTCCTTGCGGGAAGACTGGTCACGATGCGCTGGCGGCGGGCACGGCCCGCAGCGGGGCGAGGGCGGCACTCCAGGCGACCACCTGGCCGATCATGGTCTCCAGGGGTTCGAGCTGGTGGTCGGCGGGCTTGAAGACGGTCATGTCCTCGAACTCGGTCAACAGGTTGAGCATGACCTGCTGGCGAACGTCGGCCAGGTGCAGATTGCCGGCGATCGACCGCAGGTGCTCCACCGCGCGGGCCCCACCGGCCACTCCGTAGGAGACGAAGCCGACCGCTTTGTCGGCCCATTCGGCGAACACGAAGTCGATGGCGTTCTTCAGCACGGCGGGAATGCCGTGATTGTATTCCGGCGTCACGATGATGAAGCCGTCGTACGACGCGATGACGCTCGCCCATCGCTTGGTGTGGTCGTTCTGGTACCTGCCCATCGCGGGCGGGAACTGCTCGTCGAAAAGCGGGAGCGGGTGGTCGCGGAGGTCGATGAGTTCAAAGGTGGCGTCGTCGCGCAATTCGGCGTACTGGAGCACCCAGCCGGCCACCTGCTCGCTGTTACGGTGCTCACGTGCACTGCCCAGAATGATGCCTATGCGGGTCATCGAAGTACGTTGCCTTTCTGCCGGTCGTCCCGAAGCCACCGCACGACGGCACACCGCACGGTGTCCACGGGAAGGCCCTCCATCGAGTTGATGTGTCTACTGGATACAGGCCATCGAGTAGACATGTCAACTCGCTGGTAGGATGAGCGGCATGGCGCAGCTTGGATTGACCGACCACGAGCTCCACGCATGGCGGACGTTCTTCCGGATGGTGCTGCTCCTTCCGGCCCGCCTTGAGAGGCAACTCCAGGCCGGCAGCGGCCTGTCCAACGCCGACTACATGGTGCTCGTCCTGCTGGCCGAGGCGCCCGGCAGACGAATGCGCTCCTATGAGCTCGGCCGGACCGCGGGCTGGGAGAAGAGCCGCATGCACCACCAGCTCACCCGGATGAGCCGCCGCGGCCTGGTCACCCGCGAACCATGCGGCTCCCGCGGCATCTACGCCGTGCTGACCGACGAGGGCTTCGCCGCGCTGAAGAAGGCGGTGCCCGGCCACGGCAAGGAGATCCGGCGTCTGTTCATCGACCGCCTCACCCCCGAAGAACTCGACCGGTTCGCCGGGCTCGCCGCCAAGATCCTGGACGGTCTGGACGCGGACCAGCCGCCCCCCGAGTGAGCGCGCTCAGCGCGCGTCTTCCGCGACGAGCGCCGGCGCCTCCACCTCCAGCAGCAGTTCCGGGCGGAAGAGCGCGGCCACCTGGACCGCGGTGCCGGCCGGGGGACGCTCGGTGTCGACGTACGCGCCGCGCTCGTCCCGCTGACCGGCATGCAGGTCGAGATCCGGCATGTGCCGGCCGAAGGCGATCATGTCGTGGTGCACTCGCGGCGCAGGCCGCCGGGTGCCGGGTGCCGGGCCGGGGACCGAGCCGGGGATCGAGGTCGTCGACATCTGGCGGCTCGACGAGGGCCTGATCGCGGAGGCGTGGGAGATCATCGAGCCGGTGGCCCAGGCGTCGGCCAATCTGACGTGGTGGGAACCCGCTGATCACTGACCCGGCCACGAGCCGGAGGCCGCTGCGTAGCGGCGGGCCAGGTGGGCGAAGGCGGCTTTGAGCTCGGCCGGGCCGACGACCTCGATGCCGGCGTCGAACCTGCCGATGGCCGCGGCCAGGCCGGCCCACGACCACGAGCCCAGGACGAGCCGGCAACGGTCCGGGCCGAGTTCCTCGACGGCTCCGTCGCGGGTGTAGCCGGACACGGTGGCGGCGGGCAGGTCGAGGATCACCTCGCCGACGCACGGCCAGTCGCCGGAGCCGTCCGCGCCCCGGAAGCGGCCGGTCACGAAGGCGGCCACCTCGCCGCCGGGCACTTCGCGCGGCGTGAAGCGGGGCCCGGCCGGGGTCCGCGGACTGATCCGGTCCGCCCGGAAGGTACGCCAGTCCGCGCGGTCGAGATCCCAGGCCACGAGGTACCAGCGCCCGCCCCAGGTGACGAGGTGGTGCGGCTCCACCCGGCGCGAAGTCCGCCCGCCCGCGTCGCCCGCCGCTCCTTCGTAGGTGAAGCGCAGCACCTCGCGGGCGTGGACGGCGGCGCTGAGCGCCGTGAGGACGCCGCCGCCGACCTGCGGAACCGGTCGGGCCGGAGGCGGTTGCACGGCGGTGACCAGCAGGGTGTCGATCCGGTGGCGCAGCCGGGCGGGCATGACCTGCCGGACGGTGTTCAGCGCACGCGCCGCGGCCTCCCCGATGCCCGCACCCGTGGCGCCGGCGAGCTGGAGCGCGACGGCCAGGGCCACGGCCTGCTCGTCATCGAAGAGCAACGGGGGCAGCTCCGTTCCGGCCTCCAGCCGGTAGCCTCCGTCGGGGCCCTTGATCGCCATGATCGGATAGCCCAGCTCGCGCAGGCGGTCCACGTCACGGCGCACGGTACGCGGGCTGATGTCCAGCCGCTCGGCCAGCAGCGCCCCCGGCCAGTCCCGGCGCACCTGGAGCAGGGAGAGCAGCGCCAGCAGCCGCGCTGAAGTCTTCGGCATGGGCCCATATTGCCCCAGGTAGCGGCCATACCCTGGCCGCTTCCCCTGCCACTGTGGTCCCCGGACAAGAGAAGGGATCGCATATGTCCGTCAATGTTGTGACCCACCTGAACTTCCGGGGTGACGCCCGCGCGGCGCTCACGTTCTACCGGTCCGTGTTCGGCGGGGAGCTGGCCGTGGTGACCTACAAGGACGCCGGGAACGTCCAGGAGCCGTCCGAGGCCGACCAGGTGATGTGGGGCCAGGTGGCGGCCGGCAACGGCTTTCGGGTGATGGCCTACGACGTGCCCTCGCGCCTGCCCTGGGACCAGGGCGAGAACGCGTTCTTCGTGTCACTGCGGGGCGAGGCGGCCGAGGAGATCACCGCGTACTGGAAGGGGCTCTCCGACGGCGCGGCCGTTCTCCAGCCGCTGGGGCCCGCGCAGTGGGCACCGCTGTACGGGATGCTGAAGGACCGGTTCGGCGTCACCTGGGTCGTGGACGTCGTCGGCGAGTACACCGCTCCCTGACCTCGGAAACCCGGACGGGCGGCCGATCACGGCTCGGCGGCGAGCACGTCGGCGACCATGCGGATCGCCTGGTCGTCGTCCTGTGCGATCTCGTTGACGTGACCGGCCAGGAGCAGCAGCGTCGCCTCGACCGCGTTCATCTCGGCCCGCATCCACGGGCCGTACTGGGCGCGCCACAGGTTCGGTGACAGGCCGACGCCCGCCGCGACGATCAGGCCGGCCATGGTCGGGATGGCGGCGTCCTCGACGGCGTTCATCACGTGCAGCCCGTCGACGACGTATCCGAGGACGCTGCCGAGCGCTTCGGCGGAGTCGTCCCCCTGGTGCTCGTACGCCTGCCGCAGCCAGTCCACGTACACGTAGACGAGCGTGCCCGCGCCTACGATGACCTGGTCGAAGTCGGCTCCGTCCAACTGGGCGGGCCGCCCGTCGATCAGCAGGGTGCGGGCGGACGCCGGGTCACCGGAGCGGATCATGCGCAGGTGCTGGTCCAGAATGCCCAGCACCGTGTCCACGTCGCCGATGCCGGACGAGCCCGCGCTGAGAGGGGATGACATGGCTCGCTCCCTTTCGATGGGTGAGCGGATGGATACGCTTGGTGACCGCAACGCCGAATTGCACAGTAGCCGGAAAGCCGCCCGTCCGGGGCGAGGTCCGCGGAGATTGACACCCATCCCCCATCGCGGACCGCCGGCGATCGTACGGAACGCGTCGTCGCCGTACCGGCAGGGCGGGAGCTGACCGGCGACCCGGTGCCTTTCCCGGTGCGCCCGCTGGAGTCGCTGACCGTGACGCTCTTCCTGGCCCGGCCGACCGGCCCGGCCACCTTCCACATGGGCGCCACCGCCACCAGCTCCGCGCCCGTGGCGATCACAGGTCCGACGTGAGCGGGCGGCCCTTCACCGACCACCCACTCCTGGTACTACCTCGCGGGGGTCGACGTCACCGGTGCCGCCCGGCGGCCGAGCGGCGTGGTGGCCCTCGGCGACTCGCTCACCGACGGAGGAGGCCGTATCGACGCCAACGATCGCTACCCCGACGAGCTGGCCGAACTCCTCGTCCGGCAGGGCCGGGCACGCGGCGTGCTCAACGACTCCCCCTGCTTGGGCGACAAGGCGCTGACCCGGTTCCGGCGCGACGCGCTCGACGAGCCGGGCGTGGGCACGGTCGTGGTGCTGGAGGGGATCAACGACATCGGCCTCAGCGAGTCCGAGCACTTCTGCTTCACGCCCAATCCCCGCGTCACCGCGGCCGAGCTGATCGCCGGGCACCGCGAGCTGATCCGGCAGGCGCGCGCCCGGGGGATCAAGGTGATCGGCGCGACGCTGCCGCCGTTCAAGAAAGCCGCGTACTTCACCGAGCGCGGCGAGCGGGTGCGCGACGAGCTGAACCACTGGATCCGCACCTCGGGCGCGTACGACGCGGTGGCCGACCTCGACCGCGCCATGGCCGCGCCCCGTGACAAGGACCTGCTGCACCCCGCCTACGACAGCGGCGACGGCCTGCACCCCAACGAGGCCGGCAACCGCGCGATGGCCCGGCGGATCGCCGCCGCCCTGCCCCGATAGCGGTGCCGCCGATACCGGAGATCGCGGAAGGGCCGGCGGCTTGATCACCTTGCGCGGCGAGACGGCCTGGTCGTCCGCGGTTGACCTCGACCGTGGTTGAGGTCGCACGATGGTGGCGTGAGGCTTGAGATATACGCCGATGTGCTCTGCCCCTGGTGCTACATCGGCAAGAGGCGTCTGACCGCCGCGCTGGCCCGGCACCCCGGCCGCGACCGCGTCGAGATCATCTGGCGGAGCCACGAACTCGCGCCGGACGAAGGCCGGACCCCCGGCCCGACCGCCGCGCAGGCCATGTCCGGCTGGTGGGGTGAGCAGGCGCCCGCCCGCATCGCCCGGATCCGCGAGCTGGGCGCGGCGGAAGGGCTGGAGCTGAACCTCCACCTGGCCCGCCCGGTGAACACCTTCGACGCGCACCGGCTGGTCAAGCTGTCCGCCGGGCGCGGCCTGGCCGACGCGATGATGGAACGGCTGTTGCACGGCTATCACACCGAAGGGCTCAACGTGGCCGATCCGCAGGTGCTCCTGCGCCTCGGCGGCGAGGCCGGGCTGGAGGCAGCCGAGGTGCGGGCCGTCCTGGCCGGTGACGACCACGCCGATCAGGTACGCGCCGACCGGCGTCGCGCGGCGGAGTGCGGCGTCACCGGCGTACCCGGTCTGGTGATCGACGGCGGCCCGCCGGTCCCCGGGGTTCAGCCGGTCGAAGACCTGCTGCGACTGCTGAAGGCGGCCTGAAGCCGGGCGATCGGGGATCGGCCGAAAGGCCGAAGCCCCGGGGAGCGGTTCGTCCCGAGGGAGGACGCTGGATCACGTCCCCGCCTGTGAGTCTCGGATGCGGCGATCCGCCTTCGGAGACGACCTTGTTGAGGGACATCCATGATCAGACGACTCTTGGTGGCGTTCGGCCTTTTGGCGGCCACCGTGGCAGCCGCTCCCCCCGCGTCCGCCGCCGCCGGTCAGGACCCGGTGCGGGCGGCCCTGGACAAGGCGTTCGCCGAGGCCACGGCCGATCCGGACGGCCCCGGGGTGCAGGCCGTGGCGATACGGGGCGGGCGGCTCATCTGGTCGGCGAACGCCCGCAGGGCGATCAATGAGCCGCCAGCGCCGGTCACCGGCTCGACGCTGTTCAGCCTGGCGAGTTTCGGCAAGTCCATCCTGGCCACGTACGCCCTGCACCTGGCCGAGAAGGGCGTGCTGGCGCTGGACCGCCCGATCTCCGCCCACGTCGGGACGGATGTGCCCGGCTCGCGCGTGGTCACGCTCCGGATGCTGCTCACGCACACCGCCGGGTACCCCGACCTCTACACCGACCCGGCCACCGCCCCGCTGCTGCCGGGCGGCGCGCAGTACGACCCGGACCGGCCCTACACCTTCGCCATGCTCGCGCCGGGCATTCACGAGCCGGTGAACCCCGGCGCGCGCTTCGAGTACTCCAACACCGGATTCATCATCCTGGCCGAGGTGCTGACCAGGGTGTCCGGCGGGGAGCGGGCGCTCGAACGCGACCTCAGGCACTTCTACCAGCGGACCGGCGAGCGCGGCGACCAGCTCACCGCCGTACGCTCCCCGAGCGCCCACGCCCGCTTCGCCCACGGGTACGTCCCCGGCGAGGATGGCACGCTCACCGACTACTTCACCGCCTTCGGCGCCACCGGCATCCCCACCGACGTGTACGGCCTGCCGTTCGGTGACGGCATGTTCGCGGGTACCGCCTACGGCGCCGCGCGCTTCCTGGACGCCCTGTTCACCGGCAAGCGGCTGCTGCGCCCGGCCACCCTCACCGCGATGACCACGCCGTCGCCCCAGGCGGTCGCGGCGGGCTTCGCCTACGGCATGGCCACCGTCCGCACCGAGGTCGCGAACCGCACCTGGCAGGGCCACGGAGGGGCCTACGGCGGCTTCACCTCCATGGGCGCCACCGACCTGACCCGCGGCGTGACCCTGATGGTCGTCGACAACCGGCTCTCCCCCGATGGGAACGCCATGGCGACCTGGGACAAACTGGCGCGGGCCTACGCCTCGGCCACCCCCTGACGTCAGACCCTGGCGGGCCTGGTCACGGCCGGCGGAAATGTGACGCCGGTGCCATGGCGCCGTTCGGGCTGATGTACGACCTGATCGCGCGGGGCCGGGCCCAGGGCGTGCTGGAGCCGGGCGCAGCGTCGTGGTCAGCGCGCCGGGGTAGCGGCCACGGCGGCGTCGCGCCGTTTCGGCAGCGCGGTCGCCAGGAGGGCGACGGCGGCCAATATCACTGCGATGGCGGTGAACGCCTGCCCGTAGCCGGTCTCCCGTCCCCCCGTCGCCGTGACCAGGGCGGCCAGGCCGAGCGCGCCGCCGATCTGCTTGGCGGTGTTCAACAGCCCGGAGGCCGCGCCCGCGTCGGCCGGGGCGACGCCGGAGGTCACCGTGACGGTCAGCGGCGTGTTCAGCAGGCCGCCGCCGAGGGAGATCAGCACGGCCGGGCCGAGGACGGCCGTCAGGTAGTCGTCGCCGGGGGCGATGCCGCTCTGCCACCAGAAGCCCGCCGCGCCGATCAGCGCCCCGGCGGCGATGAGGACGCGATCGTCGGTACGGCGCATCAGCCACGGGGTCAGGCGCAGGCCCACCAGCATGGTCAGCAACGTGTGCGGCAGGAACGCCAGCCCGGTCCGCAACGGCCCGTAGCCCAGGACGTTCTGCAGGGACAGAGTCAGGAAGTACCACATCGGGTTCAGGCACGCCCCGGCCAGCAGCATCGCCACGTTGCCCAGCCAGATCGGCCGCGCCCGCAGCAGCGACGGCGGAACCAGCGGCGCCCCCGCCACACGCGCCTCGACCAGCGCGAACAGCCCCAGCAGGACGACGCCGCCGAGCGCGACGGCGGGCGCGCCCGACAGGCCATAGGCCAGCGCGCCCAGCCCGCCGGTGGCCAGCGCCGCGCCGAGCACGTCCAGCCGCCGCCCGCCGCGCCGGTCCTGGCCGGGGGCGAGCCGGCGGGCCCCGGCCAGGCAGGCCAGCCCGATCGGGACGTTGATCAGCAGGATCGACCGCCAGGACAGGTGCTCGGTCAGCGCGCCGCCGATCAGGTTGCCCGCCGTACCGCCGGCCAGGCTCACCGCCGTCCATACGGCGATCGCGCGGGTACGGCGCTCGCCCTCGGGGAAGGCGGACGTCAAGATCGTGAGCGTGGCCGGGGCCAGGACCGCCGCCCCCACCCCCTGACCGGCCCGGGCGGCGATCAGCCAGCCGGGCGCGTCCGCCAGCCCGCCGCCCAGACTGGCGACGGTGAACACCGCCAGACCGGCGGTGAAGACGCGCCGGTGCCCGTACAGGTCGGCCAGCCGCCCGCCGAGCAGCAGCAGCGCGCCGAAGCTCAGCGCGTAGGCGTTGCCCACCCACGCCAGATGCCGGGCGTCGAAGCCGAGCGCGTGCTGGATGGACGGCAGCGCGACGTTCACCACCGACACGTCCAGCACCACCATGAACTGCGCGGCGCACAGCAGCGCCAGTACGACCGGCACCGATCACCTCCCTACATTCCGATGCGATCACATCGGATTACCGAGCCTCAGCATATAATCCGATGTGAACGCATCGGAAAGCCGGGAGGGGCCATGGGCAGGGGGCCGGGCGCGCAGCATGTGCGGCGGCGCGGTGAGATCGCCGACGCCGTGCTCGCCATCGTCACCGACCGCGGCCTGGCGGCGGTCTCGCTGACCGAGGTGGCCGCCCAGGCCGGCGTCTCACCAGGCAGGGTGCAGCACTACTTCCCGGCCAAGCGGCAGCTCATCGAGGCCGCCTTCGAGCGCGGCAACGACCTGTCCAGCGCCCGCATCCGGGCCAAGACCGGTGCCGACCTGGAGGCCGCCGAGCCGCGCCTGGTGCTCACCACCGTGCTGGGCGAACTCATCCCCTACGACGCCGCGACCGAGGCGCACATGCGCGTCAGGCAGTCCTTCCAGGCCATCGCCTTCGCCGAGGAGGCCATCGCCGCCCGGCTGCGCGTCCTTTACGCCGGCCTCCACCACCAGATCGCCGGCCTCATCGCCCGCGACCAGCAGGCCGGCCGCATCCCGGCCGCCGTCGATCCCCAGGGCACGGCGCTCACCCTGGTGGCACTGGCCGAGGGGCTGGCCGCCTACGTGCTCACCGGCGTCACCCCCGCGACCACCGCCCGCGAACAGGTGCTGGCGGCCATCGCCGCCCTCTACCGCTGACCTGCCCCACGGCCCGGCACGATAGTGGCAGGCCGGCACGCCGAATCCCGATCGATCGGCCACGCCTTCACATCGCCTTGAGCAGTGCCCGTGACACCCCCAGCGCCGCGGTCTTCACGGCGGGCGCCAGCCAGGCCGGTGCAGGTCAGGGGGAGTCGCCCGCCGACCGCGGAGGTAGGTGCGGGGCGCCGCCCACTACCTGCCCGCCTACGCCGGCAACCTCGACATCATGACCTCGGCCGCACTGCGCGTCGCCGAGCGCCTCGCTGGAGCCACCGCATGAGCCTCTACATCCAGGACGTCATCCTGCGAGATGGCATGCACGCCGTCCGCCACCGCATCACCCCGCGCGAGGTCGGCCGCATCGCCGCCGCCCTCGACGCCGCCGGAGTGGGCGCCATCGAGGTCGCCCACGGCGACGGCCTCGTATCCCTCGGTCGCCTGCCGGCGTTCATGCCGTCGCCTCCCTTGGCGTGGGGTGCTGGGCTTTGCGGGGCAGCAGGGCCATCAGCGCCACCAGGCCGGCGGCGGCAGGGGCGCCCCAGAACAGGACGTCCGGGATGGCGGCGGCGGTCGCCATCGGGCTCGGGGGCCGGCCCTGGAGTTCCCGGGTGAGGAGGGTGCCGAAGATCGCCACGCCGAGCGACAGGCCCAGGCCGCGGACGGACACCGCGGCGGAGGTGGTGGCGGCCAGGTCCGCGGGTGAGGCCGCGTTCTGCGCGACGACCACCAGGTTCTGCATCAGCAGCCCGAACCCGGCTCCCAGCACCGCGATCTCCACGGCCAGCAGGGCGTAGGGGGTGCCGGGTGTGAGGCGGCCGAGCAGCGCGAATCCCAGCACCGCGATCACCGCGCCGGCGATCAGGTACGGCTTGAACCGGCCGCTCGCGCCGATGCGGGCGCCGGCGAGCGAGGAGACGGCCATGAACGTCAGCACGTACGGGTTGAGCGCCAGGCCCGCCTGGGTGGCCCCCATGCCGTACGCGGCCTGCAGATAGGTGGGCAGGTAGACGATCGAGCCGCCGAGCAGCGCGCCCAGCAGCGCGGTGGCGGGCAGCGCGACGCGCAGGGTGGGGTCGGCGAACAGCCGCAGCGGCAGCAGCGGGTCGGCCGCGCAGCGTTCCCGCCACACGAACAGCGCCGCCAGGACCGCTACCGCGCCGATCAGCGCGAGGATCACGCCGGACGTCCAGGCGTACGTCCGGCCGCCCCACTCGGCCACCAGCAGCAGGGTCACCGTCGCGCCCGCGATCAGCACGGCCCCGGCCAGGTCGATCCTGCCGCCCCCGCCCGGCTTGGGCAGCCGCAGCGCGTACGCGGCGAGCGCCATGGCGAGCAGGCCGAGCGGCAGGTTGACGTAGAAGATCCAGCGCCAGCCCCAGGCGTCGGTGATCGCGCCACCGGCGAGCGGGCCGCCCACACTGGCCAGCGCGAAGACACCGCCGGTGAAGCCCTGGACCCTGCTGCGCAACCGCTGCGGGAACAGCTCCGACAGCGCGATCGTGGGCAGTACGAACAGCGCTCCGGCCCCGATGCCCTGGAAGGTCCTGGCGGCGATCATCTGCGGCGTCGTCTGGGCCAGGCCGCACAGTGCGGAACCCACGACGAAGACGGCGACCGCCGTGACGAACACCGGGCGGCGGCCGAACCGATCGCTGATCCGGCCGTAGAGCGCGCCGGTCGCCGTCGAGGCCAGCAGGTAGGAGGTGACGATCCAGCCGATCGCGTCCATGCCGCCCAGGTCGGCGGCGATGTCGGGCAGGGCGATGGCCACCACCGTCTGGTCCAGGACCGACAGCAGCATGCCGATCAGCAGGCCCGCCGTGGCGAGCGGCACGTTGCCGCCACCCTTGGGGCGGGCGGTGGCGGCGTTTCGCGCGAGGTCCGCGGACGCCATGATCAGCCCTTCCCCTGGGCGAACGGGCCGGGCAGGCCGAAGTCGGCGCTCAACAGGTCCTGGTCGATGACCGCGGCGGCCACGGTACCGCTCGCCGCCGCGGCGATCACCGCGGCCGGCGGCACCGGTACGGTGGCCCGCCGGGCCATGTCACCGGCCGCGTACACGCCGGGCACGCTGGTCTGGCCGAACTCGTTCACCTCCACGCACCCGTCCTCGAAGATCGCGCACCCGAGGCCGGCGGCCAGGCCGGAGCGCTGCCGCGGCACATTGACGACGAACGCCGCGTCCCTGGCAAGCGGCGGGCCGCTTTCGAACACGACCTGCTCCAGCCGGCCGTCCGTCCCCTCCAGGCGCGCGACGGCCTCGCAGCGCACGGCGACACCGTGCGACTCCAGCGTGGCCTGCGCCACCGGATCGAGCGGCCCGCCATCGGTGCAGAGCGCGACATCGGCGGCGAAGCGGCTCAGTTGCAGCGCCAGCCGTACCCGGGGCGGGTCCGAGCCGAGCACGGCGACCTGCTTGCCGGTGCACTCGTAGCCGTGGCAGTAGGGGCAGTGGAAGGCGGAACGGCCCCACAGCCCTTCCACCCCGCGTGGACCGGGCAGCTCATCGGCCAGTCCGGTGGCCAGCAACAGGCGCCGCGCGCCCGCCGTCCCCCCTCCGGACAGATCCAGGCGGAAGCCACCGCCGTCCTGCGCGCTGACATCGGTGACCGTCCCTGTCGTTGTCCGCACCGTTCGGTAAGCGGCCAGCTCCGCGCGGCCCAGCCTGCGCAACTCGGCGGGAGGGGTGCCGTCCCGGGTGAGGAAGTTGTGCACACTGCCCGCGGCGGCGTTGCGGCCCTCCTCGGCATCGACCAGCAACACCTCCCGGTGAACCCGCCCGAGCGCCAGAGCACCGGCCATCCCGGCCGGCCCCCCGCCGACGATGACGACGTCGAACATTCCCTGCCTCCGATCAGCGGTCATCGCTTGATGTGGAGACAAGTCTGCAAGTTAATGTCAACATGAAGTCAAGCGGCCGGATCCGGCCACGAGGCAGTTCGGCCAGCCCAGGTGCCGATCAATTTGCGAAGCTCGGGCTCAGTTGCGCAGTGCGGTGCCACGCGCCCCGCCCGCTGTACCGAGGCCGGCAATGATCCGGTTCGTCGTGGCGGTTCAGGGGGCCGCAGTCGAGACGCCGCCGACGGTTTCGGGGAGGCGGGCGAAGGCCGTCGTCGCGATCAGTACCACCGCCGCCACCACCGCCCACGCCGTCCCCGCGCCGGACGCCATGGCCAGCGGGGCCAGCGTCAGATTGGCGAGCGCGCCGCCTCCCGATCCGGCCAGTGAGGTCGCCGAAGCCATCGTGGCCCGCTCGTCCGCGGTGACCCGGTGGTGGGCCAGCTCGGCCCTGAGCACTCCGTGCGCGCCCAGTCCCGCGAAGAACACCACGTAGGGCAGGCCCGCGAGCACCACGCCACCGGCGCCCGCGCCGCCCATGGCCGCCGACCCGGCCAGCCCGGCCAGCGCGGCTCCGGCGACCACCAGCCCGGCCGCCGCCCCGCGCACCGATCCCCTGCCCCCGTCTCCCGGTCCGTCCGCGTGGCGGGACGGGCTTCGGGACAGGCGGCGGGCCAGGGCGGGGGCGAGGGCCGCGCCCAGGGCGCTCGCCGCGAAGCCGACCGCCGACACGATCGCGTACGCCGTGGCCCCCACCTCGCCGGAGCCGGTCAGCTCGGCCAGGTGCCCGGGCACCAGCAGCTCGATGCCGGTCAGCGCCATCCCGACCACCGCGGACACCAGGACCAGCCGACGCAGCACCCCGTCGCGTACCGACACCCGGACCCCCGCCACCATCGTGACCGGGACGCCCCGCAGCACCTGCGCCATCGAGACGGGCGGCCGGGCGCCCTCGGGCATCGCGACCAGTACGGTCCCCAGCCACACCAGCGCGGCGACGGCCCCGAGCACCGCGGGCCACGCCAGCGGGTCGAGCGACACCGCGATCGCCGTACCGTCCGGGCCCGCCGCATCGGCCAGGTCGGCGGCCTCGGCGGCGAGCGGGACGAAGCCGCCCACGATCACGCCGATGCCCAGCGCCATGTCCTCCATGATGTGGCCGCGCGACAGTCCGGGCCGCAGATCGGCATCAGGCCCCTCGGCGGCGTGCAGCGTGTCCACGAACCATGCCTCGGCCGGCCCGCTGGACAACGCCCGCGCGATTCCCAGCACCACGCAGGCCATCATGAACGCCCAGAACGAGCCGGCCACCGCGAGCAACACCAGCGCCAGGGCCGTGCAGGCGGCGGACACGGCGAGCACCACCCGGCGTCCCACGACGTCGGCCAGCCCCCCGGTGGGCAGTTCCAGCCCTGCTATGACCAGGGAGTACACGGTCATGACCACGCCGACCTGAACGATCGTCATGCCCCGGTCCAGCATGAGCAGCACCAGCGGGGCGATCATCAGCCCGGCGGGCAGCCAGGTCAGGAAACTGATGAGGGCATAGCGCCGCCGTACCGACGCGGCGTTCACGCGACCGACCCGTCGGGGAACAGGTACGTCTTTTCCATGCCGCCCACAGTAGACCGCAAAGATTAGTTTGCAAATAGAGTTTTGCGATATTGGCCGACCTGCCGGTCGGTCCCCTGACCAAGGCCATGATCGGCGGTGTGTCGCGTGTGCAAGCCATGGGTTGCAGGTGCGGCCTCAATGTGCAATCGTGGAGTTGCAGATCGAGGTACCGGAAACACCCCCAGGGAGCAAATCATGGACACCACCTACACCGACGTCGAGCTGGCCGAGCTTGACCGGATCGCCCGGCAGATCGACATCGACGCCCCGGCCGAGCGGGTCTGGGAGCTGGTCGTACGCCCCGGCTGGTACGTCAACGACGGCGCGGTCGATGCCGACCCGGACCTGCGCTACGAGGGCGACGTGGCCGTGGTGGGCCATCCGACGCTGGGCGAGTTCCGGTTCCGGACGGTGAAGCTGGACAAGCCGCGCTACGCGGCGTTCCGCTGGATCGGCACCCCGTTCCGGGACGAGTCGACGCCCTCGACCCTCGTCGAGTTCTGGATCGACGAGCGGGACGGCGGCGGGGTGACGCTGCGCGTCGTCGAGAGCGGGTTCTCCGGCCTGGCGGACGACCCCGCCGCGTGGCTGAAGGAACGCGAGGGCAATGACAAGGGCTGGCTCGCCGAGCTGGAGGCGGCGAAGGTGTTCGTCGAGAAGTCCGCGTCCGCCCCGGCGACGCGTCCGTGACCGCCCCCCTCCCCGTCGTGTGCGCCGCGCTCGGAGACCCGACACGCTGGGAGATCCTCACCCGGCTCGGCGAGGGTCCCATGTCGGCGACCGCGCTGGCCAGGGTGCTGCCGGTGAGCCGTCAGGCGATCGGCAAGCACGTGGAGGTGCTGCGCGAGGTCGGGCTGGTCGAGTCCGAGCAGCGCGGGCGCGAGGTCGTCTACCTCGCCGTCGGCGCCCGGCTCGGCGCGCTGGCGCGAGAACTGGACCGGATCGGCCGCTCCTGGGAGACCCGCCTGCTGCGGATCAAGGAACTGGTGGAGCACCCCGGCCCGGCGGACGACCACTGAAACGACTACAACGATTGGACACGACCGTGGCATGGTCTGCTGCCTGTGGAGGCGATGGACGCCCCATCCCGCAGTGGTCCCGCATCGAGGCCGAGCGCTCCGACCGGCTCACGCCGCGACCGTGACAGACCATGACACCGGTCACGCCCGGCGCCCCTTAGGGCGGATCTTGATGTCGCGCATGTCGGTCACCGCGAGCTTCAAGATCTCATGCGGGTGCCCGTGCGCCCCCAGCGCGGCCATCGCGCCGAGCGCCGCCTCGTCCTCGCCGTCGTCCGGGCCCGCCGGCACCTCACAGCGGAAGGTGAAGGCCGTCACGCTCGAATCGTGGGTGAACGTCCCGGCCTCGGTGTAGGCGGTGCCGCCCGCGGCCAGCACGGCGGCCCGCCCGGCGTCGTCGAGCCCGGTGAACTTCCCTCTGATCGTCACTCTGAACAACCGCTCATTCCTCTCGTACGGCATAGCCGAGCAGGCGCTCCCCCATGAGACCCTCCACGGCGTCGATCAGCTCCAGCACGTCCGCGGCGATCACGCCCGGCCGCTCGCCGGCCGCGGTCCGCCTGCCGATCTCCGAAAAGACCAGGCTGTGCAGGCTCCCGAGCTGCCAGGCGACGGCCCGGGGCAGCGGGTCGCCGGGCGCGGCGCCGGTCTCCTCGGCCAGGTGGGCGGCCAGTTCGGCGGTCATCTGGTGGGCGAGCCGCTCCAGCCGGGCGGTCAGCGTGGGCGCATTTCACCCTCCACACGGGGACTCCTCAGGGTCGTGGGCGTGATCGTCGCGGTTGGACCGGTCGCGACGATCACGCCCACGGTTCGTTCCAGGGTCAGCTCAGCGGGCGCCAGGGGCCGCGTGGGTCGTCCGGTCGCTGGTTGCGGGTCCACCATGCGGCCCGGTACCGGTGGCCACGGTGTTCCACCACGTCACCGGCCACGAAGATGCGGGTCGGTGTCCAGACGGCGGTGCCGTCGGCGGTCGTGGCGATCTCCTGCCACGGCCCGTTCGGGTCGCCCGGCGCCTGGTCGCGGGACCACCACGCCGCCCGCCAGAGCGCGCCGCGGTAGGTCACCTCGCTGCCGCCGGTGTAGACGGTCCCGGGGGCCCACGCGGGCGCCTTCGCCACGGTGAAGGTGCTGACGGCGCTGCGGGTCACATGTCCCGCCGGGTCGCGCAGTTCGGCGTACCACTCGTAGGAGCCGCCCCTGGTGAGGCCGTTCAGCACCACCGAGACCTGCTGGGCGCCGACCGCCGGCCGTACGTCCCCGACCTGCTGCCGCGCGCCGGCCGCGACGGTGAGCGATTCGGCGGCGAGGGTCCGTGTGGTGCTGCCGCCGAGGTCGATCTCCAGGGCGAAGTTCTCCGTGTCCGCGCCGTGGAAACCGGGAATCGCGCCCTGGGGGACCTTGTGGTGCCAGTTCCCGTCGGACGTCGCCTTGCCCAGCAGGGGCGACCAGGTGTTGAAGTAGATCAGGTCGTTCTCGGCATCGACGCTGATGTGCTTGAGGTACTCCTGCCCGCCGTAGACGCGCGACTGGTAATCGGTCAGTACGCCGTAGACGCGGTTGCCGCCGGCGGACTGCCGCGAGGCGACGCCGGTGCCGGCGATGTGGCCGCCGAGCACCAGTTTGACGTTCGGGTACGGATCGATCAGCGCCTGGGTGACGTTCCCGTTCGACCAGCCGTTGACGCCCTGGTTCACCGAGTTGTGATTGGCGATGATCACCGCGTGGTCGGGATGGGCCTCGATGACGCGCTTGGCCCAGGCCAGTCCGGGGTCGCCGGCGTTGTCCGCGGAGAAGAAGCCGACGGTGATCAGCAGGAGCTTCGCCCCGTCGATCTCGGCCGTGTAGTAGTAGTTGTCGATGTTGTCGCTGCCCCCGAACCGCCAGGGGCCGCCCTTGAGACTCTTCTCGAACCGCTCCATCGGGAAATACTTCGGCAGCATGATCCGGCCGTTGCGCGCGTCCGAGTAGTCGTGGTTACCCCACGAGATCATGTACGGCAGGCCCGCCTTCTCCAGCGCCCGCGCCGACGGCTCGGCGTTCTCCCACTGGTACTCCTGCGACAAGTACTCGCGGTTGACCCAGTCGCCC
Source organism: Spongiactinospora sp. 9N601 (assembly GCF_044326295.1). NCBI lineage: Bacteria > Bacillati > Actinomycetota > Actinomycetes > Streptosporangiales > Streptosporangiaceae > Spongiactinospora > Spongiactinospora sp. 9N601. The sequence goes on from NZ_JBIRBB010000019.1 coordinate 171,629, forward strand.
GACTGGAGCACCAGCTTGGTCTTGCGCTCCGCCGCGACGTCGGCGACGTACTCGAACTGGTGCGTCATCAGGTCGGGCGTCGCCTGCGCGTAGAGCTGGGAGTCCGGCACGTGGTCGAAGGCCCAGTCGTACCGGTCGGCGGCGGGCATGGACTCGATGTCGTCGCCCTGCTGCCCCGGCAGCGCGGTCAGGCCGCGCCAGACCAGCAGGTGCAGCTTCCCGCCGGCCACGACGTTCTCGCCGGCGCGGGCGGTCACGTCCAGCTCGACCGCGGCCCCGGACGGGTCGGCCCCTGCGTCCTTCAGGATCCAGCGGCCGGCCGCGTGGTCGTACACGTGGGCCGAGACCGTGCGGTCGTCCCCCGAGCCCGTCCAGGTCAGGTGGAACTCCTGCTGCTTCGCCTGCTCGCCGGTCAGCGAGATCTCGTAGATCTGGAACGGGTTCTCGTTCGTTCCCTTCGTCGTCGGCAGCGACTCCTTGCTCACGGTGCCGCTGCCGGGCTTCAGCGCGTCGGGCACCCGGTCCGGGGTGGTCCCGGTGCGTACCACGACGTTCGAGGCGCTGAGCGGGATGGTCGGGCCCGCGTAGAACCTGGCCTCGACCCGCTCGCGGTCCTCGGTCTGCGGCGTCGCGCTCAGCGTGACCCGGTTGCCTGAACCCGAGGCGGCGTCGTCGCTCACCTTCGGCACGGCGGGCGCCACGGTGTCCTTGACCGTGACCCGGATCTCGACCGGCTCGGCCACGTCCCGCGACCCACCGGAAGCGGGCTTACCCGACTTGCCGATGGCGGCGGCGCCGACGGTGAGCGTGTGCTCGCCGATCCGGTTCACCGGCACGCGTACCGTGAACGGCCCGGCGTCGACCCGCTGGGCGAGCACCTGCTCGCCGCCCACCCGCGCGGTCAGCTCGGCGCGCCTGCTGACGGTACCGGTCACCTCGACCAGGCCCGCTTCCAGCGAGCCGCCCGCGCGCGGCGTGCCGACCACCAGCGTCAGGCGCTCACGCGCACGCTCGACCCGCTCGCCGAAGGTCACGGCATCGCCGAACAGGTTCGCATACCGGAAGGACTCGAAAGCGGGAGTGAAGGCCACGCCCGCGATCTGCACCTCATCGACCAGTCCATGGAACGGCGTCCGGAGGGTGCCGTCGTTGGTGTAGTAGTCGCCGATCGTCGTCTGCACGGCCGGGTCCGAGAAGGTGCTGCGGTACTCGACCATCTGGCTGTGCACCTCGCGGCCGTCGATGAACACCGAGTACGTCATGCCGTCGTAGGTCTGGGTGACCAGGTGCGGCCTGCCGTCGGCCGGAAAGCCGAACCGATTGCTCAGATCGACGTTTCCGAACTCGAAGCTGTTGCCCGAAAGGCGCGTGCCGACCTGCTTGTCGTCCGGCCGGACGCCCTGCCAGAACGTGAGCTGCCCGTCACCGGTCGCGCTCTCCTTCGCGACCACGGGGGCCGGTGCGCCCAGCGCGGCCAGGTCCTCCTCGGTGAGGGAGTACACGCCGCTGATCGCTATACGGTCGTGCCCGCCGCCGACGTCGCCCGCGTACTGCAGGCGCGAAGCGCCGAACCGCGCCTGGCCGGTGCCCCGCTCCGAGGGGCCGGTGGTCAGGTCGCCGCCCACCACGACACCGGTCTGCCGGCCCGTGGAGTCGGTACGGCGCTCGCCGCTCGCGGTGTCGCCGCCGAAGTGCTCGACCAGGGAGTACGCCTCGCCCCACACGGCGGTGGGATCGTTGCCGGGCGCTCCGCCGCCGAAGTAGGCCCACACCTGGCGCGCCGACCCGGCGGGCAGGCTCGCCACCCGGACCCACACCGTCGAGGTGGCGCCCGGCCGCCAGGTCTCCACCTCGAACGGCAAGGGCGCGCCGTCGGCGGCGAAGAAGGCCAGCTCGTCCCGCTTGACGTCGGGCGCCAACGGGATGCGGAGCTGGACCGGCGTGCCGGTGAAGTCCGACGCGGTGTCGTTGCGGACGGTGACCATCTGGCGGGCGGTCGCGCCGGGGTCGGCCCAGGCCACGGTCTTGCCGTCGGTGGACACCAGCCCGCCCAGCTCGCGCAGCCGGCGCTCGGCGTCCGCAAGGCGCGCCAGGCCGGTCAGGGCGCCGCGCTGCGCCTCGGTGAGCCCGTTCACGGCGTCGCGCACCGCGGCCACCGCCTTGGCGTCCTTCAGCGTGATGTCGGAGGCGGCGGGCAGCTCGTCGATCCGGGCGGCGACCGGGGAGATCGCGCGGTCGATTCCGAAGCCCTCGAACAGGCGCGGTACGCCGCGGTCGCGGATGTCGTAGACGTTCACGGTGAGGCGGGCGGCCGTGACGTTCACCGACGTGAAGTTCTCGCCCGCCTGCTCGCCGGTGCGGTCGAACAGCCGCAGGTAGGGCTCCAGGTCCACGCCCTGCGGGTTGGTGGCCTGCTTGTAGTGCTTGGCGCCGGCGGTGTTCGGCAGGAAGTAGATGGAACCCTTGGGGTCCACCGCGTACTCGACGCGCTTCCCGGCGCGGACCTCGGTGATCTTGGTGGTCTCGACCGGCCGCGCGCCCTGGACCCCCTTGGGGTCGGCGGCCAGCACCTTGGACCGGCTCATCACATGGTCGTGGCCCTGCAGCACCAGGTCGATGTCCAGCTCGTCGATCACCGGCACGAGAGTGCGGCGCATCGCCATGACGTCGCCGTCGTCCAGGTGGTTCGCCGTCGTGTAGGTGCCCTTGTGCATGGACAGGATGAGCCACCTGGCGCCGGCGTCGCGCGCGGCCTTGGCGTCGGCGCGAAGCCAGTCGATCTGCTTCCGGGAGATCCCCTCGGGCCCGCCCTCGTTGGTGTTGAGCACCATGAAGTGCGCGCGGTTGTAGGTGTAGGAGTAGTACACGCCGCCGGACCGGTCCTGGTCCTGCGGGCCCGCAAGCGTGAAGTGGTCGGCGAACGCGTTCGCCGCCGCGTCGTGGTTGCCCGACGCCGGCGCGAGCGTGGTCTTCAGCAGGCTCGGGCGGGCGGCGTCGAGCAGGTCCTTCCAGTCCTGCTCCCGGCCGCCGTCCTCGACGACGTCGCCGTTGTGCATGACGAACTCCGCGCCCGGCACGTGCCGAAGCGCCTTGGCGATGGTCTGCGCCGACAGCTCCGCCTCGGCCAGGTTCTGCGACTGGGTGTCGGTCAGGTCGATGAACGTGAAGTCCTCGTCCCCGCCCTTCGCCGTGACGAACGTGCCGGTGGCGCTCCACACCTGCTCGCCCGAGTTGCCCACGCGGTAGTAGTACGTGGTGCCGGGCCGCAGGTCGCGGGCGATGGCACGGTAGAAGGTCTCCCCGTCATCGCTCTCCTCGCGCTGCGCCTGGACGGTCACCGTGGCCGAGCCCTCGGGGAACTCGCGGTCGGTGCTCAGCACGGCGACGGCGCCGTCCGTGTCCAGCGCCGAATACCAGGTGAAGGCGCGCTGTGTGCCCGGGTCGCCGTGGAAGGTGGTGGTGATCCGGTTCGGCGCCTCGGCCGAGGAGACGTACTTCGGCACCGGATGGCCGAGCTTGGCGTCCCAGCTCCACTTCTCGGCGAAGTCCCAGCCCAGCTTCTCGTACGTCGCCCGCTGGGCGAGCTGGTCGGCCGCGGCGTCCGTGCCGTGCTGGTTCTTGGCACCCGGCCCGGTGACGGCCTGGCCGCCGATGGTGATCGCGGCGTTGGCCAGGTTGTTCTCGGCCGTCCAGCCGTCATAGCCGGTGTAGCCGACGACGCGACCGGCGAACCCGTCGATCCTGCCCCGGTAGGCGATCGAGCCGGACAGCGCGACGTTGCCGGTGAACGAGCCGCCCGCGCTCGGGTTGCCCGGGTAGGCCACGACGTGAGCGGCGTCGATGCCGCGGGTGCCGCCCGCGCCCCCGTCGGCCGCCACGGTGAGGGTCGCCTCGACGAGGTTGTTGCGGATCGTCACGCCGCCGTTGGAATAGGACACGAGGCCGGCGGGCATCTTCTGCGCGCTGATCGCGGCGCGTACCCGGTTGTCGGTGACGGAGCCGCCGCGCAGTTCGGCGACCAGGCCCGCCACCTTCTCCGCGCCGGTGGCCGTGAGACCGGCGTCGAGTACGGCGTTGCCCGTCAGGGTCGCGTTGGTGGCGACGACGGCGAGGCCGGCCACGAACCCGCCGCGCGTGCCGCCGTCGGCCTTGACGTTCGTCAGGGTGAGACCGCGGATGGTGCCGCCGACGAGCTGGCGCACCAGGCCGAGCCGGTCGGCCTCGCCGCCGGCGCTCGGCTGCGGGGCGTAGACCAGGCCGTTGACCTTGTGCCCCGCGCCGTCCAGCACGCCCTCGAAGCGGTTGATGCCGCCGAACGGCTCGCGTCCGGCGAAGTCGAGGTCGGCGGTCAGGGCGAAGTGCCTGTCGCCGGTGTACCGGGCGTTGCCGGCGTTGAGCTGGGCGGCGAGCAGTTCCAGGTCCTCGGGGGAGGCGATCTCGTAGGGCTGCTCCGCGGTGCCGCTGCCGAACAGCGTCGGGGTGTACTGCGGCACCGGGTGGCGCAGCGCGTCGTCCCAGCGCCAGGCGTTGGCGAAGTCCCAGCCCAGCTTCTCGTACGTCGCCCGCTGGGCGAGCTGGTCGGCGGTGGCGTCCGTGCCGTGCTGGTTCTTGACGCCCGGCCCGGTGACGGCCTGGCCGCCGATGGTGATCGCGGCGTTGGCCAGGTTGTTCTCGGCCGTCCAGCCGTCGTAGCCGGTGTAGCCGATGATGCGGCCGACGAACCCGTCGGCCTTGCCCGTGTAGGCGATCGAGCCGGACAGCGCGACGTTGCCGGTGAAGGCGGAGCCATTGGGCGAGCCCGGGTAGCCGGCGATGAGCCCCGCGTCGATGCCGCGCGTGCCGCCGTCCCCGCCCGGGGCGTTGATCATCAGGTCGGCCGCCGCCAGGTTGTGCCGCACCTGGGAGTTCTGGTTGACGTAGGCGGCGATGCCGGCGGGCATCTTGGCCGCGCTCAGGGAACCGGTCACGAGGTTGTCCTCGATGGTTCCGTTGTGCAGCTCGGCGACGATGCCGCCCACCTTCTCGGCGCTGGCCGCGGTGAGCCGCGCGCCCTTCACGGTGTTGCCCGTCAGGGTGGAGTTGGTGGCCACCACGGCGACGGCGCCGATCCAGCCGCCGGTGCTCGTCCCGGCGTCGGCCTGCACACGGTCGAGGGTGAGGTTGCGGATCGTGCCGCCGTCCAGGCGACGGACCAGTCCCAGGCGGTCGGCCTCGCCCCCCGCCGACGGCTCCCGTACGAGCCGGATGTCGCTGATCGTGTGACCGGCGCCTTCGAGTGTTCCAGTGAAGAAGTTGATACCGCCGAACGTGCTTCCGCCGAAGTTGATATCGGCGGTCAACCGGTAGGCCGCGCCGCCGAAGCCGCCCGGGTTCCCGTTGATCGCGCCGGCGACCGTGCGCAGGTCGTCGGCCGAGTCGATCTGGTACGGGTCCCGGGGCGTGCCGCCGCCGTCGATCCCGGGCAGCGGGTCCGCCGCATGGGCGGCGGGCACAACCGCCCCGAGGGCGAGAACGACGCCGAGCGCGGCGGTCACGCGAGCGAGGGCACGGGTGCGTGACAGGACATGGGATTGCATGCGGCGAGTTCATCGATCAACGTTGAATGCGCTCGGGCCGACCGGCAACGCTACGATGAACATCGTAGTTTCGGCTCGTTGAATTCTGGATTTTCGGCCGGTCTGCGGGCGCTGCCGGGGCTGGCACGGCGGCCACGGCAGGTACGGATGACGATCGGGAAGACGAGCAGGCGGTACTCGTCGATCAGGCCGTGTTCGGCGAGTGCGCGGATCAGCGTGCCGGAGCCGAACACCACGAGGTCACCGTCGGCCCGGTGGGAGTCGTTCCGGTCGGCTGCGACCGTGCGAGCACATCGTGCTCGGTCACGTCGTCGGTGGACCAGGCCGCGTTGAGGATCTGGCAGGACTGCCGGCCCGGCAGCATTCCGGCCGCCTCGACGGTCGATGCGCGCATGAAGCCGGCCACGGTGTCATCGCCGCAGGGGACGACCCAGCCCCGAAGCCGCTCGTCTCCGGGAGTCGATCGCTGCGGCGGTCGCGGTCACGGCCCGGGGGCATCGTCGCCGACCTGACCAGGGCGTTCGTCGGCGTTGAGGCGTTCGATGAGGCCGTCCAGCAGGGTGCGGAGCAGGACGGTGAGGTGGTCGCGCTGGTCCTCGTCGAGGTGGGCGATGAGCGCGTCTTCATGGGTCAGCAGGGCATCGACGGTGTCCTCGACGAGCCGGTGCCCGGCATCGGACAGGGTGATCGTCTGGGTACGCCCGCGCGGACCGCGTGTGGTGTGGACCAGGTCCGCCTTTTCGGCGCGGGTGACGCGCTGGCTGATGGCGCCCGCCGTGACCAGGCACGAGGCGCGCAGCTCTGCCGGGGTCATGGTGTACGGGGGGCCGCTGCGGCGCAGCGTGGACAGCAGGTCGAGGGTGGCGCCGTCGATGCCGAGCCGGGCCAGCGTGCGGCGGCGTTCATCGCCGAACAGTTTGGCGGCCCGCCATACGCGGGTGACGATCCCGATCGAGGCGACAGGGGTGCCGGGACGCTCCCGGTGCCAGGCCAGTTGGATCTCATCTACGGCGTCGGGTTTGCGGTGCTGGGTCACGTTTCCTATTCTACGAGGAGAAGTTTAGGTCTAAACAAGGAGTCTGGTTATGAGGCGTACAGCCGTGGTGACGGGTGGCGGCACGGGGATCGGGAAGGCCACGGCGGCGGCGCTGGCAGCCGACGGCCTGGACGTGGTGATCACCGGCCGCCGCAAGGACGTCCTGGACAGCGCGGTGGCCGAGTTGGGGAACGGGGTGCGGGCCGTGCCGTTCGACGTGACGGTTCCCGCCGAGATCGAGGCCGCGTTACCCGAGCTGCCGCAGCGGGTGGAGGTGCTGGTCAACAACGCGGGCGGCAACACCGACTTCAAGCGTTCCGAGCCCCGGGACCTGGCCGGGCTGCGGGCCGCGTGGCTGGCCAACCTGGAGGCCAATCTGGTGAGCGCGGTGCTGGTGACCACGGCGCTCACGCCACGGTTGGCGGACGGGGGCCGCGTTGTCACCCTCGGCTCGATCGCCGCGGCCAAGGGCGCGGCGGGCTACGGCGCGGCCAAGGCCGGAGTGCTCGCCTGGAACGCCGAACTGGCGTTCCAGCTCGGCGGGCGCGGCATCACCGCCAACGTCGTGGCACCGGGGCTGGTCGAGGAGACCGAGTTCTTCGGCGACGGGCTGCCCGAGCAGCGCCGTACGGCGCTGGTCGCCCAGACCGCCACCGGCCGCGCAGGCCGGGTCGAGGACGTCGCCGCCACGATCGCGTTCCTCGCATCCCCCGGCGCCGGTCACATCACCGGCCAGGTCGTCCACGTCAACGGCGGCGCGCACCTCGGCGGCTGACCTCTGGAGGCGACTGTGATCGTGCCCGTGTCCCAGCTCAGGAACGTGACCCCGTCGTCAGGTGCCGCCTCACTCAGGGGGTGAGGGCGTATTCGGTGAACCGGCCACAGGAGCGGAAGCCCAGACGCCGGTAAACGGGTTCGCCATCCGTCGATGCCTGGAGGACCGCGATGCGGTGGTCGTGGCTCCAGGCGGTGTGGAGGGCGGCGAGGGTGATGGCGCCGCCGTACCCGCGTCGGCGGTGGGTGGCCAGGGTGGAAATGTTGTAGATTCCGGCGACCTGTGCGTGGTGGAAGACCTCTGCCGAGCAGACCGGGTGGCCCTCCGCGTAGCCGACCAGGTAGCGGGCGGGACAATCGGCGGCCAGCGCCGCCGGAGCGGCCAGGTCGTAGAAGCGGCGCACGGTGTCGGCGGGCGGGTCCCAGATGGCGGCAAGGACCGTGGCGTAGTCGGCGAGCTGTGCGGGTGTCGTGACCGGGCGGATGTCGAGCCCGTCCGCGTACGGCTGCGGAAGGGTGTCCTTCAGCTCGGCCCACATGGCCGTCTCGTATTCAGCGACCCGAAGGCCGGCGGCCGACAGGCGGGCTCTCAGATCCGGCGGTGTGGAAGCAGGGCCCACCCACCAGGAGAAGGGGCGGCCGGTGGCGGTCAGGGTCCGGACCGTCTCGGCGATCCGCGCCTGGGCCGTGTCATCGGTGAAGCGGGCCGCGGCGACGATGTTGAAGGTGTCGTCGGCAAGGCCGCTGTCGCACACTCGGAGGTCGTCGGTCTCGATGACGGTCGCGCCCTTGATCTGCCGGTGCAGGTGACAGGCGTGTTCGGCGAGGTTCTGCTCCATCCTGGCCGGCAGGTCGCCCTCTTCAGAGAAACGAGTCTTCATCAGGCTCATGAGGATTGATCTCATCACAGGTGCGCCTTAGCGCTTCGCGATTTTCGGCCGCCACCCGAGGAGGCTCGGCCAGAGCGCGCCCGGTGCGGACGAGGCGGCCCCGGGCCCGCCGCACCCTGACCCGTGGGAGCGCGACGACGCTGTGGCGCAACAGCATCGCGCCGCGGGCGCTGCTGGACATGATGCGCTACCGCCCGGCGGAGGCCGCGGGGAGGCTGACCCGCCCGCTGCTCGTCTGCGCCGCCGCCGACGACCACGAGACGCCGCTGGAGACGACCCGGGCGCTCGTCGACCGGGCGCCACACGGCGAGCTGCGCGTCTACCCGGGCACCCATTTCACCTTTTACACCGATCCCGAGCTGCGCGTACGCGTGGCCGCCGACCAGACCGCCTTCTACCGCCGGGTACTGGCGGACGCCGGCTGACCCTCACCGTGGTCACCGGAGTCGCACTCCTGGCCGTGGGCACGCCGGCCGCCCACATCATCCGCACGACCGGGCGGCTGCCCGCGCAGCTCGGCTGGTACATGGTGGTCCTCGGCGTCGCGCTGAGCGTCATCTACTTCCCGGTCAGCGGCGGCTGGCCGCTGCTCGCCATCGGCGTGCTCCCAAGGCACGTACCCGCCGGCCCTGACCGGGCCATCAGGACGCCCGCTACGGCTCACTCACCACCACGGCGTCGGGGGGGATCGGGACAGAGGGTCTTCCACAATATGGCGTTGGTGGCCTGGAGTTCCTTGCCGGTGCGCGGGGTGTAGGAGATCGACGCCTGGCGCCGGCCGTTCGCCAGGTGAAAGGACATCGTCTGGTACCCGTAGGCCGTGCCGGTGTGGCCGATGGCAAGGCCGCAGGAGGTGGGCATCAGTCCCAGGCCCATACCGTACTCCGTGCCGGTGGTCATCAGGCGCAGGAGAGCGGGGCGGACCAAACGGCCGGTCACCAGCGCGTGGAAGAAGCGGTTGAGGTCGGCGTCGGTGGAGATCAGGTTTCCCGAACCGGCGGCGAGGGTCATGTTGTAGGTACTGATGTCCACCGGTTCGCCGTCCGGACCGTTCAGGTACCCGTGCAGGTATCGGCCCTTGATGGCCGGGCGGCTCCCGGGCACCTCGGTGTCCTTCAGGCCGAGCGGGCGGATGATGCGCCGGTGGATCTCCGTCCCGAAGTCGCGGCCGGTCACCCGCTTGATGATCATACCGAGCAGGACGTAGTTGGTGTTGGAGTAGGCCTGCTGCGCGCCGGGCTCGAACGGCCGGGGGTGCCGTCGTGCCAGGGCGATGAGTTCCTCCGGTCGCCAGGTACGGTGGCGGTTGGCCAGCGCGCCGCCGGGCGGCTGGCCGTCCGGCAGGTACTCAGGGACGCCGGCGGCGTGGGTGAGCAGTTGGCGAACGGTGATCTCGTCCGCCCGCTCCACCTTGTCCTCGCCCACGCCCAGCAGGTCGCCCACGGTGTCGTCGAGCCGGAGCCTGCGCTCCGCCACCAACTGCAGCACGACCGTGGCCACGAACGACTTGACGATGCTGCCTGCGCGGAAGCGTTCCTTCCCGGTCGGGGTCACCTGCCGGCCCAGCCGTACCGAGCCGGCCGAACCACGCCACACCCGGCCGTCCAGCCGTACCTCAGCGATCACTCCGACGGCCCCCGCCGCGCGGATCGCGTCCAGGCCCTTCTGTAGCCGCGCGTCATCCGAGGCGGCGGACGCGGCGGCCGGGGACGCGGTCGCCGCAGTGGCCAGCGCCAGCGCCGCGCAGAGCAGTCCCCGGAGAATCTTCTTGTTTCGCATATCTCTCACCTGATCGACGCTAGGCGGGCGACCGGCCCTGCCGTTCCGCCCACGGAAGGATTCGGCACCCCCCCGCATGGCCGGTCGCCCCTCACCCCGGCGGAGGACCGGCATCAACGTCGTGATCGCCGAAGCCGGCCGGACGAACATCTCAGGCTTACGTGCCACGGCGGGCGTGCTCCCCCACCCAGGTCGACAACTCCGGCAGGGTTCGGTGACGCGGCACTAGAATTCCCCCATCATCCATGAGCGACCCCCAGAAATCGGACGCGTGGATGCCTTAGGGGAAGTGACATGCAGGGCTTGGTGTGGTGGTCGGCTTCGCCGGCCGCCCTCACGATGGTCTATTTCGTGGCTCGCCACCACACCGCCGGTATCGCCGCGGCAGCGGCCGGCGTGGTCGCCGGGGCGAGTGCCGTCGTCGCGAGCGCGGTCGGCTGGTCGGACCGCGAGGTCCTGGGCGCCGCACTGGTCGCCGCTGGTATGGCGGCGGTCGCCTGGGCGCTCGGCCGCTGGCGGAGGCGCTCCCTCACCAGGCGTACCGCCGCCGTGATCCACTGGGGCGCGCGGTCCAGGTTCGCCCATTTCGCGGCCCGGCTCGAACGCCACCGACTGGCGGCCGGACTGCACGACACGAGCGCCCATCGATTCACCGCGATCGCGGTCGGCTCGACCGCCGCCCTGCGGCTCGCCGACCCGGTGATGAAGGCCCGTGCCCTCGACCACGCCGCGGCGGAAGGCAGGGCCGCCGCGTCCGAACTTGCCCGCCTGGCCGGGTGCGATGACCCCCCTGAACCGGCGGCCACGGGAGACCTGAGCGAGATCGACGCGCTGATGTCCACCTGGCCGCCGCAGCGGATCACCTACCGGCGCACGGCCGGGGCCACCGACGCGTCGCCGCAGGCCACGGCGGTCGCCGTCCGGGTGGTACGCGAGTCGCTGACCAACGCCTTCAAACACGCGCCGGCATCCTCCATAGACGTCAGCGTGGAGACGAAGTCGGCACACCTGGTCGCGACGATCACCGACCACGCCCCGCCCCTGGAATCCCCGCCTCCGATCCCGGGCCCCGGAACAGGGGGAGAGCGGGGAGACCGGAGCGACGGCGTAGAGGCGCACGGTGGACAGGCCCACGGCGAGACGGAGCACCGCGGGCAGGGGCACACCGGCCGGCAGCGGGCCGCGCAGGGGCGGGGCGGGTGGGGGCTGGCCGGGCTCGCGGGTGCGGTGGGCGAGTGCGGGGGGTCGTTGACGGCGGGGCCTTCCGGGGCGGGGTGGACTGTGCGGGCCGTGCTGCCGTTGACGCCTGGCCTGGGCCTCCCTGCTTCGACCCGTGTGGGCGGATGGCGGGGAAGGCGGGCCACCGATCTCGCGCTCGTGATGCTGGCCGTCGCCCTCACTGCCGGGGTGGCCCTGCTCCCGCCGGAGAATCCGCCGCTCACCCCTGCCCAGGCGCTGATGCTGGTACCGCTGTTCGCGCTCCACGCGCTGCCGCTGGCCTGGCGGCATCGCGCTCCCGCGGTGAGCCTGGCGGCCTCCGTGGCCGTCTACCCCCTGCTGCTGGCCGTGTGGCGGACCACCGGCGCCCTCCAGCCGCCCGGCAACCTGTACCTGTTGTGCGGATGGGTCGAACTGGTCCTGCTCTACGCGGTCGGCGTACGCCGAAGGGCTCGTACCTGGCCGCTGCCTCTCGCTCTGTTCGCGGCGAGCGGCGTCCTCCTCGGCGCGCTCGCCGTACTGCCCGCCGCGGCCTGGGCGCTGGGGATCGTGGTCGGGACCAGGCGCGAGCAGCGGCGGAAGGCCGCCGTTGCGCGCGACGCGCGTTTCGCCGCCCAGACCCACGCGGCGCTGCTGGCCGAACGCGAGCGAATCGCCGCCGGGCTTCGCTCCACGGTGCTGCGGCGGGCGGACGAAGTGGTCGCCGCCGCGGATGAAGGGCGGCTGGACGCCGTACTGGCCGCCGCCCGCGCCGGGCTCACCGGCCTGAGGGAGTTGCTCGACGGGTTGGGGGCACAGGACGACGTCGATCCGCCGCCGACGCTGGAGGCGCTGGGGGTGCTCGGCACCCGAAGGAGCGTGTTCGTACGGTACGAAGGACATCGCCGAGCCGTTCATCCGGCGGTGGAGGTGATCGCGTTCCTCGCAGGCCGCGAACTGATGCGCCGCGCGGCCGGACAGGAGGCGACGGTCACGGTCACCTACCTGCGAAGTGGGATGATGGTGTCGGGCACGGCGGACGACGTGACGCGGCGGCGGCTGCTCGCGCTGGCCGACGCCGCGGGCGGCGAAGTGTCCGCGAACGGCGCGGCCGTACGGGTGTGGCTGCCGGAAGCGGGGCTAGCGTGATCGACGTTCTGGTCGCCGACGACGAGGCGGTGGTACGGGCGGGCATCTCGGCGATCCTGGACGCCGAGCCGGATCTCACCGTGGTCGGCCAGGCGGCCGACGGCCACCAGGCGATCGAGCTGATCAGCACGCTGCGCCCGGCCGTCGCGCTGATGGACATCAGGATGCCAGGGGTGGACGGCATCCGCGCCACCGCCGAGATCACGGCTCTCGCGCCGGAGACCCGCGTGGTCGTGCTCAGCAGCTTCGGCATGGACGACTACGTGTTCGCCGCGCTGCGCGCGGGCGCGGTGGGCTTCCTGCTCAAGGACGCCGAGCCGGAACGGCTGCTGGACGCCGTCCGGCTCGCCGCCGCCGGTCAGACCCCGCTGGCGCCGACCGTCGCCAAACGCCTGGTCGAGTACGTCGCCGCGGAGGATCCGGTCGACTCGGACATCTTCCAGCGGCTCACCCGCCGCGAGGCGGAGGTGCTCCAGCACATCGCGCGCGGCCTCTCGAACGCCGAGATCGGCGCCGCACTGGGCATCGGCCAGGCGACGGTCAAGGACCACGTGACCATGATCCTCGCCAAACTCGGCGTCCGCGACCGGCTGCACGCCACCATCGCCGCCTACGAGGCCGGCGTGGTCCGCCCGAGGCGGCACCACTCCTAGGGCGTGTATCGAAGTCTTGTGAGGCGGGCTGCCGCTTGGGCGAGTCGTAGATCGACAACGAATGAGGTCTCCGGTAAGAGGGTTGATCGACCAAGAACAACCTGAACACCGGAGACCTCGTGG